>JAZOST010000032.1:0-129930 GCA_045657285.1 Christensenellaceae bacterium
GTCCGCTCCTATCGGGTAATAAAAAACCGTTCCGCTAACGTTAGAGGTTTCTTTCAAAATAAGAGTGTCGTTAAAAATAGCGAACTCCGCCTTAAACTCGTGTCCCCACAAAAATCGCGTACCCACGGATATATCGCAAAACTCTATTTCCGTTTGATTAAAATATTTATTAAGTTCTAAAGCATTAGCCTTGGTTATTTCAGTAAATTCTAGCATATCCTTCGTAAAAGAAAGCAAGCCTAATTATGGGCTTGCTTGCCTACTGTTTTTAGCAGTAATTTATTTTTTGTTTTTTAAGTATTCAACTATTTCGCTAAGTCTATCTAAATCGTCCCTAGTGTAATAGTCAATGTATATTCTACCCTTGTTATCATTGCCGATAGCGTTTACTTTCGTGCCGAAAGTTCTTTGCATGTCGTAGATAAGTTCTTTAAGTTCTAAAGAAAGTTCTTTCTTTGCTTTTCTTCTTTCTTTTTCTTCGGGCGGAAGGAAATATTCTTTAACCTTCTTTTCTAAATCTCTAACAGATAAACCTTCTTTAACAGCGCAATCTGCCATTGCTTTTTGGTCCATTTGTGGAATTGAAATAATGGTTCTAGCGTGACCAGACGAAAGCGTGCCGTTTTCAACCATTTTAATAACTTCGGGCGTGAGCGATAAAAGTCTTAAAGTGTTGGCAATAACTGGACGTGATTTACCTATTCTATCCGCCAAATCTTCTTGGGTTAAGCCGTAATCGTTCATAAGCGCGCGCATTGCGTTAGCCGCTTCAATAGGATTAAGGTCTTCCCTTTGTAAGTTTTCAATAAGCGAAATTTCTTTAATTTGTCTTTCGCTATAATTTTTAATTATTACGGGAACGGTTGAAAGCCCTGCAATTTTACTTGCGCGGAATCTTCTTTCCCCCGCGATAATCATATATCTATCGCCACTCTTGTTAACGATAATCGGCATAATAACGCCGTGTTTAGCAATAGAATCCGCAAGTTCGCGAAGTGCGGTTTCATCAAACGCTTTTCTAGGTTGGTTGGGGTTTGCAAAAATTGAACTTACTTCAACTTGAGTAACGCCACTACTTTCTGACTTTTCTTCGTCAAAAATCAAACTTTTACCGTAATCTTCTTCCGTTTCAGAAAAAAGTGCTGAAAGCCCTTTTCCTAAACCTCTGTTGTTTGCCATTTTTTATCTCTCCGTTTAGTTTTTTCCGCCCTTTATTTTTGCGGGTTGTTTTGAAAGAAATTCTTCCGTGAAAGCAAGGTACGCTTTTGCGCCCGTGCATTTAGTATCGTGTAACATTATGGGAACGCCGTGGCTTGGTGCTTCGGCAAGACGAACGTTTCTGGGAATAACCGTATCGTACACACGTTTACCAAAGAACTTACGAATTTCAGACGAAATTTGCTTTGAAATTAGCGCCCTACTATCGTTCATTGTTAGAACTACGCCTTCTATTTTTAATGCGGGGTTAAGGTGTTTTACAACAAGTCTTATAGTGTTCATAAGTTGGCTTAACCCTTCTAGCGCGTAGTATTCGCTTTGTATAGGAATTACCACCGTATCAGACGCCGCAAGCGCGTTTATGGTAAGTAACCCCAAAGAAGGCGGACAGTCTATCGTAACAAAGTCATAATGTTCTTTTGCTTTTTCCAAGACCTTTCTTAAAACTTGTTCTCTATTTTTTACGTAAACAAGTTCCACTTCTGCGCCGGCAAGGTCAATGTTTGAAGGCAACAAATCAAGATTATCAACGCAAGTTTTAACTACTGCTTCGGCAAGCGGAGTTTCGTCAATCATAACGTTATAAACCGAAGTTTTAACGTCGCTTTTTGCAAAGCCAAGACCGCTTGTCGCATTGCCTTGCGGGTCAAGGTCAACTATAAGGCATTTGTAACCCTTGGTAGCAAGGTAACTAGATAAGTTAACACAAGTGGTAGTTTTACCAACACCGCCTTTTTGATTAGAAAACGCTATAATTTTTCCCATATTTTTCCTCTCGTAATAATAGTTTAGTTATTTATTCGGCGCCTGTTTCGTTAGAATTTTCTTTTTTTTCGCCGTCGCCGGGGATTATAACCTTGTTTTTAGTTTTTCTTTCAAAGGGATTTTGCGAAAGTGCTTTTTCGTTTTCGTCCATAAAAGCCATAATTTCTTCTACGGATTTTCCGTCCATAAGCATTTCAACTTCTTCGCTAAAGATAGTTTCTCTTTCAACTAAAAGCCTTGCCATATTGTCAAGAGTATTTTTGTTCTTTGAAAGAAGTTCTCTTGCTTTATTAAGCGCATTATCTACTATGCTTGTTACTTCTTCGTCTATAATTGATGCGGTTTTTTCACTATACGTAACGTGCGAAGCCATATCTCTACCGATAAATATTTCTTTATCAGAGCCGTATGATATAGGTCCAACCTTATCGCTCATACCCCATTCGGTAACCATAAGCCTTGCGCGTTTACTTACTGCTTGAATATCGCCAGATGCACCAGCGGAAATATCTTTAATAACTATTTCTTCGGCAACCCTACCGCCAAGCGTCATAACTATATCGTCTAACAGTTTAGATTTAGTTAAGTGGTTGTCGTCGTTATCAGGTCTAGTCATAGTATAACCTGCCGCTTGACCACGCGGAATTATTGATACTTCGTGAACGGGGTCGCAGTTAGGTAATAATTTTGCAAGAATTGCGTGGCCTGCTTCGTGATAAGCGGTAATTCTCTTATCAGTTTCAGTAACCAGCCTTGATTTCTTTTGCGGTCCTATAAGGACTTTATTTATACCTTCGTAAAGGTCTTTGTTGCTTATGAATTTTCTATTTGCGCGTGCAGCGAGAATTGCTGCTTCGTTAAGAAGGTTTTCTAAATCCGCACCAGAAAAACCGCTAGTCATACGCGCAACAGTCTTAAAGTTTACGTCAGGCATTAAGGGTTTGTTTCTAGCGTGAACTTTTAGGATTGCTTCTCTACCGCGAACGTCGGGAACGTTTACATATATTTGACGGTCAAATCTACCCGGTCTTAAAAGAGCGGGGTCTAAAATGTCCGCACGGTTAGTTGCTGCCATAACGATAATGCCGTCGTTAGTTTCAAAGCCGTCCATTTGTACTAATAGTTGGTTAAGCGTTTGCTCTCTTTCGTCATGTCCGCCACCCATACCAGTACCTCGTTGACGACCTACCGCGTCAATTTCATCAATGAAGACGATACAAGGCATACTCTTTTTAGCAACGTCAAATAAATCTCTTACCCTAGACGCGCCTACGCCGACGAACATTTCAACAAAGTCAGAACCGCTTATTGAGAAGAACGGAACACCCGCTTCGCCAGCAACTGCTTTTGCAAACAAGGTTTTACCCGTTCCGGGAGGCCCTACTAATAGCACGCCTTTAGGAATTCTTGCGCCAAGTTCAGAGAATTTTTTAGGACTCTTCAAGAAGTCAACAACTTCGGCAAGTTCTTCTTTTTCTTCTTCAGCGCCAGCAACGTCAGAAAACCTAACCTTAATATTGTGGTTAAGCCTAGCATTTGTTTTAGCAAAATTCATAGCGCCCTTCGTTCCGCCTTGAGTTTGCATAATCAAAAGGAAGAATATTAGCGCAATTAAAAGGCTACCCCCCAAAGGAAGTAAAGACGACCAGATTGAGCCAGCGTTAGGATTTGTATAGGTATAAGAAATACCTGCCATATTGAGTTTTGTTTCAAGAAGAATAACCGCATCAGACACACGAGAATAGTTAGTGGTAAACGTCGTGTATGCTTTATTTCCTATTGCGATTTTGAAATCAATAACGTATGAATCAAAAACAACGTCGTAGATTGCGAATTTTTCGCCGTTATTATAGTACTTGAGCGCGTTGTATAATACTGAATCATTGCCAAGCATAGTGATATCAGCATAATCAAGACCGTCAACTGATGCATCAATAATTTGAGAAAACTCTGAATAATCAATTTCGGTGGGGGAATTAAGGCAACTATTTAATGAGTAAGCCATAATTGCCACGAAGATAAATGCAAGTATTATCCAAAGTTTTTTAGATTTTTTCTTTTCCAAAATAAATTTACTCCTAGTGTTTTTACATTATTATATAAGCCGAAAATTAAACAAACCTTGAAAACACGGGTTTTATTCAAAATAAAAGCAAAAAAATAAAGTATTATATATTAATATTATACATTATTATAAAAAATATTACAACGATTTTTGTGAATTTTATGCAAATATTTTAAAGCGCTTAAAATATTTTTAAGCGCAAAACATACAAACGCTAAATAATTTATATAAAATAAAACGCGCTAACAATATGTGCACTTATATTTTTATACAAAATGATTTTCCCTTTTAACTATTTGTCTCACATCAAAATCCCAAAAACGTAGAACTATTCTCACAGAAAGACAAAAGAAAAAGCCAAAAATATAAAACAAAAAGTTAATTTAAGAAAAAACCAAAAACCGCAAAAAAACTTTAATAATATAGTAAATTTTACAAATTTGCATTTAAAAATTGTCATTAAAACGCTCTGAGCGAGAATGAAGTTTAAAATTTCTGCAAATTTTTTAGGTTGTTTTGAGCAATTTTTAGGGTTTTGTTGTTCCACGGGAAACATTAAATTTTCAAGGCTTAAATAAAACGTTGTATTTTTTAACTTCTTTCATCTATAAAATTCTTTCATTTTTAACCAAAATTTTGTGAGCGCTAAGTGTGTTTTTGGTAAAAATTGTTGATTTTTTATCATTTTTACATTATTTTGTTTCATGTGAAACAAATCGGACTAAAACAATGTTTCACGTGAAACATTTTTTTGTTTGTGGTATATTTTTTGAAAATTTGGTCAATAACTAACTTGATTAAAATAATAAGTGGTGTGATAATAATATGGAAATAGAAAACTATACTTTTAGTGCATTTAACGATTATACGACCAACGGAATATCTTGCGCAATTACAAAATTTAACGCTAAAGAACTTGCGCCTATAATTATATGTATAGGCAGTGATTTGGTGCTAGGTGATAGCCTTGGACCGCTAGTTGGTACGCTACTAAAAAAGAAAGGGGTGGGTGTTTATGTTTACGGCACACTTAATTACCCGATAACGGCAAAAGAAATAGAAAACGTTCAAAAACATCTAAAACAAATGCATCCAAACTCAATACTAGTTGCCGTTGACGCGGCAGTTGGCTTAAAAGATGACGTTGGAAATATTAGAGTAGTTAATAAAGGACTTAAACCAGGGACGGGCGTTAATAAAAATTTAGGGGAGATAGGGGACGTAAGTATAATCGGTGTAGTTGCGGGTAAATCAAAAGAAAATTACGACCTTTTTAATCTTACAAGGCTTGGGCTAATTTATAAAATGGCGGAAAAAATATCTAATGGCATAGAAGATTATATTAAAAATACTTTTCCTTGCGCGGACAAAAAAATTATGTAAATTTGGCAATGGCGCAATAAAATATTTTTAGCGCTAGTTGAATTTTGTACAAAATTATATTTATTTTTTTCTTTTTATACAAAAAGGCTTACGAAGTCGTAAGCCTTTTTTCTTTTTTATAAAACGTTTATCTTTTTATAAATGCTATTACTTGTTAAGAAGTTCTGTTGCGAAATCAATTCTTTTTAAGGTTTCTTCCTTGCCTAAAAGTTCAGCGATTTCGGTTGCTCCACCTGCGGTTGATTCTTTTGCGGTAATAGCAATTCTTGCTATCCATAAAACTGCTTGCTTCTTAAGTCCAAGTTCAGTAGATAATTCAACCATAGCGGTAAAAAGCGCGGAGTTATCCCAAGCGGTAACACTTAAGAGTTTATCTTTGATTTTAGGAAGAATTTCTTTTGCAACGTCTATTGACGCTTTTTGTTTTTCGTTTACAAATAAATTAAGGTCAAATTCGCCGTATTCTTCTAAAAAGTCAATTTTAGACGGAATTTCGCTAAAAATTTGAATTCTGCCTTTTACAAGGTTTAATAGTTTTGCGCTGTCGTATTTGCCGTAGGCTTTGCTATTTTTAAGGAAAGGGGTTGCCAAAGCGGTAAATTTTTCAAAGTCCATTTCTTTAATATATTCGCCCGATAGCCACCTGCACTTAACGTCGTCAAAAATTGAAGGTGATTTACTTACTCCTTCTAGCGAAAACGCTTCAGAAAGTTCTGCTAAACTCATTTTTTCTACGTTAGTTTTAGGACTCCAACCAAGAAGCGCTATATAGTTAACGATTGCTTCCTTTACGTAGCCTTTATTTATAAAGTCTTCGTAACTTGCGTCGCCATTTCTTTTAGAAAGTTTATGTTGCGGATCTTTCATAATCGGGGGAAGGTGAATATAAAACGGTCTTTCCCAGCCGAAAGCGTCATACATAAGGTTATATTTAGGTGTGGAAGACAAATATTCCGTTCCACGGATAACGTGCGTTATGCCCATTAAATGGTCGTCAATAACGTTTGCAAAGTTATAAGTGGGCATTCCGTCGCTTTTAATCAAAATGCCGTCTTCAATATCTTTGTAGTCAACACTGATATCGCCGTAAACAAGGTCGTGGTAAGTGCCTGCGCCTTTTTCTTCGGGGATATTTTGTCTTATAACGTAAGGTTCGCCGTTTTTAATCTTTTGCTCAATTTCTTCTTTAGAAAGTTTTAAGCAATGCTTGTCATAACGGGTATTGCCTTCTTCGTCTTTTAGGGTAGCAACTCTTTCGGGCGTGCAGAAACAATAATATGCACCGCCAAGTTCTACTAATTTTTTTGCATATTCAAGGTAAAGGTCTTTTCTTTCACTTTGGGTATATGGACCGTAATCCCCACCAACGTCTGGACCTTCATCATACATTATGCCTGAATCACGCATGGTACTATATATTATTTCAACCGAACCATCAACGTATCTTGCGGTGTCAGTATCTTCAATTCTCAAAACAAAATCGCCACCGTGCTTTTTTGCATAAAGATAGCCGTAAAGTGCAGTTCTTAAACCGCCTATGTGTAAGTAGCCCGTAGGACTTGGGGCAAAACGCGTTCTAACTTTTGCCATTTTTCTCTCCTTAATATCTTATAACCTTATTTTTTATTTTCTGCAATATTTTCTAAAAGTGAATTAACGTCTGCAATGCTTCTAACGTGTTCTAAACGGCCACTAACGTGATAACTAAAAGCATCATCTTTTCCCACGATAACGTGGTCAACAAGTCTAACACCGTGCATTTCGCAAAGCAAATTGATTTTCATTGTAGTAAAATCGTCAACTTCGCTAGGCGCAACGTTTCCGCTGGGGTGATTATGCGCAACTATTGCACTTTTGGGTTTATGCAAGGCTATTGCCTTTGCAATTTCTGGAATTTCGGCGACAACTGAATACTTGTCTTCGTTTTCAAAAGGTAGTTGAACAATTTTGCGGTGTTTTGCATCTAATAATACGAACAAAAACTTTTCTTCAGTCGCGTCCTTAAAATATTCTTGAAGCCATTTCTTCGTGTTGTAGAAAGATAGCCAAGAATTAGGTTCTTCAACGGTACTTGTTTTTGCAATTTGACTAAAAACCTTGCCCATTGCCGAAAGGTGCGTCGCTATTTGTTTGCCAACACCATCAACAAGCATAAGTTCTTTGGCTGGCGCTTTTAATGCACTTTCTACGCTTCCGAACATGCGTATAATTTTATGCGCAAGCGGGTTAGTATCCTTTCTTGGCATAAGCGGATATAATAAAACTTCTAAAAGTTCGTGTTCGCTTAAAACGTCAACGTTTTTTAACACTTTGCCAAGCATTCTTTCGCGATGCCCCGCGTGAATATTTTCTTCTTTTGCCATATGTAGTATTGTATCATAAATTTTGCGAAAATACAAAACTTTTACGTATTTTCCACGCGCAAGATAAATTTTTTCAATTTTCATTTGCGAAATGTAGCAAAAGCATATATAATGTATAAGTAAAAAGGAACAAGTTTTATGAAAAATTACGCCGAATTTAAAAACGACCTTAAAAAACTAATTAGTTTTAATAGCATTTTATCTGACGCCAAAGAAGGTATGCCTTTTGGCGAAAATTGTTATTTGGCTCTTGAGTGCTTTTTAGATATAGCAAAAAGGCTCGGCTTTGACACTATAAATTACGACGGCTACGTGGCGGAAGTTTCTTTCGGCGACGGCGAAGAAGTTGGAATTATAGGTCACCTTGATATTGTTCCAGCAACAAACGGTTGGTCATCAGACCCGTTCACGCTTACCGAAAAAGACGGAAAACTTATCGGTAGGGGCATGGTTGACGATAAAATGCCTATGCTTTTATGTTTATACGCGCTTAAAGAAGTTAAAGATAGCGGTATAAAATTTAATAGAAAAATTAGACTTTTTGCCGGCACGAACGAAGAAACGGGTTGGAAAGACGTTGCCTATTTACAAACAAAAACTACTCTTCCCGAATATGGGTTTTCGCCCGACGGAAACTTCCCGCTTTCTTATGCGGAAAAAGGTATGTATTATTTCATTTTACACTTACCAAAATTTGAACTTTTTGAAAATTTATCGGGCGGAACGGCTGTAAATTCTGTTTGCGACCTTGCCTTTATCAACCAAAAGAACGAAATTGACGAAAATTTACTTAAAAAATATGACTTAACTAAAGACGGCAACAAGATAATTAGTAAAGGCGTGGCTGCGCACGGCTCTTCTCCGCATAGGGGCGTTAACGCTTTTAAGAAATTATTTCTTTATATGAGAGAAGTGGGCGAAAATTTAGGGGAACTTCCCGAAATTTTGTTCTTTGATAAACTAGGAGTATTTACCTTTACAAACGAACAAGGCAAAACGACTTTCTCGCCGAATTTAATTAAACCTACTGAAAACGGCTGTGACCTTTATTGCGACTTAAGAATTCCCGCTCCGCTTACTATTGAAAACATTACGCCAACTCTAAATAAATTTGGCGTTCCATTTTCTATTATTGAAAAACACCCACCCGTAATGGTGGAAAAAGACGGCTGGTTTGTTTCAGCCCTAAAAAAATCTTACGAAGACGCTACGGGAAAAGACGGCACGCCTATTTCAATGGGTGGCAGTACCTTTGCTAGAGCGTTTAGAAAGGGTTGTGCGTTTGGACCAGACGACGGTATCCATGCCGGTGGCTGTCATAAAACGGACGAATATATTGAAGAAGAATATCTTCTTTCTTGTTACGAAATTTACAAAAATACCATTATCAACTTGGTAAAATAGGTGAACTTATGAATTTTGACGTTGAACTAGTTGGAAAAATAGGCTCTATGGCCCTAATCAACAAAGAAAATAATATTTTAGACTACACCCTTATTGCAAGGCTTTCTTCAGAACTTAAGCCTGGCTATATTTGGGTTACTAGCGGTGCGGTTGAAACTGGTAGGCTTGACTATATTAAAAGAAACGGCTGTGAACTAACTGGCTCTCCCGAAGATATTAAGACGGACTATTCTGCTCAAGGACAATCTATTCTTATGTCAACTTATAGACAGTACGTTGACAGCAAATACTCGCTCCGCCAAGTTTTAATAGAACATCAACACTTTAACGACCCTGACAAGCGTGAACACTTAAAGCAAATGCTACTTCGCGCTAAAGAGCAAAATGCTATTCCAATTATCAACTATAACGACGCTATTTCTACTGAAGAAAATAGAAGGCTTGAAATAATGTCATTAAAATCTAAAACGGACAAGGTTGTTGAGTGTGTTGATAACGACGAAACCGCTTCGCAAATTGCTTGCCTAGTTAAAGCAAAAAATCTTTTAATTCTAACAAGTGCGGACGGAATTTATAAAGATAGTCACGACCCTTCAACCTTAATTGAAGAAATAAGCGGAAAAGACGTTTATGAAGTTTTAGAAAACATTAACGTTTGCGAAAACTACTGCCACGGCGCGTCTAGAGCAGGCGCTAACGGGGCAAAGGCTAAACTTGAATACGTAAAAGATGCGGTTAAAAACGGCACTAAAGTTATTATTGCTTCGGCAAAATATTCTATTAAAGATATTTTAAGCGGTAAAGCAAAAGCCACAAGAATAGGAGTAAAATAAGGAACTGCTATGAAATTTAATAAAACACAACTTAAAGGTATGGTGCTTTTGCTTACCTGTGCTCTCTTTTGGGGCAGTGCTTTTATCGTACAAGATATTTGCTCTAAGTATCCGTTTGCCTTAACCACGCTTCGCTTCTCGTTCGGCACAATAATGATGCTACCTATTCTTTTAGCTTCAAACAAACTTCGCTCTCGCACGCCTGAAGACGCTACTATTCTAAAAGAAACCCAAAGAAAAACCGTTAAAGGCGGTATTATTTGCGGTATAGTTTTAGCGCTTTCTGCAACTCTACAACAAATAGGTTTTGCACTTGGCACTACGGCTGGAAAAGCAGGTGTTTTAAGCGGACTTTATATGATTTTTATACCGTTTGCGCTTTATTTCCTTTTTAAGCGTAAACTTTCTCTTAACGTTTGGATTGCCGCATGTCTAGCAGTAGTTGGAACTTTTTTAATAAGTTTTTCAGGTGCAAGCGAGTTTTGCATAGGCGACGTTGTCATGATTATTTCTGCCGTTAGTTATACTGCTCACGTTATTTTGGTTGATAAATTCGTTGCAAAAGGCGACGGCTTTATGCTTTCACAACTACAATTATTATTTTGCTCGCTAACAAGCGCCGTGCCTTTTATTATAGTAAACGTTACTGGCTATGAAGTTCTAACTTGGGAACTTTTCTCCTTCCTTTTCCCTTACTTATTATACATTGCGTTTTTCTCTTGCGTGGGCGCATATACGTTGCAAATTCTCGGTCAAAAATACACTCCGCCAACGGCTGCAAGTATTATAATGAGTTTAGAATCCGTTTTTGCCCTAGTTTTCGGCGTGATAATTTTAGGCGAAACGTTTACATTATCAGCAGGTATCGGTATAGCCGTTATGCTTATGGCTATTTTCCTATCTCAAGTAAACATCTTTGAAAAAAGAAAAAAGCCTTGCCAAATAAGAACGCAACAAAGCAAAAATAATTTTAGCGATAAAGAATAAAATTTCTCACCCCGCACACAATATTACCAAGGGGGAAGTTATGAGAAATAAAAATAAACAAGAAAAGCAAAACAAGAAGAACCAAAAAGATACTAGCGCCTGTAAATAAGTTATTTACAAGTGAGTTTGACGTATTAGGTTCTTACACCGGTACGGGTGAAGATTATGATTTACCCGTTCAAGATGCGGATGACTTGTAATGGTTATTGATTAGAATTTTAACCTTAAAAAAAGAGCGGACTATATAGTTCGCTTTTTTTTGTTAAATTTTGGCTACTTAATATTCCTTGACAAAGAAGAATAAAAGTTATAAAATGTTTTTGCTTTTAAGATGGTTATACGGTCGCGGAAACGGAGAGAAACCGTTTATGAGGAAAGTCCGGGCTTCACAAAAGCAGGGTGCCGGAGAAATCCCGGTGAAAGTGATTTTAAGGAAAGTGCAACAGAAAACAACCGCCTATTTTTAGGTAAGGATGAAAAGGTGCGGTAAGAGCGCACCGCTCCCGCGGTAACGCGGGGGGCTATGTAAACCCCACCCGAAGCAAGATTGACAAAACTGCCAAAAGGTGCTTTTGACGGGCAGTTTTATTAAAATATCGCTTGAGTTCGTTGGAGACAACGTCCCTAGATAAATGGCCGTACACGACAGAACCCGGCTTACAGACCATCTTAAAAGTATTTTTTTATATTAAAAACCGCAAGAAATCTTGCGGTTTTTTCTAAATAACGTTTTCTTTTGTTTCTTCTATTTTATCTTCTTTTACAAGGTTGTTAAGCCACACACCTTTCTTTAGAAGAACAATCCCAAACACGACCTTAATTAAATCAACCGCAAGGACTAGAAAGTAAACCATTTCTATAGAAAGCGCGGTAAACTTGGCTAAAACAAACGCCACGGGAAGCGCCAAAAATGAAACTGCACCGCTATCAAAAATAAAGGTTACAAGCGTTTTACCGCCCGCGCGGAGAGTAAAGTAAGTTCCGTGCATAAACGCGTGTACGGGCATAAAACACGCAACTATCATCATAAACCGCGTTGCCAAACTTCTAACTTCTATGGTGGTGTTATATATTTTAGGAATAACGGGAGATAGTGCTATCATAATAAGAGCAAGTATAAAACAAACGGAAATGGAAAGCGCTAAAAGTTTAGTGTCCGTATCTTTTGCTTTTTCTTTATCGCCTTCACCTAAAACGCTACCGACCATTATTGCTATTGCCGTACCCATTGAAATAAATACAATGCTAAATAGGTTGTTTACCGAATTTGATATATTAAAAGCCGCAACGACCGAAAGTCCGCGTAGCGAATAACAATAAAGTATTGCAGTAGTTCCAAACGACCAAATAACTTCGTTTAGAAATAAAGGCACACCTTTTGCTAGAATTTTCTTAAAAATTCGCTTTGGAATTTTTAGCGTTTTATAAACTTTTTCAATAAAAGTAAATCTTTTTTTGTTTTTATGCGTGTAACAAACTATAATTACCACTTCTACTAGCCTAGCGATAAGCGTTCCAAGTGCCGCCCCTTTTACCCCAAGTGCAGGGAAACCTAAATATCCGTAAATAAGCAAGGTGTTAAAAAGTAGGTTTACGCAAACTGCAATAAGCCCACTTTTCATAGGGAGCAATGTTTCACCCGTTTCACGAAGGGTGCTAGTATAAACCATTGTGATATAAAAGGGGAGCAGGGTAAATAAAATAACGAATAAATACTCTTTTGCCTTCTCATAGGCAAGTTCTAAATTTCCCGTGTTTCCGCCTTCGTTTAGGAATAATTTAAGCAAAGGTTCGTGAAAAATTACTAAAACCGCCGTCGCCACCGCCCAAATAAGCGTGCAAGCAATTAGTTTAAATCTTACGCAATATCTTATGCCGTCAGGGTCGTTGTTCCCGTAGTATTGTGCGGAAAAAATACCTGCGCCTGCAAGCCCACCAAATATACAAAGGTTATATACGAAAACAAGTTGGTTTACAACCGCAACACCGCTCATTGCTTCCGTGTCTATACTTCCCACCATAAAGTTGTCAAGTAAGTTTACAAAAGTGGTTATCGCATTTTGTAAAACTATGGGAAGAAGTATTGCTAGAACGCTTTTATAAAACTCTTTACTTCCTATAAATTTTCTTTTAATCGTGTTTAACATATTAGTATTTTTTTACGCTTTTGATTTTGCCGTTTTCAATAATTGTTTTTTGATAATTTTCGCCTTTGAATACGGTAGAGAATTTGCCCGTTGCGGTAAAAATCGTTTGCATACCTTCTACTGCTTTTACTAATCTTTTTTGACGCAAACTGTCAAGTTCCGATAAAACGTCGTCTAGAATTAGTACGGGATATTCGCCAAATTTTTGATAGAAAATTTCTGTTTCAGCAAGTTTTAATGCAAGAGCCACCGTTCTTTGTTGACCTTGAGAAGCGTAAACTCTAACGTCTTCGCCGTTTAGGGTAAATTTAATATCGTCGCGGTGCGGACCTATTGAAGTAAAGCCTAGCCTAATATCTTTATCCATAGCAAGTTTTAAGTCTTGCAAAAGCGCGTAAGATATCTCTTCTTCCGTGCCGTAATAACCGCTTTCCGTTTTCATTTTAAGTTGTTCACGCCCGCCTGATAAAAGCGCGTGCTTTTCTTCAGCAATGGGGGATATTTTTAATAAAAAATCATTTCTATCTTTAATTATTTTTGACGCGTGTTTTACAAGTTGCAAGTCCCAAATAGGCAAGGTTTCCCTAATGATTGAAATGTTTTCGTCTTTTAAAAGTTTATTTCTTTGCGCTAAAATTTTATTGTAGCGTTGAAGCGCATAAAAATAGTTTTTAGACATTTGCGAAAGAGAAACGTTCATAAATCTACGTCTATCTTCGGGGCTTTCTTGCACAAGTTTAAGTTCGGCGGGGTTAAAGAATACGCTGTTTATATTGCCTAAAAGTTCGCCTACTTTTTGTATTTCTATTCCGTTTATAAAAATTCTTTTTTTGTCGCTAGAATTAAATATAATTTTAACGCTAACTTTTCCGTAACGGCTTTCCGCTTCGCCAGTAACTTCCGCCGTTTCGGAGCCATTTTTTATTACGATTTTATCTTTATTTGCCCTTGGTGAATAACCCGTGCAGAGAAAGAATATCGCTTCTGCGGTATTCGTTTTGCCTTGCGCGTTATTGCCGGCTAAAATATTTATTCCACTATGGAAACTAAACGTTTCACTTTCAAAATTGCGGAAGTTTTTTAAGTTCAAAGATAAAATGTTCATAAATTAATGTTTTTATTTTTAAAATTTACTTTCCTTTATTTAAAATTTATTATATAATAAAAAATACTCTAATGCAAGTTAGACGCATTGATTTAGATAATAATTTTTTTCAAAGGATTAAATAAATGGAAAGTTACGAAATTTTATGGAAAACGGCGTTGCCAGAAATTGAAAACACTGTAAGTTCACTATCTTACACTGCTTTTATTAAACCGATTATTCCCGTTGACATAGCTAATGGCAACCTTGTTTTGTGTGTTAACGATAAAATTGTTGGCGGTACACTTCAACGCGACCCATTGGCTGAAAAAATTAGAAACGCTATTACCAAATGCAGTAATCAAATTACTGGCTTTGTTGTTTACTACGCTAAAGATAGGGAAGAATATCTTAAAATGATTGAAAAACAAAACTCAACCGTTTCAGAACCTATCCCCGGTGGTATTCCTATTAATCCTAAATTCACTTTTGATTCTTACGTCGTTGGCCCGTCTAACGAATATCTTTACGCTGCGGCAAAAGCGGTTGCTAATGCCCCCGGCGAAGCATATAACCCCTTATTCATTTACGGCGGTACGGGTCTTGGCAAAACGCATATTCTTATGGCTATTGCTAACCACTTAAAACAAACTAGACCTGGCGTAAACGTTTTATATTCTACTTGCGAACAATTTACCAACCAATTTATTGAAATGCTTGGCAAAGGCAAAGGTGCGGGCGCAGGCTCGGATTTTAGAAATAAATATAGAAACGTTGACGTGCTTTTAATTGACGACGTTCAGTTCCTTGCTAATAAACAAGGTTTCCAAATGGAATTTTTCCACACCTTTAACGAACTTGTTATGCAAAACAAGCAAATCGTATTAACTTCTGACCGTCCGCCAAAAGAAATTGAACTTTTAGAAGAACGCTTAAGAACTAGGTTTGAAGGCGGTCTAATTGCGGACGTTCAACCGCCGGATTTAGAAACGCGTATTGCTATTCTTCGCAAAAAAAGTGAAGAACAAAAATGCCTAGTTGACATTAAAGTTTTAGGCTATATAGCAGAAACTAGCGACAAAGATATTAGAACACTTATAGGCAAACTTACAAAAGTTATTTTTGCAAGCAAACTTCACGAATGTCCTATAACTATTGACCTAGTAAACGAAGCGCTTAAAGAATCAACTGGCGAAAGACAAGAAGAACTTGAAGCAGATGATATTATTTCTTGTGTATGTGATTTCTTTAAGGTTAATAAAGCGGACATTTTAAGCAAAAAGAAAAATAAAGAGTTTGTTGAACCACGCCAAATTTGTATGTATCTACTTTGCGATATGACTAATCTTCCTTTAGTTACCGTAGGTAAAAAACTTGGCGGTAGGGACCACACGACCGTAATTTATTCAAGAGATAAAGTTGCCGACACCATTAAGGTTGACACAAAATACGCAACTGCAATTAACGATATAAGGAAAATGCTACTTAAACAATAATGACTACTACTTTTTGTGAAGGCACTTTTGATGCCATAGTTATAGGCGCAGGTCACGCGGGTGTAGAATCCGCACTTGCACTCGCCCGTACGGGTAAAAAAACAGCGTTACTGACACTTAATCTTGACAGTATCGCTTTTATGGCGTGCAATCCTTCTATCGGCGGAACGGCAAAAGGTCAAATCGTTGCGGAAATTGATGCACTCGGCGGTGAAATGGGTATAAATGCAGATAAAGCGCTCCTTCAAATCCGTATGCTCAATAAAGGTAAAGGCTCGGCTGTTCAATCACTTCGCGGTCAAGAAGACAAAAACCTTTACCACCGCTTAATGAAAGCCACCCTTGAAAACACCGAAAACCTTAAAATTTTGCAATGTGAAGTAACTGAAATTTTAACCGAAAACGGAAAGGTTAAAGGCGTTAAAACTGCTTTTGGCGGTATAATTTACGCGGGCGCAGTTATCGTTGCTACGGGCGTTTATCTAAACGGCTCGGTTATCGCTGGAGAATGGAAACAAAACGCTGGCCCTAACGGCTTTGCCCCCGCTAACGAACTAACTAAAAGTTTAATAGACCTTGGTTTTTCTATAAGAAGATTTAAGACGGGTACGCCCGCAAGAATTGATAAAAATACAATAGATTTTTCTAAACTAGAAATTCAAGACGGCGAACAAGACGTTTATCCGTTTTCATACCTTACTGAAAGTATCCCCGAAAAACAAACGCCTTGCTACTTAACCTACACTACGGAAAAAACACACGAAGTTATTAGGGCAAACCTTCACCGCTCGCCTCTTTTTGCAGGGGTTGTTAAAGGTACCGGCCCAAGATACTGCCCTTCTATTGAAGATAAAGTAGTAAGGTTTGCGGATAAAGACCGCCATCAACTATTTTTAGAACCCGAAGGGGCTGACACGAACGAAATTTACGTGCAAGGTATGTCTTCTTCGCTTCCGCACGACGTTCAAAAAGAAATGTATAGAACGGTTATCGGTCTAGAAAACTGCGAAATTATGCGCTACGCGTACGCCATTGAGTACGACTGCATAGACGCGCTTGACCTTTACCCAACGCTAGAGTATAAAAAGATAGAAAACCTTTATACCGCAGGTCAAATTAACGGCACTAGCGGTTATGAAGAAGCCGCTGCGCAAGGTCTTATTGCGGGCATAAACGCTTCACTTAAACTTGACGGGAAAGAGCCGTTTATTCTTGGCAGAAGCGACGCGTATATCGGCGTTTTGATTGATGATTTAGTTACCAAAGGCACAAACGAGCCGTATCGTATGATGACTTCGCGTGCGGAACACAGAATAGTTTTAAGACAAGATAACGCGGACTTTAGGCTTACTGAACTTGCCGTTAGAACAGGGCTTATTTCTAGCGAAAGATATGCCGTTTACACAAAGAGAAAAGATGACTACGAAAAAGCGGTTTCTTTGCTTAATCACTCACTAAAGCCGAGCGAAACGGAAGAAATTTTATCATCTCACGGCTTTACTAAAGCGCTTACCGCTCTAACGGGCGCGGATTTAATTAGGCGCGGAATTTGCATTGAAGAAATTTTGCCACTTCTTGAAAAAGATTGTGCTCTTTCAAAGCGCATACTTAAACTTGCTGAAACGGACGCTAAATACGAAGGATATATAGCAAAAGAACAAGCGGAAATAGAAAAAGCCAAAAAGTTAGAAGAAAAACTTCTTCCCGAAGATATTGATTATTCTTTAATCTCTGGTTTAAGGCTTGAAGCAAGACAAAAACTAAATAAAATTCGTCCCAAATCTTTAGGGCAAGCAGGTAGAATAAGTGGCGTTTCGCCCGCGGATATAACCGTTTTAATGGTATATTTGGCAAAATAAAAAGAGTGAGAATTTTCTCACTCTTTTCTTTTATATATATTGTTTATAATAATTTTTGCTTTAGTTCTTCGTAGTCAAAGTATCCTGAAATTTTTTGAACTGCTTTGCCGTTTTCAAAAACGATAAGGGTTGGTATAACTTCTATTCCAAATTGCATAGCAAGTTCCATTTCGTCGTCAACGTTTACTTTGCCAACTTTTACTTGACTAGAAAAGTCTTTTGCAAATTTTTCTAGTTCGGGCGCAAGCATTCTGCAAGGTCCGCACCACGTTGCCCAAAAATCAACCACTACTTTTTTTTCAGAATTTAATACTTCTTCGGTAAAATTGCTTTTAGTTAAAGTAACTTCCATATTTCTCTCCTTTTATCAAAAAAGCGCTTTATAAAAGCGCTCTTTTTTACTTATTATCTTTTAGGCTGTTTCCAAGGTACGTTCCGAAAGCCGAAGGCGCTACTCTTTTACTTTCGCTCTTATCGCTTGGTCTTCTTCCGCGAGTGTTTCCTTTTTTAGAATAACCGCTTGGTTTTTTACCGCCTTTTCTTTGTTTGTCGTTTCTGCCTGCGTTATAGGGTTTTGCAAATTCTTCCTTTTCGTTAGGAACTATAACTACGTATCTATCAGGTTCTTTTCCGTCGCTACGGGTAGTAACGGTTTCGCTTTCAGATAGAGCAGTATGAATAATTCTTCTTTCAAAAGCGGACATACTTTCAAGTATTACTTCTCGTTTCATTTCAGTCGCTTTTGCTTCTAGTTTGTGGGCAAGGTTTATAAGCGTTTCTTCACGTCTATCGCGGTAATTTTCGCAGTCAACTACAACTTTTTTATAATTTTTCTTGCCTACGTTTGCCATTGCGCTAACGATTGTTTGAAGAGCGTCTAAAACTTCGCCCCTATAACCGATAACTGAAGAAGATTTTTCAGAAGTGAGCGTTAAAACTTCTTTTCCATCTTTTTGGCTTTGTTTAACTTCCGCATCAATCTTAAGGAAGTCTAAAAGTTTTTTTAGCGCTTCAACTTCGTCAATTTTCTTTATGTTTTTTTCTTCTTTATTGGTCTTCTTTTCGGTAATTTCTACTACTGCTTGACTTTTTACTCTACCAAAAAGCCCTTTAACCGCGTCGCTTACAACGGTAATTTCGGCTTGGTCTTCGGTGAGTTCTAAAAAGGCAAGTCCTTCTTTTACGGCTTCTTCAACCGTTTTTGCTGTGAACTGCATTTTATTCTCCTTTTATTTGGAACTTATTATTTTTTTCTCTTTTTGTCAGCAAGCCCTGATAAGAAGTCGTTTTTCGGGGGTTGCTTTTTATCTTTTTTGGTGTTTTTTACAGGTTCTTCTTTTTTGGGTGGATTATAAACCCTTCCCCTTATAACTTTCTTTTGTTCATTAACTTTTGCATATTTTTTCTTAAATTTCTTATCAACTATTTTATTGATTAAAATAGTAGTAACTAAACTAGATAGTGAACTAAGTATAATGTAAATTGAGAACGCTGCGGTATAAATGAAAGCAAAAATTGCCATCATAATAGGCATCATCCACATCATCATTTTAGACGTTGATTTACCTTGTCCGTTAACCGTTTGAAGTTCCATTTGTGCTTTTTGGCTCTTGTTTGTTACAAATTGAGTTAAAAGCGAAACGCCAATGGTAATTAAAACCATTATAAAGTAGCCGTTTGGTTCTTCTTTTTCTTTATCAAGTTTAAAAATTAAAGAATTATAATCGTCTGCGGTGAAAGTGCCTGCTTCATCTTCGTAGCCGTGAGTAGTTTTAAAACTTTCCCAATCGCTTTCAATAGATGAAACGTTAGGGCTATCTTTAACCCATACGTTTTTAACCCATAAGAAACGCTTACTTACACTTCTATATTCTTCTGCTGATTTTTCTTGTCTAACTTCCGTTAAGAATTTTTCTGGAGTATATTCAGCAGTTTTAAGTTCCGCGTAAGTTTTTACTTCTTCAACGCCGTTTTCACTAACTACTTTAATAGTTAAAGCCTTAAATATTTCGTTACCTTCCGCGCCACTATCTAAATAGAAACTTTGCGCACCCCAAACGTTTGTGGTTGGGTTAAAATATCTTTCAAAAACTATATAACCTGTTGAACTTTTAACAGTATAAAGCGTATCGCCTTGAGTGTTAGCGTTTTCTTGAGTTGTTAAAATAATACCTTTTTCAGTTTTTTGTTCGTCAGTTAAACCTTTTATAGCATCTAAATCAACAATAAACTTGCCGTCTTCATTTTCATAAGTATACTCTTCATCTAAATCAAGACCATCATAAACTACTTCGTTATAAGCCACAGTCATATTATAGAAATATTCTTGGTTTTGGAATTTAGAGTAGTTTGTAAAAGCGTTAATCGCAACAATAAATATAACAAGCGTTAAAATGGTAGGAAGACAAGCACCAAACATTGAATAGCCGTTCTTTTTATAAAGAGCCATCATTTTTTGGTTATAAAGGTCTTTTCTATCAGAGTATTGTTCTTGAAGTTTTTCAAGTTCTGGTCTCATTTGTTCCATAATGAGATTATTCTTTCTCATAGACGCCCTTGAGATATAGTCAAAGGGAAGAGTAATGAGTTTAAGAATTAAAGTAAATAAAACTACGCCAAGTGCAACTGAAGAAGTTATAGTAACAAGCCAGTAAATAATATCTACTAAAAAGCCACCGCCTTCAGGTTTAGCAAATTGTAAAATGTTTATAATAGGATTCATTTTTTAATACACCCACTTAATATCTCTTTTTCTATCTGGAACTTTATCAAAACCGCCTTTTGAAAACGGGTTACATCTA
The DNA here is from genome assembly GCA_045657285.1 of Christensenellaceae bacterium. Taxonomy (GTDB): domain Bacteria; phylum Bacillota; class Clostridia; order Christensenellales; family Borkfalkiaceae; genus UBA1259. The sequence continues at coordinate 20,406 of JAZOST010000032.1, forward strand.
ATTATTCGCCATAAGCCTAAAAACACGCCTTTAAGTAAGCCGTGTTTTAATATTGCTTCTATCATATATTGCGAACAACTAGGAATATATCTACAATCGCATCTAGATAAATACTTTTGATAGAATTTTATCCCTTTTATTACTAATTTAGACAGCATTTAAAATCCCACTTTCTTAAAAAGAATTTCCATTTCCTTTTTAATTTGATTAAAATCATAGTTTTCGCTAACTTTTGGTATAAAAACAAAAAAGAAGTTTTGCGTTAGTAATGGCGTAAAACTTCTAAAAGATTCCCTTAAAATTCTTTTTATTTTGTTTCTTTTAACGCTTCCACCGTGTTTTTTACTAACCGCAAAGCCAACTTTAAGTTCGCTAGATGGAAGATATAATAAGGTTAAATTATTAGTAAAAAGCCTTTTACCTTTACCAAAAACTAGATTGAAATCTTTTTCTTTTTTTAACCTGTAATCAAGGCGCATAAATTTTTATTATGCAGAAATTTTATGACGACCTTTATTACGACGTCTTTTTAGTACGTTTCTACCAGTACTGCTTTTCATTCTTTTTCTAAAGCCGTGAACTTTGCTTCTTTGTCTTTTTTTAGGTTGATAAGTTTGTTTCATATTTCTACGCTCCTACGTTTTGTTCTTTTTTCCTATTTATTTTATATATTTTTTTATCTTTTGTCAATTAAATTAGCCATTTATTCTAACGGGTAATAAAAGATATATATAATCTTCCTTGCCAACTTCACTTAAAATACAAGGGTCAATAGCAGAATTTAAGTTTATGTTTATAAAATCAGAATTTGCAATTTTTAGATAATCCATAAAATATTTGCCGTTAAATGCAATAGTTAAGTCTTTACCTTTTAAGTTAATCGGTACGTTTTCATTAACAAAACCAACTTCTGATTTTGAAGAAACGTTTAATAAATCTTCTTTAACGTCAAGTTTTATAATATTATATCTATCGTTTTTAGCAACAATAGTCGCCCTTTCAATACTTTGAAGTAATAAATTTTTATTTACGGTTATTACGTTTTCAAAAGATTGCGGAATAATGTGTGAATATTTAACAAATTCCCCTTCAATTAGTCTAGAGAAAATTATCGTATTTTCTATTTCAGCATATAAGAAATTCTTTTGAATACTAATTTTTATATCTTTAGTTTCATCAGATAAAAGCCTTGTAATTTCAATAAGAGTTCTTGCAGGAATTATTGCTGAAAAATCCTTACTTGAAACAACTTCTTTTTTAACAACAGCCATTCTAAATCCGTCAAGTGCAACGCTAGTTAAAATTCCGTCTTTTATTTCAAATAAACAACCTTTAAGAATAGGACGACTATCGTCAGTTGAACAAGCAATAACCGTTCTTTCAACAATTTCCTTAAATAATTTTTGGTTTACAACAAAAAAGTTTTCTTCTTCCTTTTCGTCAATTTTTGGGAAATTTTCAGCAGAATATACTTGAAGTTCACTAACAGAATCAGAATATTTAATTTGAAGTTGTGCGTCGTAAAGTTGAGAAAGTTCTACTTGCTCTTTTTCTAATTTTTTGATAAAATCTACAAAGTATTTACCAACTACTACGGTTTCGCCTTCCATTAAAACGTCTGCCTTAACCTTTTTTTGAAGAGTTAAATCCATATCAGTCGCAGTAAGAGTTAACGTATCGCCATAAGCCGAAATTTTAATACCTTCAATAACGGGGTTTGCTGCTTTTACGGGAAGAGCCTTACTAACCTTTAAGACTGCATCAGATAAATCTAAACCGTCGCAAATAACCTTCATTATATACCTCCATTTGTGGAAAAAAAATTCTTATTTATAAGTACTTATATATTATATAGTATTTAAAGAAAAAAATCAAGAATTATTAAATTTTATTTACACACAAAAAACCCAAAATTTTATTATTGTATTTTTATTTATTTTTTTAAATAATATGGTAGTAATTATAATAATAACGTGGAAATGTGGAAAAGCCTAAATTAGTAGATAAACAAAGGAAAAGTTATTAAAAAAAAGTGTGGATATAAAAAGAAATTCACATTGATAAATAAGAAAGTAGTATTAAAATATAAGTTGCTAGTAAGTAAAAATTGTGTTAAAATAATAGTATGAAAAAGATTTTTGAAAAATACGGAATAAATTTAACCGAAAAACAAGAAAAAGCGTTTGAAAGTTACTATGAAACACTTATAGAATATAATAAAATGTTTAACCTAACTACTATTACACAAAAGGAAGAAGTTTACGTTAAACACTTTGTTGATAGCGCGTTAGTTATTAACAATTTAAAAAGTGGAGCGCTTATTGACGTTGGTAGCGGTGGCGGATTTCCCGCTATTCCTATAAAGATTTTAAGGGAAGATATAAACGTAACTATGCTTGAAGCCACAGGAAAAAAATGTGAGTTTCTTTTAGAAGTTATCAACAGGTTAAATTTAAGTGGTATAAAAGTAATAAACGGAAGGGCAGAAGAACTTGCTAAAACGGAAAATCATAGAGAGAAATATGATTATTGTACGGCAAGGGCAGTTGCAAGGCTAAATACTTTATGTGAATACTGTATGCCGTTTGTTAAAGTCGGCGGAGAGTTTGTTTCTCTTAAAGGAGATGCAGAAGAAGAAACTATTGAAGCACAAAACGCTATAAAAATTTTAGGCGGAAAATTAAAAGAAAAGAAGGATTACCTTTTAGAAGATGCAAAAAGAAGTTTAATAATTATAGAAAAAATTAAAAATACAGACAAAAAATACCCTCGCGGACAAGGAAAAGAGAGAAAAAAACCGCTATGAGTGATTTACTTTTTGAAAAAAATATTACTTGCGCGGTAACAGGGCATAGAATACTACAAAAAGACTTTTCTATTAATTTACTTAAAACGGTAATAAATAATTTAATTGACAGAAAGTTTACAACTTTTTTAGTTGGTATGGCGCTTGGCTTTGATACGATTTGCTTTCAAGTTTTAGAAGAAATTAGGAAAGAAAAAAATATTAAAATAGTGGCGTGCGTGCCTTGTCCGGAGCAAGACGATAGATTTAATGAAGCGCAAAAAAAAGAATACGAAAGAATGATTTCTCTAGCAGACGACGTTATTATTATTTCGCCAAAATATACCCCTACTTGTATGAAAAAAAGAAACGAATTTATGGTGAAAAACGCAACGGCGCTAGTTGCTTACGTTAGAAGAAAAGCAAGCGGTTCATATCAAACGCTAATGCTTGCAAAAGAGAAAAAATTAATGGTAATAGAAATATAAAAAACCCTAGATATTTTCTAGGGTTTTTACTTTACTATTCATCGGCTAAAATTAGAAGGAAAGAGCCTTGTTTTGCTTGACAAACGGGGCAAATTTCCGGTGCAGATTTTGAACAAATTTCATAACCGCAATCACCACATTTCCATTTTTCGCTAGCCTTCTTTTTATAAAGAGTACCTTTCTTAAATTGATTGTAAAGGTCTTTAAAAAGTAGCATATGACAATTTTCTATTCTTGCAATATTATTGAATAAATTTGCAATATCTAAAAAACCTTCTTCTTCGGCGGTTTTTGCAAATTCAGGGTAGAGAATAGTTTCTTTTTCTTCGTCTTCACTCGCAAGTCTTAAGTTTTCTTCTAAATCCCATTTTTCCTTAAAAGGATATCCAGAACAAATATCAATGTTTTCAATTATTTTGTCATCTGCATCTTGAATTTTAGTGTAAAACATACGCGCGTGGTTAAATTCATTGTAAACAATTTTGTCAATTACGTCGGCAAGTCTTTTATATCCTTGCTGTCTCGCGCCGTATTCAATAAACTCGTAGCGCACTCTTGCTTGGCACTCGCCGGCAAACGCTTTTGCTAAATTTTGATAGGTTTGACTGTCTTTTAGTTTCATTTTTTTCTCCTTAAAATTAAAATTATCCTTATTTTTGCCTAAAAAAAGAAAAAAAATACCTTTCTTATATATATAATGTTTTACAAAAAAACTTTTTTAAAAAAAATAAAAAAAATTTTAAAAAAGTTGTTAAAAACGCTTTACAACTTTAGCAAAATAAAGTATAATACAATTACTTTAGTAAAATAAAGTGCTAAAGCAATAAAGAAATAAAAAATTTTTAAGGTTCTTGGAGGAACAAACAATGAAAAAACTTATCACTCTTATCTTAACGTTAATGCTTTCAATCGCAGCATGTTTTGGTTTAACCGCTTGCGGCGATGAAGAAGCAACCACCTTATCAGATGGTAAACTTACTATCGGTTATACGATTTATGCACCGATGAACTATTTTGACGAAAACAACAATAATGAATTTGTTGGTTTTGACACTGAACTTGCTAAAGCGTTCTGCGAAGAATTAGGCGTTGAAGCAGAATTCGTTGAAATTGAATGGAGCAACAAGTTCACCGACTTAAAGGCAAAAAACATTGATTGCATTTGGAACGGTATGACAATTACCGCTGAAGCAAAAGAAAAATGTGCAGTTTCTGACGCATACCTTGCAAACAAACAAGTTGTAGTATGTAAAGCAGAAAACGCAGCAAAATTTACTGACGTTCAATCAATCAAAACCGCAGCAAGCATTGCTTACGAAGAAGGTTCTGCAGGTGGCGCAGTTGTTGCTGATTTAGAAGTCACTTCTACAAAAGTTCCTGTTACCGCACAAAAAGACGCGTTAATGGAAGTTGCAAGTGGCGCATCAGAAATCGCAATCGTTGACATTACTATGGCTCAAGTTTTAACGGGTGCAGGCACCAGTTATGAAGATTTAGTATTCGTTGACGTTGGTTGCGAACTTGAAGAATTTGGTGTAGCATTCAGAAAAGCAGACGAAGGCTTAGCAAAAGCATTTGACATTTTCGTTAAATACTATGAAGGTTACGACGCATTAATGGCAAAATATTTCGGTTAATATGTTTACAAAAGTTACCTTAGACCTATTACAAGGATTTGGTACAACTTGCTTACTATTTATAATGACTTTAGTCTTAGCGATTCCGTTAGGACTTTTAGTCTCTTTTGGAGCAATGACCAAATTCAAACCTATAAAGGTCATAACAAAAATATTTATTTGGATAATTAGAGGCACGCCCTTAATGTTGCAAATTATCATAATTTTCTACGTTCCAGGGCTTATGTTTGACTTGCCGTTGCTTCCACGTATGGTGGCGGTTATCGTAGCCTTCGTTATAAATTATGCTTGTTATTTTGCGGAAATTTTCCGTGGCGGTATTGAAAGCATTTCAAAAGGTCAATACGAAGCAGGTCAAGTTCTCGGCATGACTAAAGCCCAAATCTTCTTTAAGGTAGTATTACTTCAAGTTGTTAAACGCATTATTCCGCCTATGAGTAATGAAATTATAACGCTTGTTAAAGATACTTCTCTTGCGAGGGTTATAGTTGTAGTAGAAATTCTTAAAAAAGCACAAGACTGGGCTGCAAAAGGTTTAATTTGGCCTACCTTCTATACAGGTTTATATTATTTGCTTTTCGTAGGTGTTTTAACTGTGTTATTTGGTAAGATAGAAAAAAAATTATCTTATTTTAGGGTGTAGAGTATGGGATTTTTAGAAATAAAAAACTTTTATAAAAACTTCGGCAAGGTTGAAGTTTTAAAAGGGGTAGATTTTTCGCTTGAAAAAGGCGAAGTTGTTTCTATTATCGGTTCGTCTGGTAGCGGTAAAACAACCCTTCTACGCTGTATAAACTTTTTAGAGAAAGTTGATAAAGGCAATATGTCTTTAGACGGCGAAATGCTTATAAACGCCCCTGAAACGAACAATCAAACCGAAAAAGAATTAAGGGAAAAACGCTTGAACTTTGGTTTAGTTTTTCAATCGTTTAATCTTTTTCCACAATATAACGTAAGAAGAAATATTACGCTTGCGCCAGAACTTTTACTTAAACAACAAATAAAAGAACTTAAAAAAGAATTAAAAGCGGGCGGCGAAAAATCGCGCAAAGAAATAAAAGAAATTCTTAAAAACGCTATTATTAACGAAAAAGCGGAAATTGAAAAAGAAGCGGACGAACTCATTGAAAAGACGGGTTTAGGCGAAAAAGTAAACGCGTACCCGTGTGAACTTTCGGGTGGGCAATGTCAAAGGGTAGCAATCGCGCGTGCGCTCGCTCTTAAGCCTAAAATTCTTTGTTTTGACGAACCTACAAGCGCGCTTGACCCAGAACTCACCGGCGAAGTATTAAAGGTTATAAAGTCCCTTCGTGACGACGGAAGAACTATGATTATAGTTACGCACGAAATGGGTTTTGCTAAAAACGTTTCGGATAAAATAGTATATATGGCGGACGGCGTAATTGAAGAAGTTGGTACGCCAAAGCAAATTTTTGAAAAACCAAAGAGTGAAAAATTAAAAGCGTTTTTATCAAGTGTAACTAATAAAGACGGCGAATAAAAGACAAATAAAAGGACCATCTACAGATGGTCCTTTTTTAATGCAAAAAAATTAAAACTTGCGTCATAACTATAATGATTTTATAAAATTTGTCTATATACTATAAAAAAGTTTATAGGCTTTTGAAATTTATTTAGAGTTGTGGTACAATATGTTTGAAGAAATTAGATGGATTATAGAAAACATTATAGGCATAGGGGAAGGATTTGTTATTAGACAAAACATTAGCCCGGAAAATATAGAAACGTGCAACGCATTTATTAAAAGATTAAGGAGAAAAGTTATGAAGTGGTTAGATGAAGTAAGAGTGTTAACTGACAAATACGAAGGAGAAGGGGTAAAAAAAGGGTCAATAGGAACAATTATTTTTGCGTGGTTACGCAATGATAAATATGAAGTCGTCTTTAGTAATAAGGATGGTAGTGATTATGCGGAAATTATGATACACATAAGAGATTTAGAAGTTGTAAAAAGTTCAAACATGACAGATGAAGACATTTTAGAAGATTTACCAGGGCGCAACCCTAATTGGTGGTGTAAGGTAGAAGACGGGTATATTATAAACCTAAAAGGCGAAAAGAAAAATAAAATCCCCTACGATTATAATTCATAGAAAAATAAAAAAGGCGTTGCAATTGCAACGCCTTTAAGTTTAAGAATAATTACTTATTAGCAAGGTGCTTATAAGCAGCAAGTCTGTCTTTGCTATCTTTTTCGGTCTTTTCAAAGAGTTTTTCAGCAGTTTCGGGACGTGCTTTCATAAGTGAAGCGTATCTCGTTTCGCCAAGTAAGAACGCCTTGTAATCACCGGTAGGTTCTTTAGAATCTAACGTGAAGGGGTTCTTGCCTTCGTCTGCAAGAGCAGGATTGAAACGATATAAGTTCCAGTATCCGCAATCTACTGCTTTCTTTTCTTCTTCTTGGCTCTTCATCATGTTGATACCGTGGTTGATACAAGGTGCATAGCAGATGATGAGTGAAGGTCCGTCGTATTTTTCTGCTTCAATTAAAGCGTTTAAGAGTTGTTGTTTGTTAGAACCCATAGCGCATTGTGCTACGTAAACGTAACCGTAACTCATAGCCATCATACCAAGGTCTTTCTTCTTAACTCTCTTACCAGCAGCAGCGAATTTAGCGATTGAACCGGTAGGAGTTGCTTTACTTGCTTGACCACCAGTGTTAGAGTAAACTTCGGTATCAAGAACTAAAACGTTAACGTTTTCGCCAGAAGCAAGAACGTGGTCTAAACCGCCGTAACCGATATCGTAAGCCCAGCCGTCGCCACCGAAAATCCAAATTGAAGGTTTAACGAAGCAGTCAACGTTTTCACGAATATAGCCAAGACCTTCAGCGGTTTCATTAGCGAGTGCTTCTTTAACCATCTTAGCGGCTTTCTTAGAGCCTTCAGCGTCTTCTTTGTTTTCTAGCCAGAAGTTAAATGCTTCTTTAGTAGCGTCGTTTACAGCGTCTAAATTCTTTTTAACTTCGTCTTCAAGTTTTTCTCTACGAGCCTTGTAAGCAAGGTTCATACCATAACCGAATTCAGCGTTATCTTCAAATAAGCTGTTAGCCCAAGCAGGACCGTGGCCTTCTTTGTTGGTGGTGTAGGGGCAAGTAGGAGCAGAACCGCCGTAAATTGAAGAACAACCAGTTGCGTTAGCAACAATCATTCTATCACCGAAAAGTTGAGTGATAACTTTTACGTAAGGAGTTTCGCCACAACCAGCGCACGCGCCAGAGAATTCAAATAAAGGTTTGCAGAATTGGCTACCTTTAACGGTAGAAGATTTGCAACCAGGGCAGTTAGATACGTCAACTGCTTCAAGAGTTTCGCTGTATTCGTAGTTAACGGTTTCTTCTTCAACAAGAGTTCCAAGGGGAACCATGGTGAGTGCTTTTTCTTTAGAAGGACAGATATCAGCGCAAACGCCACAACCCATACAGTCTAGCGGAGAAACTTGCATTCTGTATTCGTAACCTTTGTTACCAATCATAGCCTTGGTAGCGAAAGTAGCGGGTTTTTCAGCGCCTTCCTTAACTACTGCAGGACGGATACAAGCGTGCGGACATACGAACGCACATTGGTTACATTGAATACACTTGTCAGCGTCCCACTTAGGAACGTTAACTGCTACGCCACGTTTTTCGTATTGGGTGGTACCAACGGGAACTGAACCGTCAGCGTTAAATGCTGATGAAGGAAGTTTGTCGCCTTCAAGAACTAAAATCGGGTGAACGATATCTTTGAAGTATTTATCGCAAGCAACTTCAGCCATAGGAGCGCCAGTTTCAATGGTCTTCCAAGAAGCAGGAACTTCAATTTCAATAAGGTTAGCTGCTGCAGAATCAATAGCGTTGTAGTTCATTTGAACGATAGCGTCGCCTTTCTTAGCAAATGACTTGTAAGCCATTTTCTTCATATATTCAACGGCTTGGTCGTAAGGAATAATGTTAGCAACTTTGAAGAATGCAGATTGAAGAATGGTGTTCGTTCTACCACGGAGACCAAGTTCAGCAGCAATCTTAATAGCGTCAATAACGTAGAGTTTAATATTTTTGTTAGCAATATCGCGTTTTACGAAAGCGGGGAGAACGTTTTCAAGTTCTTCAGCAGATTTAGCAGAAGTGTTGAAAAGGAACGTGCCGTTTTCTTTTAAGTCGCCAGTCATATTGTAACGGGTGATGTACGAAGGATTTGAACATTGTACGAAGTCTGCCGCGTCAATAAGGTAAGCAGATTGAATAGGAGTAGTACCGAAACGTAAGTGTGATACGGTAATACCACCAGACTTTTTAGAGTCGTAGAAGAAGTAACCTTGAGCGTACATATCAGTGTGGTCACCGATAATCTTAATAGAGTTCTTGTTTGCGCCAACGGTACCGTCAGAGCCAAGACCCCAGAATTTACAACTTACGGTTCCTTCGGGAGCAGCGTTGTATTGTTCAGAGAAATCAAGTGAACTATTAGTAATATCTTCGTAGATACCTACGGTGAAGTGGTTTTTGGGTTCGTCTTTTTCAAGGTTCTTATAAACTGAATAAATCATTGAAGGATTAAATTCTTTAGAACCTAAACCATATCTACCACCAACAACCTTAATATCGGTCATACCTTTTTCAAGTAATGCAGAGCATACATCAAGGTATAAGGGTTCGCCAAGAGAGCCTGCTTCTTTAGTTCTGTCAAGAACAGCAATCTTCTTAACGGTTTTGGGAAGTGAATTTACGAAAGCGTCAATTGCGAAAGGTCTGTAAAGTCTAACTTTAAGCATACCTACGTTGTGGCCTTCTTTGTTCATCTTGTTGATGGTTTCTTCAACAGCGTCAGCACCGCTACCCATAAGGATAACAACATTTTCAGCATCGGGAGCACCAACGTAGTCAAATAAGTGGTAACTTCTACCAGTAAGAGCGCTAACCTTGTCCATCATTTCTTGAACGATAGCAGGGGTTGCTTCGTAGTAACTGTTAGCAGTTTCTCTATTTTGGAAGTAAATGTCAGAGTTTTGTGCAGTACCTTTTTGAACGGGGTGTTCAGGGTTAAGAGCGCGTTTTCTGAAATCTTCAATATCTTTCATATCAACAAGCGCTTTCATTTCGTCATAGTCAATAGCGTCAATTTTGCTTACTTCGTGGCTGGTTCTGAAACCGTCAAAGAAGTGAAGGAAAGGAACTTTTGACTTTAAGGTAGCAAGGTGTGAAACTAAACCAAGGTCCATAACTTCTTGTACAGAGTTACTTGCAACCATAGCAAAGCCAGTTTGACGACATGCCATTACGTCAGCGTGGTCGCCGAAGATGTTAAGCGCGTGAGCAGCAAGCGCTCTTGCACTTACGTGGAAAACCGTGGGAAGAAGTTCGCCCGCGATTTTGTACATGTTAGGAATCATTAAAAGTAAGCCTTGGCTTGCGGTGTAAGTAGTGGTAAGAGCACCAGCGGTTAATGAACCGTGTACTGCACCTGCAGCGCCACCTTCAGATTGCAATTCTGCAAGACGAAGTTTTTGACCGAACATGTTTTCTCTGCCTGCGGCAGCCCATTCGTCAGCAACTTCAGCCATAGGAGAAGAAGGGGTAATAGGATAAATTGCCGCTACTTCTGAAAAGGCGTAGGCTACGTGGCTGGCGGCGGTGTTGCCGTCAATAGTCATTTTTCTCATTATGTAAATCCTCCGATAAATTATTTACTAATTCTTTAGCACATATTATTATACATTTATATAAAAGCAAAGTCAACTTAAAAAACTAAAAATTATTTGGTATTTTCTTGCCGAAAACCGTAAAAATTTCGGCGCTTGCTTGATAAAAATTTTAAAATGTGGTAAAATACCAAGGCAAGTAAATAAAAAGGAAAGAAAATGGACATTTTAGTAGCGCAAAACTTAAATTATTCATACGATAGCACGCGCAAAGCGATAAATGACGTTTCCCTTACGATTAAGAAAGGGGAATATCTTTGTGTTATCGGTCATAACGGCAGTGGTAAAAGTACGCTTGCTAAAATTTTCAACGGACTTATTAAGCCCGATAGCGGTTCGGTTATCGTGGACGGGCTTTCTTTAGACGACAAGAAAAACCTTTTTGAAATTAGAAAACGCGTAGGCGTTGTTTTCCAAAATCCAGACAATCAATTAGTTGCGTCTATCGTTGAAGACGACGTTGCTTTCGGCCCCGAAAATTTGGGCGTAGAAAGAAAAGAAATAGGCGGAAGAATTGACTTTGCCTTAAAAGCGGTTGATATGGAAAAATTCCGCCATTCTTCTCCCGAAAGGCTTTCGGGCGGACAAAAACAAAGAATAGCGATTGCGGGCGTTTTGGCGCTTAAACCCAAGATTTTAGTGCTTGACGAATCTACCGCAATGCTTGACCCGCAAGGCAGGAAAGAAATACTAGAAGTAGTAAAAAAACTCAATAAAGAACAAGGGGTTACGGTCATTGCCATAACTCACTATATGGACGAAGTTTTAGACGCGGATAGAGTTGTTGTATTAAACCACGGCGAAATGGTTTTATCGGGAACGCCAGAGCAAATTTTTAGTAGCGCAAGCGTGATAAAAGGTTACGGATTAGAACTTCCGCTTTCTAGTTATATCGCTGAAAAATTGAAAGAAGCAGGCATAGACGTCGGCGAAAATATCACGACCAAGGAAGCGCTTTTGGAGGGTATATGCAAGTTGAAGTAAAAAACCTTTCGTACACCTATTCAAAAGGCAGTAAAAATCTAGCGGTTAAGGCGCTTGATGATATAAATTTAACAATAAATGAAGGCGACTTTTTCGGTATCGTAGGAAAGACTGGCAGTGGAAAATCAACCTTTGTTCAGCACCTTAACGGGCTTATAAAAATTCAAAAAAATTCGGGCGAAATTACCATTGGCGAATTTACCCTTGGGGACAAGTGCGACTATAAAAAACTTCGCGCTAAAATCGGTATGGTTTTTCAATATCCCGAATACCAACTTTTTGCCGAAACGGTCTTTGATGATGTTGCTTTTGGGCTAAAAAATTTCTATCCCGACCTTACTGACGAAGAAAAGGCGGAAAGGGTAAAGGGCGCACTAGAATTAGTTGGTCTAGACTACGAAAAAATTAAAGAAAAATCGCCCTTTGAACTTTCGGGCGGTCAAAAGCGCAGGGTGGCTATTGCAGGCGTTATAGTAACGCGCCCAGAAGTTTTAGTTTTAGACGAGCCGGCGGCGGGGCTTGACCCCAAAGGAAAGCGCGAATTTTTAGCAATGCTAAAAACTTTGCATGCGTCTTTCGTGAAAACTATAATTATCGTTTCGCACGATATGGATTTAATTGCCGAAAATTGCAACAGGGTTGCCGTTTTTGAAGGTGGAAAAATTCAAGCAACGGGGACTCCCGAAGAAATTTTTGCAAAAGACGAAATTCTAAAAAATAGCGGTCTTGATTTACCCGTTACCGCGTTTATTGAACGCGAACTCAAAAAAATGGGTTACGACTTTTCGTGTGATTTAACCGTTAAAGGTTTCGTTTCGGCAGTCAAAAATTTAATAGACGGGGGTAAAAAGTAATGAAAGAAATAACTTTCGGTCAATATTACCCGTCAAATTCGTTCGTTCATAAAATGGACGCTAGAATTAAAATCTTGCTTACCATTGCTTATATAGTAGCGGTATTTTTAGTGCGTTCTTATCACTTCTTAGGGTTCTTAGCGTGCTTTTCGTTCGTCGTTTTAACGACTATCGTCGCAAAAATTCCGTTCGGCAAAGTGCTTAAAAGCGTAAAGGCGATTTTATTTTTTATTTTGCTTTCCGCCGTCATACAAATTTTATTTAACAAACAAGGCACTCCGCTTTGGGAAGGCGGTTTTATTACCGATTTAGGCTTGCTTTCCGCTGGCTTTATAGTGGCTAGAATTACGCTTATAGTTTTAGGCGCATCATTACTTACTTTCACCACTTCGCCCGTAGAGATTGCGGACGGCATTGAAAGTTTAATGTACCCCTTAAAATTTATAAAATTCCCCGTGCATGAATTCGCGCTAATTATGAGCATTGCGCTAAGGTTTATCCCCACGCTCATAGGCGAAACAGATAGAATTATTAAGGCGCAAAAAGCAAGGGGGGCGGACTTTGAAAGTGGCAATATCTTAAAGAGAGCAAAAGCACTTATTCCCGTTTTAATACCCCTTTTAATTAGTTCGTTCCGTCGCGCAGAAGAACTTGCCGACGCTATGGACGCAAGGTGTTTCGCAGGCAGTAAAAACCGCACTAAATACAAAAAAATGAAACTTTCGTTTAGGGATTTAATAGGCGTTTTATTTTTAGGGGCGCTTATAACCGGCGTGGTTTTCTTAAATAAATTCTATATTCTTTTGATGGTGGCGTAATGACGATAAAACTCATCGTAACTTACGACGGCACGGATTTTTCGGGCTGGCAAATTCAAAAAAGCGGTAGAACCGTTCAAGGCGAAATTCAGTCCGCCCTAAAAACGCTTACCGGTGAAGATATTACCCTTACGGGTAGCGGAAGAACGGACGCGGGCGTTCACGCACTTGGGCAAGTAGCATCTTTTGAAACGAGCGCAACAATTCCGCCCAAAAATTTTGCAAAAGCACTTAACACGATCGTGCCAAGCGACGTAAAAATAATTTCTAGCGAACAAGTAGAAGATGGGTTTAACGCCAGAAAACACGCTAAGAAAAAAACGTACCGCTATTCTCTTTATCGTTCGGACTGCGCCATGCCACTTAAAGAAAGATACGCCTTTAGAATTGATAAAGATTTAGACGTTTCAAAAATGCAAGATTGTGCGAGCGCGCTAGTTGGCGAAAAGGACTTTAAGGCGTTTTGCGCTACGGGAAGTTCGGTAAAGACGACCACTAGAACGATATACTCGTTTGAAGTTAATAAAAACGGCGACGACATTACTTTTACAGTTTGCGGAAATGGATTTTTATACAATATGGTGCGTATAATGGTTGGCACTCTAATTAAAGCGGGCGAAGGTAAAATAGGAAAAGCGGATATTGAAAAAATGCTCAGCGAAGGTAAAAGGAATTTGGGCGGAGCAACTATTTCTGCAAAAGGCTTAACTTTAGTTAGCGTAGAATATTAAAAAATGTGGTTTTAGAAATAAAAAAACACAATATATAGGTTTTGGCAAAAAAATTAGACAAAATCAAGGTTTTTTTGCAGAAAATGGTTAAAAATGCTTGACTTAAAAGTAAAAATATCATAAGATATTTAGGCGTTTTGCGATTATTTTTTGGGATTAGCCCTCCCGTAAACTTGTGTCGTGAACAAGTTAAATATAGCAATTCGGAAAATTACAAGGAGAAAATAAATATGAAAACATACATGGCACACGCTCAAGACGTTGAAAGAAAATGGTATGTTGTTGATGCTGAAGGCATGGTTTTAGGTCGTTTAGCATCTAAAGTTGCTGCAATTCTTCGTGGCAAAAACAAACCCACCTATACGCCTAACGTTGACACCGGTGATTTCGTTATCATAGTTAATACGGACAAAGTTGTATTAACTGGCAAAAAATTAGAAAAGAAATATTACAGATACCACACGGGTTGGATTGGTTCTTTAAAAGAAATCCAATACAAAACCCTTATGGCAACCAAATCTGACCTAGCAGTTTACGAAGCAGTTAAAGGTATGCTTCCCAAAAACAGCCTTGGCAGAAAAATGCTTACCAAACTTAAAGTATTCAAGGGTGCTGAACATACGCATCAAGCACAAAAACCTGAAGTGCTTAAGCTTGTTTAATGAGGTGAAATTATGGCAAAAACGACTAGCAAAAAGAAAGTTCAATTTTGGGGAACCGGCAGACGTAAAAAAGCGATTGCCCGCGTTCGTTTAATTCCCGCAGGCGACGGCACTATCACCGTTAACGGCAAAACTTTAGACCAATATTTTGGTTTAGATACTCTTAAGTTTATCGTTCGTCAACCGCTTGAATTACTTGGCATTACCGCTAAATACGACGTTATCGTAAACGTTGTTGGCGGTGGCTTTACCGGTCAAGCAGGCGCAATCCGTCACGGTATTGCAAGAGCATTACTTGAAGCAGAACCCGAATCAAGAGCAGCGCTCAAGAAAGAAGGCTTCTTAACCAGAGACTCTAGAATGAAGGAAAGAAAGAAATACGGCTTAAAGAAAGCACGTCGTGCTCCTCAATTCTCAAAGAGATAATTACAAAAATCAAGAAACAACTCGTTATGGGTTGTTTCTTTTTTTATAAAAAAGCATTTATCAACAAAAAAAGAGTAGCAAAAATTTGCTACTCTTTATTTTGTTTTATCAATTAGTCAACAAAGGTAAATGCTTCCCAAGGAATATCAACACTCTTCTTTTCACTTAAAATTTCGTCAATGTGTAAAAGTAAGGGGAAGTCTTCCTTGTTTAGCGTTCCTTTTTCAATGTTTAATTTTACCGCTCTTGCTACTCTTACGGCAACTACTAGTGATTCAAGGGTAACGCCGTTTAGTTCGGCTTTGGCTTCATCAATATTTAAGCCTTTACCAAGCAAAATACCAACAAGTCTAGTTCTGCCACCATAAACTGTAACGTATAAGTCGCCAACGCCTACGCAAAGGTTGTTTAGCGTTAGACTATTTTGAAAGTCTAATAATCTATACATTTCTTTGCTTGCTTGTCCAAAAACGGCGGCTTGTGAGTTAAAGTGCAAGGTGTCGTCGCCAAAATTCTTTTGATTAAGGCCAATTGTTAAGGCAATGCCCAATGCATAGCCGTTTTTAAGAGCAACTGCGCTTTCAATTCCCGTAACGTTGGTGGTAATACTTATGTGATAATAGTCCGTTTGCATAACTTCTTTCAAATATTGTAATATTTTAAGGTCGTCTCCGCAAAAAGCAACTTCCGTTTGGTCGTGCGCAACTAATTCGTAACTGGTGCAAGGGCCACCGATAGCATTTAGAGAAAGGGTTTTATTTATACTTTTAAGTTTGTCCTTCCATAAGTCAACGTAAGTTAACAACTTTCCGTCGGGCGTGTCCATAAGCCCTTTTGTAACAGTAAGCACGATTGCGCTTTCGGGAACAACTGGTAAAACTACGTCGCCAAACCAGTCCACGCCAAAACTGCTAACACCACCTATAACAACGTTTGCGCCTTGCAAAGCCTTTTCTAAATCTTCAATTTGAAAAAACTTAACGCCTTCGGGGAAGACCCTGTCAAATTTGGGGTGCTTGTTAGATTTTAAGCATTCATCAATGATTTCTCTATCAAGGTGAGTACCAACTAACCTTACTTCGTGACCATTTTCACGCGCGGGGAATGCAAGCGCGGACCCCATCATACCCGAACCAACTATTGTAACAATTGCCATAATATACTCCTTTACAAATGAAAATAATTGAAACTTATTGAAAAAGTTTGAAAGATATGTTATAAGTATATTTAACGGAAAAACAAAAGTCAAGTGCTTTTTTATTTGGCGAAATTTTTGAAAAGTTTTCAAACTTTTTCACAAGGAGATATATGACCGTTTACGAAAGGCAAAACACAATATTAAATTATTTAAAAAAACAACATTTTGCAACGATTAAAGAACTTTGCAAAATAGTTTGGACGAGCGAATCGTCTATTAGGCGCGATATTAAAATACTAGAAAGCAAGGGATACCTAAAGCAGTTTTACGGCGGGGTTATTTTGTCTGGCTATGAAAACAGCGTTGTCCCCGTTGCTTTAAGGAACAATCAGCACAGCGCCGTAAAAGAAGAACTAGCAAAACAAGCCGCCACGCACCTTTTTAACGGGGCGACTGTGTTTATGGACGGCTCTTCTACGGTAAGGCGAATTATAAAATATATAAACGGCTTTCGCCATATTAAGATAATCACTAACAATCAGTTGATTTTTAACGAAACAATTTCCCCCGAAATACAAATATTTTGCACGGGTGGAAGATTTTTGCCAGAGAATAACATTTTTGTTGGTAGAACCGCTGAAAACTTTTTGAAAGGCATAAATGCAGACTTAATGTTTTTCTCTAGTCAAGCAATATCGGAAACAGGTGTAATTTCGGACACTTCCGAAGCCGAAACATCTTTGCGTCAAACAATGTTATCGCAAGCAAAAAAGAAAATTTTTCTATGCGATTCGTCTAAAATCGGACTAAAATACACCTTTACCGTGTGCAATAAAGAAGATATAGACGAAATTATATGCGAAAAAAAATTGCCTTGGGAATAAAGGTACCATAAAAATTTTGGCAAAGTTTTATTGAGAAAAGGAAAGTAAAAGCAAGGCAACTGCCTTGCTTTAGTTTTTGTTGTTTTTCATAACGCGTTTTACAAATTCGTCGTGTGAAGTGATTGTTTGCACCATTTGGGCTTGTAAAGGCGCAAACGGAACGTTTTTTTCTATATCGTTTTTTGTTTCTACGCTAGGGGTAACTTCTTCACTTTGTTGATTTTCTGTTTTAGTTTTGCTTAGTAGCGAACTAAAAGAGTTTAAAAGGCTAAAAATGCCGAATTTATCCATAAAAAATCTCTCTCCTTATAAGAAAAACGGGCAAAAAAATAAAAAAATTCATTGCAAAAATCATTAAGATAGTATATAATGTATAATTGTATAAATAGTATATTCGTTAAAAATTATTTTTAACCCAAAATTTGGAGACGTTATGAAAAAACTTTTATCAGCAATGCTTATGGCGTTATTACTTCTTTGCCTTGCGGTTACTACTGCTTGTGGCGGAAGTTCGTGGGAAAAACCCACTCTCACCAATGGGGGTGAAGTTTTATCTCAAGGCGGTTTCCTTATTGAAACTGAAGAATACGTTTATTTTATCAATGGTGTTGGTTCTTATAAAGAAAGCAACTCTTTTGGCGAACCCGTTAAAGGCGCGCTTATGGTTGCAACTAAGGACTCAATTATTTCTGGCGAACTAAACGCTCAAATCGTAGTTCCTAAACTTTTCGTTGCGGAAGACGTTGTTTCGGGCTTATTCATTTACGACGGCTACGTTTATTACGGCACGCCTTGTACTGACAAAAATTCTTCTGGCGATATCGCAAATACCCAAATGACTTTTGCTAGAACTAAACTTGACGGTACAGACACCAAAGAATTTTTCACGACCGGTTTATTAACCTACGAATATAGAATTGCCGAAAAAGACGGCGAAGTTTATATCATATATTACGACGAAACGGACCTTGCGCTTTACTCTTACAACACTACCACTGGTGAAAAGATTACTATTGCAAAAACCGTTTCTAATGAAAAAGGCAAATACGAATCACTTTCTTCATATATGTTCACTGAAGACAACGGTGAAGTTTTAGTAACGTTTACTAATATCGTTTACGCCGAAGACTACATTGAAGAAAAAGCAAGCCTTCCAGGATATAGTAGACTTGCTGAAAACTTTAACACGCTCTATACTTATTCAGCAGGCGATACCAAGGCTGAAGGCAAGGAATTCTACGGCAAGGTTTTACTTGATGGCGAAGCAACTAACACCAAATACGAACTTATTATGACGAAAGGCGAATACGTATTCTTCTCTGAAAGTGATATTTATTCAAACGTTACGAACAAGGGTGCTACCTTTGCTAACGTAGCAGGCGCAGTAGAAGTAAACAATAAAGACATTTTAACGACGGCTATTTTAATTGAATCTCTAGAAGAAATTTACTATAACGATACTGAAAACGGATTTGTTGTAAAAACTACGCTTATCGGTAGCGACAAGGCAAGGGAAAACATTTGCGCTTCTGAAAAAGTAACAAGCCTTTTAGAAATTTTTGACGGCAACCTTTACTACGGCGATAGCGAAAACGGCATTTCAAGAATTGCAGTTGGCGCTTCTAATGCAGAACCCGTAAAAGTATCAAAAGGCACTATTGACAATACTTGGTACGCGCCCCAAATTCACACCTTTGGCGGAAAGACGTTTATGTTCTATTTAGATAGCACCGTTTCTGGCAGTTCATATGTGCATTACGTTGATTTAAATAGCGACGTTCAAGAAAATGTAACCGAAGTAAATGATGAAGAAGTAACCACCTATTATTTAGACGGTGCAAAACTTCTTGGACAAATGCTTCCCAGTGACAAAGTAAACGCAGTTATTGAAGCGGTTGACGGCATAGGCACTACGCTTGAATTTACCGAAGAAGACAACACTATTGTTTGTGAAAAATACGAAGATGCGATTGCTGAGTATAATGCGGTTAAAGACGACAAAGCGGTTATGGAATATCTTGACGAAGAATACGTAACCAAACTTCAAGACGTTGAAAAAGCAATAAAACTTGCAAAACTATATTACGCTCTTAAAGACTTCACTAAAGAAACGCGTGACGATTTCCGTGATGCATATAACGAAGCAAAAGCGTATAGAGCAGAACTTTTAGAAGCGGACAAATATCATCAATCAAGAGATATGCTTGAAGAAGAATACAAGTATTACTATCAACAAGCAGAAAAAGTATTTGACCCTGTTGTTGAATAAAAACAAAACTTAAAAAAAGGCACACTTTTGTGTGCCTTTTCTTTTACAAAAAATCTCCAAAGCAATTTTGTACAAAAATAGACAAGTGATTTTGTCCAAAAGTACTTGTCTACAAAATTTGACAAAAATCGCAAGAAATTTGTCAAAAAATAGCAACATAGAGCAATTCTGTACAGAAATACCCAAAAATTTTTGATTTCTTGTGTTGTAAACCCTTGTAGTTTTACAAAAAATGTAGTAAAATGGTGTTGTTGAACGATAAATAAAAAATAAAGGAGAAAGTTCGTGGCAAAAACCGTATATTTACTACAAAACGCAAAAGAACAAAGTGAAGAACTAAAGAGAGTTATAGAAAGAGGAGATGCGTTTTGCGTAGTGGGTATGACGGAAAGCGGAGAAACTGCGGTAAACGAAATTATAGAAAAGCGACCGGATTTTTTGATAACGGGATTAGTTTTGGCGGGTAGTGACGGTATATCTGTAATTAGGCGTGTAAGGGAAAGAGTGCCCGAAACGAAAATAATTGTTGTAAGTTCGCTAATGTGTGAAGAAATCGTATCAAGGGCGATAGCGCACGGGGCGGATTATTTTATGGCAAAGCCTATTAGTGAAGAAATATTAAAAGAGCGAATGAAAGAACTTTGCGGTAATTATAATTTATCAAGAGTAGAAGAAATCTTAAAGCCAAAGTCGTCAATGTCAATAGACGAAAAGATAAGTAGAATATTTATAAACGTAGGAATACCGCCACACATAAAAGGCTATTCGTTTTTAAGAGAAGGCGTAAAAATGGCGATAAACGACCCGACGATAATAAACAACGTTACTAAAAAGTTATACCCGAAGATAGGCGAAAAGTATGAAACTACGCCAAGTAAAGTTGAGCGAGCAATTCGCCATGCGATAGAAGTTGCTTGGAATAGGGGTAGGATTGATAATATAAACAATATATTAGGCGTGCGTGCGTATATGGGTGCGGAAAAGCCGACGAATAGTGAATTCATTGCGCTAGTTGCTGACAAAATGATACTAGAAAAAGCGTAGATGAAAAAAAGAACAAAAAAGACGCAAAAAAGTTTATAAAACTATAAAAAAATAGTTTACAAATAAATCGCATACGGCTATAATATAGTGCAAGTTAGCGAGAAGGGGTTAACAAACTGCGCTAAAACGTAATATATATAATGTATGGAGAAGACAATATGCCGGGGAAATACGTAAAATGTCCTAGATGTGATTTAAATTATATGCTAGCGGGCGAAGAGTATTGTGATATCTGTAAAGCGGAACTAAGAAAAGGTCCGAAGTTGGTATTCGCAATAGACGAAGAAGACGAAAATGAAGGTTTGGACCTTTGCCCAAGATGTCATCAAAACTATATAAATGCGGGCGAAACAATGTGTTCGGCTTGCCTAAAAGCGCTTGAAAGAGCAGAGGGAAGAGAAGAAGACGAAGAAGACGATTCTTGGAAGGAATATTTAGAAGAGCCTGAAGACGAGGAGGAAGAAAGCGAAGAAATGTTATCGCTTTCAAAACTCGTTGAAGAAGAAGGCGACGAAATGTTTGACGACGAAGAGGAAGAAGAAATTTACGAATCTGAAAGTGCGGAAGAAGACGACTTCTATATTCCCGAAATCAACGAAGAAGACTTTGAAGAAGACGACGAAGAAGAAGACGAAGACGACGAAGAATTTGACGAAGAATAGTTTATAAATTTGCGCGTTTGTCAATACTTAAGGTATGATAAAGTGCAAAACGAATATAAACGAAATAAAAGAGCGTGTAAATTGTCTAAAAGAAAAGCGTGTTGACGTAACCGTGAATTTGGGAAGAAACAAGTACGTAAATTACACGGGGAAACTTAGCGGGGTGTATCCGGCGCTATTTACGGTAGTGCCCGAAGATGACTTTAGCGGAAAAACGACTTACTCTTACGCGGAATATTTGTGCGGGAAGGTCAAATTAAAAGAAAAAAGAAATTAAAGCGTCGCTTTTCGCGACGCTTTAGTCTTGAAAAAGGAAACGAAAGATAATGGATAAAAAAACGACAATATTACTTGTAAGGCACGGCTTTAGCGTGTCAAACGAAAAGGGAACGTTCACAGGTCAACTTGACGAACCGCTATCTCAAACGGGAAAGGAGCAGGCAAAACTTTTAACGGATTTCGTTTTGGCGACCTATAAGGTAGATAAAATATATTCAAGCCCGTTGTCGCGCGCGTATGAAACTGTAAAAGGTATTGCAAGCGCCCTAAACAAAGAAGTAATAAAAGAGCCGGCGTTTATGGAAATTTATGGTGGAGATTGGGAAGGTAAAACCGCTGAAGAAATAGAAAATCTTTTCCCCGTAGATTACGCTTTTTGGAAACAAGATATGGGCAAAGGTAGGTGCACTGGCGGAGAAACGGGCGAGGAACTAATGGAGCGCGCGTATAAAAGGCTAACCGAACTTGCAAAAGAAAATTTAGGTAGAACTATAATTGTCGGCACACACGCTGGGGTAATACGCGCGTTGCAGTGTAAAATCCGCGATTTATTGCCCGAAAAAATGAACGAAGTTGCGTGGACGACAAACGCTTCAGTAACGGAAATAGAGTTTGATACGGCGACATACAAAGAAATAAAAATAAGCCAAGACGAATATTTAAAAGGTCTTGTTACCGAACTAAAAAGTTTTTAATAAATATAAACATTATATAATATATATAGAAAGAATAAGCAAAGCATACGCTTGCTTATTTTTTTATAAAAATACAACATATAGTGGCAAAAACAAAACGAAAAACTATTTTAAAAAAAGCCCAAAAACTATTGACAAGGCAAAAAAATGATAGTATAATCGTTATGTATATTAGTATCACTAAAATTGTCCCCGTATCTCTAGAGAGATAAATTTAAACGGTGGCAATCACAATGGGGGAGTCATGAATAAAAACATTTATGAAAGTCCTACGTTTGAAATAGAAACATTGGAAATCCAAGACGTGTTGATGGTGTCAAACCTATCAACTGACGTTGACGGCGATTTAAATGATTCTATTTGGGGTTAATGGAGGTTAAAGATTATGAGAAGATTATTTAAGAATAAATCAAAATTTTTAGCCGGAATATGTTGCTTGTGTTTAGGCGTGGCATCACTTCTTGCAGGTGCATTTAGTTTTGCATATGCTCCCGCAAAGGCGGAAGAAGTTGTTGACGCAAACACTGGTTTCTACGTAGAAAAAGGTGCAGCGTTTAGATATGATACGGAAGTTCCTGCTATCCGTTTTGCAGTATCTTTAACGAAAGCACAATGGGAAGCGTATAAGTTAGATAAAGAATATACCGATGATATGGTTGTTAAAATTGAAG
Organism: Christensenellaceae bacterium; assembly: GCA_045657285.1. Classification (GTDB taxonomy): domain Bacteria; phylum Bacillota; class Clostridia; order Christensenellales; family Borkfalkiaceae; genus UBA1259. The sequence continues at coordinate 43,133 of JAZOST010000032.1, forward strand.
CATCAATTGGTATTACGGGTAGACCTAACAGACCTAACGAAGACACCACGCTTTCAAGTGGTTATGCACTCGTTTTCCAAGACGTATCGGTAAAAACCATTAATAATTATTTTGCTAATGAAAAGAACGAAGGCAAGCCATTCACGGTAAAACCTGCGGTTATTCTAACGAATACTTGGAAAGGTGAAACCACTGAAGGTAAGACTCCCGCTCAACTTTACGCATTGTACGCAAATGCGGAATTCCACGTAGCAGGTATTAGATTATCTGTAAATGGAGACGTTCTTGCAACAAAAGATACTGACAATGGTCTTATTGATAAGGCTTTAACATTACGTTCAGTACGTGCGCTTTCAGCATCACTTTTAGCACAAGATAAAGTTGCTAGTGAATATGTAAATACTGCAAAGGCATTCTTAATCAATGAAGATGGTTCTAAAGCAGAAATCGTTAACAAAGATATTAAAGCATACTATGATAAATACGTAGATACTGGTGTAATTGACGTAACTGAATTTGACACTGCTACTTTAGAAAGTGCAGATAAAGTTGCAATTGGTTCAACGAAGGTAACTGCAAGCGGTGTGGTTGATGGCAAGGTAACTATTAGCGAAGCAGCGTTAACGCTTGCTGATGGCGAAACCTATACCGTTAACTATGACTGTGGCGATAAAATCTATTCACTAAAAGGCTTAATCGCTGCTACTGAAATTTTCTATCAAACCAATAGCAAAGGTGAAACTGGCGTTGCAAGGCTTAACGCTAGATTTGCTATAGAGAATGCTCCTGCTGATATGACGGCAAAAGTAGAAACTTACGTTAAAGACGGCGTTGAATATAGCGCAACCTTCTACGGCGTTGACCGTGGCTACTACGTTTTAGGTGAAGACGTAGACTTTGGTGGCGATCCTATGACAAATCCTTCTAGTTCTAACGCTCTATTTCACAGTAATGTAAATATAGGCTCGTATTCAGGTCTTGCTGGATTTGGCGGTACTTTTGACGGTAACGGCTACGCTGTTAAACACGTAAGATTTAATAGAAATTTGTCGAATGGTAATCCGCTCGGTTTCTTCGGCTGGCTCGCTTACGGCGCAACCATTAAAAACTTTGCAATGGTTGAAACTTATCCTAGACATTATAATGGCGCACACAGACACGGCGCTCTTCTCGCTTACTCAACCGGCGCTTCTATGACGGCGCTTGACGGCGGTAAGGAAGCACAACAAGCAACTTATGATTATTTAGTTGCTAAATACGGTTCTACCGATTGCGTTACCATAGACAACTGTTACTTTGGCGTGTCTAGGGTAACCCTTGCGGATATCGTGGAATTAGACCCTTCTTGGAAGGATGTTTTCCCATATAACAATCTTGAAGACGCTACTTTTAACCTTTATAACGTTAGTACCAGTAATATTAATCGTTTTAGAGGTTTTGGGGTTGTTCACCAAGGCGCAGAGGAATTTTTAACCATTAAAAACAGCGTGCTAGATATTCCCGCTTCTAACGATATATACGGCGGATATAACGAAGGCGGTATAGGCTGGGTAGCTAGCGCAAGGGATTGGCAAGGAAACAAAGCCGACGGCTATCTTGATTTAGGTATTCTTGAAAACTGTTTCCAAATTACTGAAGATAATAAATACGGCAGGGTTGCTACTGGTTTTGATTATAGTGAAGGTCAATATAACAATGGTAGTTCGTGGAATGGTGGTGCAAATCTTCCAAGAACTACGGAAAAACAAAATATAAGATTTAATCCTAGCACGTTTACAACCATTTACGCTTCAAACGACTATACGGAAATCGCCGACGGAACTAAAATTTATTCTGCTTTTGAAGTTGACTCTACTAAAGAAAAATGGATAGTTAGTACTAATCCTGCTGAAATTGACAAAGACGCAAATAACTTAATTTATCACTATCAAGGTTTACACCGCTATGATAACTATACGGATATGGTAATGAACAATACTGCATCAACCGAAGGCTTTAACGACAAATGGTCTAAAGTTGGTGGTGCAGTTATTTGGAACGGCCTTGCAGAAGAAAAAACCATTGAAGTTGAAGTTTCTAAGCAAGCAGGCGAAGTTGGTGACGTTATAAACGTAACCGCAAAATACGGCGAAGAAGATGCAACAAGCCTAATCACCTTATCTACTGATAATAGTGACATTCTATCTATTGATAATCAAAAGAAAGAAGTTACTTTAAGTATGGGTGGCGAAGCAACCTTATTTGTAACCGCTAACGGACATTCTAGTGCATACACAATTGTTGCGACAAACACGAATAAAACTGCTGTAACAATTTCATCTAACCACTCTGCTGTTTACGGTTTAACCGACGCTTACAGCGTACCTTACGTTTTGGCAGAAAATGGTAAAGATTTAGTTGCTACTGATTTCTTAACAATTTATAGAAAACACGTTGGCGATAACGACGCAACCGTTTCTAACGTTTACTTGTTAGACGCAAATGGTGAAAAGAACGCTCTTAATGCTGTTAACGTAGAAGGCGTAAGTCAATACTTATTTGAAAATGCAGGCAACGTAAAACAAGCATTAAGCATAATTGTTGACGGCTCTTATGGTTATATGAGTTTTGCTGATATTTCTTCAGTAACTGCAGTTATTACCGATACGGCTGGCTTTAACTATATTCCTTCTACAGAAGAATCTAGAAGTGGCTACTACGTTCTTGGTAACGATTATAATAACACCAAACGTGCAGATGGCACATTCACTAAAAGACAAGATAGTATTTTGGGTAATCCTGTGGGTAGCTCTGACCAACTAGGCTACTCAATGGGTGGATTCAGTGAAGAAAGATATAACGTCTTTAAACAAAACGAAACAACCTTTAATAGCAATATGACGTCAATACAAAGACTTTCAAACATGTACAATGCATTCCTTGGTACATTTGATGGTTTAGGCCACACTATTGACAATATGTTTATTGATTCAGTTGGCTTACTTGGTGGCTATCGTTATGAAACTGATGGTTCTACTCTTAAGAACGTAAAACTTACCAACGTTCGTATGTCAATTTATGCACAATATACGCCTTATGTTGATGGCAAAGTTGACGTAAAAATCAGTAGGTCAACAATCTTTGCAACCTTATGTTATTCTGGTAGCGCTTTATATAAGAGATTAGAAGAATCTGAAAGAATTAACGTTGAAAACGTAGTTGTTGAATTAGCAACCACTGCTCATAGAGATTATTCTGACTTCTATGGTGCAAGCAATGGTGAAAACTTATACTGGCAAATGTTTAGGGGTGCTAAGGCTGTTACTGTAAACGAAGACGGAACCTATAAAGGGGATGACAACTACAACGACACTGAAAGATCTCAAAGAAACGTGCACTTAAAAGACGTTGTATTAAAATACAAGATTGGTCCTAATGTTGGTGCAAACGCTTCTTCAAACGGTGGTGGTATAATCTTCTCATACATAGACCAATCTTCTTCTAAAGCAGCATTACAATCAAGTTATGCATTTAGCGCATTTGAAAACGTATATATCATTTCTGCTCCGGCATCAAATGGTAAGGTAGCGTTCGTATGTTCAGAACAAAGAAGTTCTGATAAAGCGACCTTCCTTGGTATGGCAAAGAACGACTTCTATTCAATCTTTAGTGAAGAATATAACGCTAACGGAAATACCGGATTGTATTACTATCACTTGAATTTAACGGAAAAGGGACACGTTACGAACAAGACAGATGCCTTATACGGTTTTGAGTTTGACTCTACTTGTGTAGACAACTATCTAACTGGTAGTACTGCAAACATTACTTCTGGTTGGGGATATATAACCACCACTAATGAAGATGGTTCTACTTCTACAAGATGGGTTTACACTAACGACGTAACTACGTATGGTGCAGCAGGTTCACAATACGAATGTGCATCAAATGAAGTATTTACAAGATATGAAAATGCTGTTGATGGAAGAACGTACACGGTGTTCTATCCAACTCCGTTTGAACGCTATGATGATTACGAAGCAATGGCAAAGGCGGGCAAGACGCAAGTTGGTAACTTCGCAATCACTGCAGACGGTATCGTTTGGAGCCCTGCGAAATAATTCGCAAAAACTAAATACAATAAAAGCAAGTGAAATTTCACTTGCTTTTTTGTTGTTTTAAAATCTAAAAAATCTACTAAACAGGTCGTAATTTAGGGAATATTTTGATAAGGCGCGAACATTGTCATTTTGAGACGGACTAACTTAATGGATAATTTAAAATAATTGTCGTGATAAAAAACTTTTAAAAAATTTTATAAAATAGGTTGAATTTATCCTAAAAATTGTATATAATAATATCAATAGGAGAAAATTTATGAATATTAATACAAATAAAATTGCGTCTATATCTGAAGCAAATCAAAATTTTTCAAAAATTTCAAGGCTTGTTGACAAACACGGGGAAGTTGTTATTTTTAAAAACAACAAGCCAAAATATAAGGTTATAGATATTGAAAACGACACCGCTATATTTATGACAGATGACGAAAAAATTGATTTTGTTGCTAACCGCGTATTAAACGAATACCGTTCTGCTTTTGAGGAACTTGCAAAATGATTAAATTCAGTCAAGAAAAAGTGTTGCTTCTTCATAAACTTTTAACGGAAGAAACGGGTGGCGACCCGAACGTTAGGGATTTAGCGCTATTGAATAGCGCTATAGAATCCGCTTTTCAAACCTTTGGCGGAAAGGAGTTATATCCAACTAAAGAAGAAAAGGGTGCAAGGCTTGGGTATTCGCTCATATCTAACCACGCCTTTGTGGATGGTAATAAACGTATAGGTATGTACGTTTTGCTTACCTTTTTAGAAACAAATGGTATAAAAATAACGCCCACCCCAGAGGACGTGGCGCGTGTTGGTCTTGCCGTTGCGTCGGGCGAAATGTCTTATGATGATTTACTTTCGTGGATTATAGAAAATGAATAATTCGCAAAAACTAAATACAATAAAAGCAAGTGAAATTTCACTTGCTTTTTTGTTTTTTACATATTTTTCTAATAATTTGTAAAACATATATATTATATATTTATTACATTTTTCTTAAAGAATTTAAAAATTCACTATTGACAGTGGCTTTTTGCTATGTTAAAATTATAATACTAATAATGTATATTTATGCTCTAGTACTGTCTTTCGCAGTCGGGGCAAAAACAAAAAAGGAGTATATGACATGAAAAGTAAATGCTTTAGTAAGTCTAGGTTTATTGCTATTCTTTGTTGTCTATGCTTAGGGCTATCCGCTATGATGGCGTCTATCTTCCTTTTCGGCAGACACGAAAAAGTTTTTGCTGAAACTGAAATTGCCGGTTTCTTCGTTGAAGACGGCGCATCAGTTAGATTTGACGACGCTAGAACGGGTCTTCGTTTCAAAACTGTTGTTACCGAAGAACAATATAGCGCTTGGAAGGCTACCTATGGCGACAATGCAACCTATGATTTCCACACGGTAATTTCTTTTGCTACACCTGGTGATGAAGCCGTTGACGTTGATGCTGTTGCAGATATTGCTTCGCACGACTTCGCTAATGGCGACTTTGTTTACTACGGAGCAATCTTCTTTGACCTCAAAGATGGTTCCGAGGATTTACCCGCTGATGAACTCGCTGAAATTTTCTCGGCTGAGTACAAGGCAGAATCATACGTGCTAATTAATGGCGATAAAGTTAATGCTAATAGTGACGACACGCTCCGTTCTATCCGTTCGGTTGCTATGTCTAACGTATTAAAGGAAACCGTTAGCGATACCGCTAAAAACGACATCCTTAAAAAATTCATTAAAAACGAAAGTGAAGGTGCTTTAGTTGCTCCTGCTCTTAACGTTTCTAATGAAAATTACTACTACGATAACTATAGAGATGAAACCGTTGGTTTAACCATCACTTTAGACGAAGCAATTCCTGCTGGCACTAAAGTTGTTGGTATGGTTGGCGCTACCGCTATTCCTGAAACCGACTTTATCGTTAATGGCGACACCGTTACCATTAAAAACGTTGCTAAATATTTAAGCATCGGCGATACGGAATTCTTCTCTTTAGATATTCCCGCATTAAACAAAGTTATTTCTTTCTCTAACGTTTTAGAAGTTACTGAAGTTTTCTATAACGAAAAAGACGGTGTTACTGGTGCTGAAAGACTTAATGCTAGATTTGCTATTAAGGCTGAAGGCGCTAACGAAACTGAAAAACTTGAAAACTACTTCTCTGAAGCAAACAAGGTTACTGAAATCGCTTATGACGAAGAAGGCGTTGCTTTCTCAATGGATTTCTATAACGTTGACCGTGGATACTACGTTTTAGCAGAAGATATTACCTTCCTTGCTCTTAACGAAAGCACCGCTAAATGGGAACCCAGCAAGAACGCTGAAATTGAAAAACACGCAATGAATCACGATGTATTTACCTATCCCGGCGGAAACTCTGGTGCTAAACTCAACAGTGGTTTATTCGGCTTTGGTGGTACGTTTGATGGTTTAGGCCACACCATTTACGGCTTAAAGACTTCCTACATTACCAATGGTTATGCTACTAGTGGTTTATTCGGCGCGCTTGCTTATGGTGCTACCGTAAAGAACGTTGCATTTGAAAATGCTACTAAACGTTCTTATGAAAACCACACTCACGCTTCTATCCTTGCAACCTTTGCTGGTAGCACTGCTACCGTTAACGGTCTTGCTGAAGAAGGCACTGTTCTTAAAAACAATTACGACTTCTTAGTTGCTAAATACGGCTCTGAAGATTGTATTACCATTGATAACTGCTACTTCGGTATGGATAAGTCTGTTGCTAAAGATAGCGACCAATCTATTTTTGAAGTTCCAAAAGTTTCAAAAGCTACTTACGCACAAGGTACTTTTGCAGTAACTCACGAAGGCGACGCTAAATTCATGACCTATAGCAACTGCGTACTTGATACTATTAACCAACGTCCTGTTTACGGTCACCAAGACAATGGTGGTTTTGGTTGGATTGGTAGAACTGCTGGTTACAACTGGATTAACAATAACGATGGTATCTTTGAAAACTGCTATATGATTTCTACTCAAAGAGCAGACGGCGAAGTTCCTACCGTATTTGAACACAGAACAATGACCATTAACTACGAAGACGGCACTGCAGGCACTCGTGGCAACTGGTACATTGAAGAAATTGACGGCGTAACCTACTACGGAACTAAGACTGCTGGCGAATGGGATAAGAAAGGTACTTCTTGGACCAACCTTCCTGGCAACTCTGTAGAATTCTACGCTGCTAACGACCTTGTAGGAATTGAAGACGGAACTCCCGTATTCTCTGGCTTAGATGATGGCGAATGGGTTGTTTCTGCTGACAGTGCTTATACTGCTAACGTAACCTTATATCACTACACCGACCTTTATAGATTTAACGACTATATTGATATGTCTGCAAACAACACCGCATCTATCGCAAAATTCAACGATAGTTGGGTTAAAGTTGGCAACGCAGTTGTTTGGAAAGGTCTTGCTGATAAAAACCCTGATGGCTCAGTTAACACTGACTTAAGAGTAGAAATTTCTAACATTACCAATCCTGGTTCTACCGCTTTAGAAGTTGGCGACGAACTTTCAGTTGCTGTTTTCTATGGCGATAAAGACGTAACTTCTGCTGCTACTCTTTCTACTGCAAGTGAAGGCATATTCAGTATTGAAGGTAACGTTATTACCTGTATCGCTACTGGCGAAGCAGTTCTTAACGTAACCGCTGGTGGCTTTACCGCTGCTGCTGATATCTTAGTTACTATCAATAATGCTAGCGAAATCGTTGTTTCTGCAATGTATTCTGAAATCTACGGCGCAGAAGGCGAAGCATATAGCGTTCCTTACGTTATGACTGATGGCGACTTAGTTGCCACCAATTATACCGCGCTCTATCAACAAGCATTTGTTGATAACGGCGCAACCGTTACCGCTATTTACGAAGTAGTAAATGGTATTAAAACGGCTCTTGAAATCGTTGAAGTTGACGGCGAAAAATACGTTCTCGTATCTAACCCCGGCAACCAAAGACAAGTTTACACAATCATTATTGAAGGTACTAAAGGTTTAGTAACCCTTGGTAACTTATCAATCGTAACTGGCGTTATTACGGACGATGCTGGATTTAAGTATATTCCTTCTACCGCTACTACGAGAGCAGGTTACTACGTTCTTGCTAACGATTATAACGACAAGAAAGATAATGCAAAAGCATACGGCGTAACTAACAACAAGTTAGGTGACTACGTTGGTTCTGACCCGCTCGGCTATTCGTTCGGTAATCTTGACCTTGATAGACTTGCTATCGTTAGTGACCATGCTCTTGCATACCAACCTTTCACTGGTACGTTTGATGGTTTAGGTCACACTATTGACAACTTAATGGTTGCTAAAAATGGTATTCTTGGTGCGTTTACTGATAAAGACCAAGGTGCATTGCTTACTAACGTAATCTTCAAGAATTACCGTGTTGCTTACCACGTATGGACCGGCGCAATGAAAGATGGTGTTAAAGTTAAAACTAATAACATGACGCAAAACCTCATTGCTGGTCTTGGCGGTAATTATGAAAACAGGGAAATTCTTACTGAAGCACAACAAGTTAAACTTGAAAACGTTGTAATTGAAATGGCTACTACTGATTTATTCAATAATGCTTCTTCCTACGGCTTTGGTGAAGTTAATGGTGAACCTAGATGGTCATTCTTTAGATGGATTAAATATGCGGTTGTTGAAAATGGCGAACTTGCTTCAACCAACAACACTCCGAACTCTATCCATCGTTCAATCAATAAGATTAAACTCAACAACGTAATCTTCAATTACGCTATCCCCGAAACTATCGGTAAATATGAATCAGGCTACGGTGGCGCAATGATTATTTCATCAACCAACGAAAGCTATGATGACGTTGGTCAAAGGGTTGCTGCTTATGCACTCAAAGACGTAACCAACACCTATTTAATTTCAGCACCTACCGCAACTGGTAGAACTGCTTGGGTTGCTTTAGGTTGTGGTACTTCTGATAAATCTCACCACTACGTTGGTATGCCGATTAACGACTTACAAGCAACGTTCGCTTCAGATGACCTTACTCAATATACCCACAATGGCGCAACCTACTTCGCAACTACAGACGCTGGTTCTGAAATTAGAACTGGTAATGCTGGTTGTGGTTGGTTAACCGTTGATGACGTTAGGACGTTTGTTTACACTACTGACCTTGATGCGTATATGACAGAAAAGGGCGATGCGTTTGAATTGTTTATTTCTAACCAAGCTAAATACAAACACTACGTATTCTACTCAACGCCGTTCATTCGTTACAACGACTATAGCGCAATGGCTACTGCTGGTGTAACCGAACTCGGTAACTTTGCAATTAGTGCAACTGGTATCAACTGGACGGAGGCCAAATAAGTTCTAAAAAATCTAACTTAGCGCGGTGAAAATCCGCGCTAGGTAAGACTAAAGAACAAGGAGATAATTATTATGAAGAAAATAGTTTATTTATTATTATTAATCGTTATGTCGTTAGGCCTAGTTGCATGCGGTGGCGGTGGCGAACCACCTGTTACAGAAAAGTACACTATTACTTTCAAACAAACAGGTTATGACGACGTTATTAGACAAGTTGAAGAAGGTAAAACTTTAGCAACTAGCGAAATTCCTGTAATTCAAGGACCTGGCAAAACCGGTTACACCATTGCTTGGGACGTTACTGATTTTTCTACTATCACTGATGATGCTACTGTAAATGCTGTTGAAACTCCCAACGTTTATAACATTACTATAAACAATGCTGGTGGTACGGGCGACGCAAACAAACAAGTTACATTTGACGCTCAATACACCATTACCGAACCTACTAGAGCGGGCTATGATTTCGTTAAATGGGTTATAGTTGGTCAAGGCGAAACTGAATTTGCTGCAAGTGGTACTTATACTATTGCTGAATCTATCACTATTAAAGCAATTTGGGCTGAACAAACCAACAGACTTATTCTTAAAGGCATCACTAAACTTGATATCGTAGATTATGCTATGCTTGGTCAAGTTCAAACCGTTGAAGGTGGCGTTGCTATTGATATGAAGTCAAACGTATTATTTACCGCTCCTAATCCTATCCGTTCAGGCGTATATTTCGCTTGTTGGGTAGATGCTGACGGCAAATACGTAGAACTTCCTGACTATATCACTGAAGATATGGAAGTAACTGCTTTATTTGAAACCATTCAATCTGGTAAAAATATCGTTGTATTTATTGAAGACGGATACTTACCCGTTATCAAGCACGTAGCAAATGGTACTGCCTTAACCGATATTCCTGCAGTTCAAACTCAAGAACCCGGTTATTCAATCACTTGGAACGCAGACCTTTCTAACGTAACTGAAAACATGATTGTTAAAACCGTTAAAACTGAAAAGGTTTACAAAATTTTCTATATATGCGCTAATTCAAAAATCGCTCACCTTGTAGAAGAATTTGACCTTAAGTATGACGAAGGTTTAGGTTGCTACTATCAAGAAGTTAAATATCTTGATTCATTTGAACTTGTAGATGAAATCGTTGATAACAACTACAACCTAGTTGGTTGGGAAGATATTGAAGGCAATGAATTCGCGTCTGCTGATAGATATACTTTAACTGAAGACGTTCACGTATTTGAAGTTACCGAACTTAAAACAGAAGACGATATGACCAATGACGACAAACAATGGTCACCCGCTGACTAATACTAATTAGTAAAATAAAAGAGAGAGAGAAGCTTAAAAGTTTCTCTCTTTTTATTTTCCCAAAAAGCCGTTTTAACTACTTGCCAAAAATTAAAAATTATGCTATCATTTAGAAGTAATAACGCCGAAGTGGTGAAACTGGCAGACGCGCTGGACTCAAAATCCAGTGGTAGCGATACCGTGCGGGTTCAAGTCCCGCCTTCGGCACCAAAAGGGTTTGACGCAAATATAAAAGTTGTGTCAAACCCTTTTTTTAATCAAGAACTTTGCGGGGCTTGGCATGGCGAAAGAAATCGCATTATTTCATAAGCCGTTATAAAACGCGTTTAGTTCTTTACTTGTTTTATTCTTTATTGATTTATTTGTAAAAAAGTGGTATAATATATATAATATATTTTGCAAATCCAAAAAGGAAAATTTATGGAGAAATTAGTTTTAATTGACGGCAACAGCCTTATAAACCGCGCGTTTTACGCAATGCCCGTTCTTTCTACGAAGGACGGCACGTTTACTAATGCGGTTTACGGCTTTATGAATATGTTTATTAAAATGACTACGGAAATTAAACCTACTTACGTTGCCGTGGCGTTTGACTTAAAAGCGCCCACTTTCCGCCATAAATTATATTCTGAATATAAAGGCACAAGAAAGCCTATGCCTGAAGAACTTCGCCCACAAATTCCGCTACTTAAAGAAGTGCTTAAACTTATGAACGTAGCAGTCATTGAAAAAGAAGGCGTTGAAGCGGATGACATTATAGGCACTATCGCAAAACACACGTCTATAATGACGTACATTTTTACGGGCGATAAAGACTCTTTTCAACTTGTTGACGAAGAAACGGAAGTGCATTTTACTAAACGCGGAATAACGGACGTAGAAATTTATACAAACGATAACTTTTTTGAAAAAACGGGGCTAAAGCCCGCACAAATTATTGACCTTAAAGCGCTTATGGGTGACGCGTCGGATAATATTCCTGGCGTTAGCGGTATAGGCGAAAAAACCGCCCATACCCTTTTAGAAGAATACTCTACTATTGACGGCGTTTATGCTAATTTAGGTGCGCTTAAAGGCAAGTTAAAAGAAAAAATAGAAAACGGCAAGGAAAATTGCTACCTATCTAAAACGCTTGCAACCATCAACACTGATTGTGGTGTTGATACTAACGTAGATAATATGAGATTTACTTTCCCGTTTGACGCGAAGGTAAAAGAAAAATTTTCCGCACTAGAATTTCGCTCGCTTGCAAGCAGAAATGATATTTTTACTCAAGTTAGCAATAACGACGAAACGAGCGAAACTGAAAAACCTAAAAATATTCAAAAAGTTAAGGTTACCGATTTATCGTTACTTCAAAACATAGCGAATAAAACTATTGCGATAGTTAACTTAAAAAACGATTATGGTATTAGTGACGGCGAAACGGAGTGGACTATTCCCGTAGCGCAAACTTTACTTGACGACGGCTATAGCGAAAGCCAAATTCTTTCAGCCATATTGCCCGTTATTAAAAACGCAAAAAAGGTTGTTTTATATTCTAAAAAAGATTTTAGGCATAAATTACTTGGCTCTAATTTGCAAACAGAATTAGACGGCATTGATGACCTTTCTATAATCAAATATTTGGTTGATTACGTGGGCAAGGCTCAAACTTTAGAAGAAGTACTACTTGACTATTCTTTAGACCAAACTACGCCTAGTGCGCAAACTTTATCACTATATAATCAATTTTTAGTTAAATTAAAAGAGCAAGACCTTGAAAGGCTTTACTATGACGTAGAACTTCCGCTTGCCGACCTTTTGTTTGAAATGGAAACGCGCGGTTTTAAGGTGGATATAAACGCTTTAGAAGAAACGGGCGAAAAATATTCGCAAACGCTACTTGAGTTAACGAAAGAAATTCGCGCACTAGCGGGCGAAGAAACGCTAAACGTAAATTCTCCAAAGCAACTCGGGGAACTTCTTTTTGAAAAATTAAAAGTGGGCAAGGGTAAAAAAACAAAAACGGGCTATTCAACCAGTGCCGAAGTTTTAGAAGCGCTAGAAGACGCGCACCCTATAATTGCACCCATACTCAAATATAGAAAACTACAAAAACTTGTTTCAACCTACATTGACGGCTTTAAGCCACTTATTGATAGAAATACGGGGCTAATAAAGACGTCGTTTAACCAAACTATGACGTCAACGGGTAGGCTTTCTTCAAAAGAGCCTAATCTTCAAAATATACCCGTGCGCGACGAAGAAGGTGGAAAACTTCGTAAATTTTTCGTTGCCTCTGCGCCCGACAGAACGCTTGTCAGCGCAGACTATTCTCAAATAGAACTTCGCCTTATGGCGGATTTTTCGGGCGAAAAATCGCTAATTTCGGCGTTTAATGATGAGCGTGATATTCATACGGAAACCGCATCAAAAGTGTTTGGTGTGCCTAAAGAAGGCGTTACTGCAGATATGCGCCGTATGGCAAAGGCGGTAAACTTTGGCATTATTTACGGCATAAGCGAATACGGGCTTGCAAAGCAACTAAAAATTTCGCCTGCGTCTGCTAGGGATTATATAGCGTCGTATTTTGCAACCTATCCAAAGGTTAAGGAATATATGAATTCGTGCGTGGAATTTGCAAGAAAGAACGGCTACGCCGTAACTGTTTGCGGTAGAAGAAGATATATTGCCGAAATAAACTCTAGCAATTTTGCGCTCCGTCAGTTTGGCGAACGCGCCGCTATGAATATGCCGCTTCAAGGTAGCAGTGCGGATATAATTAAACTTGCAATGCTTAAAGTGGATAAAAGGCTAAAAGAAGAAGGGCTTAACTCTAGGCTTATTCTTCAAGTTCACGACGAACTTATAATTGACACTCTTAAAACCGAAAAAGAACGCGTAATGGCGCTCTTAAAAGAAGAAATGGAAGGGGCGATTGAACTTTCCGTACCGCTTACGGCAGATGCAAAAGAAGGGGAAAGGTGGTTTGATGCAAAATAAGATTATAGCCGTAACGGGCGGTATAGGCACGGGAAAATCGCTTGCGCTTAGCGTGATTAAAGAAAGTGGTTTTTCTGTTATTGATTGCGACGCTATCGTTAAAGAATTATATAAAAAAAGAAAAGTTAAAAATGGCGTAAAAAACATTTTTCCTAGTGCTGTAAAAGGAAAACTTCGCCTTAAAGTAGATAAAACCGCTATTTCTAGCGAAGCGTTTGCTAATCCCGAAAAGCACCGCGCATTAACCGAATTTTTTGCACAAAAGGTGCTTGATATTGCACTTTCACGCGCTAAGAAAACGAGCGGAAAGACTTTTATAGAAGTGCCACTTTTGTTTGAACTTGGCAGAGAGACCCTTTTTGACGGAGTAGTAGTAATAACAAGAAATTTAGAAGATAGAATTAGTTCGGTAATTAAACGCTCAAACCTTACAAGGGAGCAAGTTATAGAGCGAATTAACTGCCAATTTTACTACGAAAATGCCGATTTAAGTAAATACGCGGTTATAAAAAACGACGGCACAAAGGAAGAATTTAAGGAAAAAGTTTTAGAAGTTATTAAAAAAATATAAAAAGAAAAAACCCACTAAAATAGTGGGTTTTTTATTTTTGAAGAAAATTATTTTATAATTTCTTGTCCGCCCATGAACGGTCTTAAAACTTCTGGAACGGTTATTGAACCGTCGGCGTTTTGGTATTGTTCAATAATTGCGGGGAACACCCTTGAAGTTGCTAAACCTGAGCCGTTAAGCGTGTGCACGAATTCGGGTTTGCCAGTCTTAGAATTTCTAAACTTGGTGTTGTTCCTTCTTGCTTGATAGTCGTTAGCGTTACTTACTGAACTTACTTCTTTATAAATTTGCATTGAAGGAATCCAAACTTCAATATCGTAAGTTCTAGCCATTGATGCAGAGCAGTCGCCAGCGGCAAGTTTGCTTACGCGGAAGTGAAGACCTAATTTTTCAATAAGCGAAGCGGCTTTATTAACAAGTTCTTCAAACGCTTGCATACTGCGATCGGGGTGTGCGTATTGAACCATTTCAACCTTGTTGAATTGATGTCCTCTAATCATACCCCTTTCTTCAGCGCGGTAAGAGCCTGCTTCCTTGCGGTAGCAAGGCGTATAAGCGAAGAATTTTTTGGGAAGTTCTTTTTCATCTAAAATTTCGCCTGCGAAAACGTTAACAAGTGCCGTTTCAGCGGTGGGAAGCATAAAGCGGTTTTTCTTTCTGTCTTCGTCGCAGTCAAGCCAGTAAACTTCGTCGGCAAATTTGGGGAATTGACCTGCGCCAAAACCACAATTATAGCCAAGTTGGTGTGGGGGAATAATAAATTCGTAGCCGTCTTTTAAGTGCTCGCTTATAAAGAAGTTTAGTAGCGCCCATTCAAGCCTTGCACCGTCACCGCGGTATAGCCAGTAACCACCACCAGAAAGTTTTGCGCCCCTTTCATAGTCAATTATGCCAAGTTTGGTGCAAAGGTCAACGTGATTTTTCATTTCAAAATCAAATTCGGGTTTTGAGCCTACTTCTCTAATAACCTTGTTGTTTTCTTTTTCGCCGGGAAGAAGGTCTTCGTCTGGGACGTTAGGATAACTTGCTAAAAGGTCAAAAATTTTGCCTTCAAGTTCTTTTACGGTGGCGTCGCATTCGCTAATTTTGTCGCCAAGCGTTCTCATTTCTGCGAAAATTTCATCAACGGGCAAGCCTTGTTTTTTAAGTGCGGGAATTTGAGATGAAACTTTATTTCTTTCGGCTTTATATTTTTCAACGGTGGTTATTGCGCTTTTTCTTTGTTCATCTAGCGCTAAAATCGTGTCAAAATCAGCAGTAAAGCCTTTTCTTGATAAAAGTTCAACGTACTTTTCTTTGTTTTCTTGAATTTTACGTAAATCTAACATATAAAACTCCGATAATTTCTAATATACATTCATTATACAAACATTTGCGCGTAAAATCAAATGAAAACGCTTTTTTTATGCTAAAATATAAAAAATAAATTATTTATAATTTAAAATCTTAAAGCCGTGCTATTTTTTAATCAACAATAAATAATTTTGCTTGATAAAATAACCTTTTAATGTTATTATATTACAAAGGAAAGAGTATGTTTTTCAAAAGATTAAGACAAGATATTAACGCCGCAAAGGCAAACGACCCCGCGGCAAGAAGTAAATTTGAAATTTGGCTTACCTATTCGGGCGTTCACGCGCTTTCGTGGCATAGGTGGGCGCATTTTCTTTACAAAATTAAACTTAAGCTTTTAGCAAGAATAACTAGTCAGTTTGCAAAATTTTTAACAGGCATAGAAATTCACCCCGCGGCAAAAATTGCGGGCGGTGTATTCATTGACCACGGCGTTGGCGTTGTTATAGGCGAAACCGCCGAAATTGAAGAAGGCGTAGTTATTTACCAAGGCGTAACGCTTGGCGGTACGGGTAAAGAAAAAGGCAAGCGTCACCCAACCATAAAAAAAGGGGTTATGATTAGTGCTGGTGCAAAAGTTTTAGGCGGTTTTACCGTTGGCGAATACGCTAAAATCGGAGCAGGCGCAGTAGTTCTAAAAGAAGTTCCGCCATACGCGACGGTAGTTGGCGTTCCCGGTAACGTCGTAAGGCTTAAAGGCGAAAAACTAAACGATTTAGAACAAATAAAAGCCGACCCAATGCGCGAAGAAATATGTCATTTGCGCGAAAAACTATTCACCCTAGAAGAAAAACTAGAAAAACTTGAGAAAGAAAATAAAGAAGATAAGTAAAAATAGGTAAGTTATGAAAATTTACAACACATTAACAGGCAACAAGCAAGAATTTACGCCTTTAACGGAAGGCAAAGTTAAAATGTACGCGTGCGGTATAACCGTTTCTGGCGAAGCGCATATCGGCCACGCTTACCAAGCGCTTATTTACGATATTATTAGAAAATATCTTGAAAAGAAAGGCTACGACGTAACGTATGCTAGAAACTATACGGACGTTGACGATAAAATTATAGCAAAGTCAAATGAAACGGGTATTCCTGCAGACAAGTACGCGCTTGATATGATTGAAAATATCAACGCGCAAATGAACAGGCTTGATATTGACGACCCTAACGTTTGGATTAAAGCAACCGAATGTATTGACGACATTATCGGTTTTGTTCAAACGCTTATTGATAAAGGCCACGCCTACGCTACTGAAAACGGCGACGTATATTTTTCAGTAGATAGTTACGCACCTTACGGCAAACTTTCGCATAGAAATTTAGACGACGCTAAAAACGGCGTTAGAATTGACAATGATGAAAACAAACAAAACCCACTAGACTTCGCGCTTTGGAAAAGTGCTAAAGAAGGCGAACCTTACTGGGTATCTCCTTGGGGTAAAGGCAGACCGGGTTGGCATATTGAATGCTCGGCAATGAATAGAAAAACTTTCGGCGACCAAATTGATATTCACGGTGGCGGTAGGGACTTAATTTTCCCGCACCACGAAAACGAAATCGCGCAAACGGAAGCGCTTACAGGTAAGCAATTCACTAAATATTGGATTCACAATGGGCTAATTAAAGTAAACGGCCAAAAAATGAGTAAATCTCTTGGCAACACCTTGCTCCTTAAAGATTTGCTTGATAAATACCACGCGGAAACCTTAAAACTTGCACTTTTACAAACCAACTACCGCGGTGATATAAACATTACCGACAATCTTTTCCCAGATGCCGAAGCGCACATTAAGGAATTTTATAAGGTATTCGTAAAAGCCGAACAAGCAGGTATTGAAATTGTGGGCGAATATCCCGAAATTGACGCTGAATTTAATGCTTCTATGGATGATGACTTTAATACCGCGCTTGCAATAAGCAATCTTTACGGATATTTCAAAAAGATTAAAGGTAAAATCGCAAGTGGCGATAAAGAAGCGGGCGCAATGCTTAGTCAAATAAGAAAAACTTATTCGCTTTTAGGTTTATTTAAGGCAGATGCAAAAGTTTTCGCCGAAGCCGAAGAAAAGGGTGAAGAAATTCCAGCGGAAGTTATTGCCATTGCGGAAGAAAGGCTTAATGCAAGAAAGAATAAAGACTGGGCAAAATCAGACGAACTTCGTGATAAAATCACGGCGCTCGGCTACACTATTAAGGACGCAAAAGACGGATATACCGTTACGAAAATATAATTATGTTTACTTCTAAAGAATTAAGAGAAAAATGGATTAAATTTTACGAAGACCGCGGTCACGTTAATATCGGCGCAGTTTCGCTAATTGGCGACGGCACTACGGGGGTTATGTTTAACGTTGCAGGTATGCAACCCTTAATGCCGTATCTTCTTGGTAAAAAGCACCCTTCGGGCACAAGGCTATGCAACGTTCAAGGTTGTGTAAGAACTGTTGATATTGACGCAGTTGGCGACGCTACGCACTTTACTTTCTTTGAAATGATGGGCAACTGGTCTTTGGGGGATTATTTTAAGAAAGAAAAAACTAAATGGACTTTTGAGTTCTTGACCGAAGTTTTGGGTTTTGACAAAGATAAAATTTGTTCAACCGTATTCGTTGGCGACGAAAGTGCGCCTAAAGATATGGAAACGGCTGGTTTACTTAAAGAACTTGGTATAAAAGAAGAAAATATTTTTTTCCTTCCAAAAAAAGACAACTGGTGGGAACTTGAAGGCACAGTTGATACGCCTTGCGGACCGGATAACGAGTGGTTTTATCCAAGAGTTGACGGCGAAAATTCGTCCGACTTTACTACCAGTGACCGCTACGTAGAAATCGGCAACGACGTATATATGCAATACAAAAAACTTGCGGGCGGTAAGTACCTTGAACTTGAAAACAAAAACGTTGATACGGGCTTTGGGCTTGATAGACTTTTAGTTTTCTTAAACGGGCTTGACGACGGATATAAAACCGACCTTTTCTCTAGCGCTATAGAATATCTTTCTAGCGTTTCTAGTAAAGACTACGATAGCGACGAAAAGGCAAAAAAGGCAATGCGCATTATCTCTGACCACGTAAGAACTTCGGTAATGCTTATAGGGGACAAGAACGGAATAGTTCCGTCTAATACTGGTGCGGGCTATATTTTAAGACGTCTTTTAAGAAGGGCAGTTAGATACTGCAAAACTTTAGAAATTGACGCTTTAGAAATGCAAAACGTTGCTAAAATTTTCATTGAAAAAGTTTACAACACCGCATACCCCAACCTTTTAGAAAAAGAAGAATACATCTTAGAAGAATTTGCTAAAGAAATTAAAAAGTTTGAAGCGACGCTTGCTTCGGGCATGAAAGAGTTTGAAAAGTGCATCACGGGTATTGAAAGAAAGAATGCGTTTATGTCTTCTAAAGACACTGCTTACGTACCCGAAACGGAAATTAACGGCAAACAAGCGTTTAGGCTATACGATACTTTCGGTTTTCCGCTTGAACTTACCGTTGAACTTGCCCTTGAAAAAGGCTTTAGTGTTGACGAAAACGGCTTTAACGAAGCATTCAAAACTCACCAAGAAATTTCTAAAGCACAAGCAGGCGTGGCTAAAGGCGGTCTAGCAGAGCAAACGGAAAAAACCATTGCTTATCACACTGCAACACATATTATGCTTGCAGGTCTTCGCAAAATGTTCGGCACCGGTACTGAACAAAAAGGCTCTAACATTACTGAAGAACGTTTAAGGTTTGACTTTAATTTAGACCACAAAATGACTGAAGAAGAACTAAAAGATTTAGAGAACTTCGTAAACGAAGTAATTGATAAAAAAATTGACGTAGTCAAAACTGAAGTTCGCTATGCGGACGCAGTTGCAAGCGGTGCATACGGCGTATTCAATGCAGAAAGCGACAATCAAATGGTTACAGTTTATACGATTGACGGCGTTGATACTCAAATTTGCGGTGGCCCGCACGTTAAAAACACGGGCGACCTTGGCACTTTCAAGATTAAAAAAGAAGAAAGTTCGTCTTCTGGCGTAAGAAGAATTAAGGCTGTTCTTTTATAAGGAGAAATTATGAAAATTAAAGACGTTATATTTTTAGGTGATAGTATAACCGAAGGCTCTGGAGCAAGCGCTCCCGAAAACTGCTACGTTTCTTTGATTGCTAAAGAAGAAGATTTTAGAGAAGTATATAACGGCGGTATCGGTGGAACTAGAATTGCTAGACAAAACGAGCCCGTTTCGGACAGGCATAGATATGATTTAGATTTTAACGTTAGGCTTTGCACTTTGCCTGAAAAAGCGGATTACGTTATCGTTTTTGGCGGAACTAACGACTACGGCCACGGCGACGCTCCTTTAGGCGAAGTTGGTGAAGTTGACCCCTACACCTTTGCAGGCGCAGTAAGGCTTTTAGCAATTAACCTTCGTAGAAAATTCGGATATGAACGTACTAGGTTTATTCTTCCCTTAAAAAGATATAATCAAGACAAACTTTCTATTTCAGGTCATACCTTAAAAGAATACGTTGACGTTATGAAAAAAGTTTTAGAACTTGAAAACGTTCCGTACCTTGACTTGTTTGAAAATGGTTTAGAGCAACCTTTAACAGAAAACAATGAAGGTTATTTCTTGGACGGGTTACATCCAAACGACAAAGGTCATGCTTATCTTGCAAAAGTTATTGCTGATTTTATAAGGGAGAAAGAATAATATGAAAAAAATTATATTCTTTGGCGATAGCATTACTGAAAATGGTGGCGCAAGTCATCCGGACAATGCGTATAATCATTTAATTGCGTCGCAAGGCGAATACGAAGTATTTTCGGCTGGTTGCGGTGGCTCAAGATTTACTAGGGTTAGAAAACCGTCACCTTTCCATAGATTCAATATGGACTTTAACACAAGGGTACACATTCTTCCTAGAAGATGTGATATGATTGTTGTTTTCGGCGGTACTAACGACTACGGCGGGGGCGTTCCGCTAGGCGAAATAGGGGACGGCACCGTTTATACGCTAGCAGGCGCTATGTCGCGTCTTATTGAAACGCTTACTCTTATGTATGGTAAGGAAAAAATTAGATTTGTTCTTCCCCTAAAGCGTTACAACTGCGATAAACCTAGCGAAAACGGCACGCTTCCTATGATTGACTACGTAAACAAAATGCGCGAAGTGTTAAATCACTACGAAATTCCGTATTTAGATTTATATGAACTTGGCCCAGATGCTCCACTAGACGAAGAAAAACACGGCTACTTTGCAGACGGCTTGCACCCAACCGATTTAGGTCACGCCCTAATTGCAAGGGAAATGGTTAAGTTTATCAAAGAAACCGAAAACAAATAATTTTAATCATATAGCCTTAATAGTTTGACAAATAAAAATTTTTATTATAAAATGTTTAGGCTATCAAAGATAAATAATAATCTAACAACTTAGTGTTGTTAGTTTTGCACCCTTAGCTCAATTGTAAACTGAAAGCGCGTCAGGAAAGCCCATCAATCGTATTTCCTACGCTACGCTTCGGGCACAGAGCGTCTTCTCCGCTCCATCCAATTGAGAAATTAATTAAATAATAATCTAACAACTTAGTGTTGTTAGTTTTGCACCCTTAGCTCAATTGGATAGAGCGTCGGTCTACGGAACCGAAGGCTAGGAGTTCGAGCCTCTTAGGGTGCGCCAAACAAAAAGGCTACCATTAGGTGGCCTTTTTGTTTGTGGTATTGTCAAGAGTGGACTTCGTTCGGACGCCTTTGACGGACAAATCGGGAATGCTTAGTCCATCGTAGCGAAGCGTAGATGCGTCTCTTAGGGTGCACATTTTTCTAGCATAGACGTATCCTTTATAGCGCTCATATGGTAGCCTTTTTGTTTGTTGTATCGTCAAGAGTGAAATTTGTTCGGACGCCTTTGATGGACAAATCGGGAATGCTTAGTCCATCGTAGCGAAGCGTAGATGCGTCTCTTAGGGTGCGCCCATAAGGTAGCCTTTTTGTTTGTAGTATTGTCAAGAGTGGACTTCGTTCGTTTATTATTGAAAAGCAAAAACTTGGTAAATTGTGGTCTTGTGCAAGGTTGTAAAAAATATTGACAGTTATAATCAATTTTGGTATAATAACCTTTGCAAACTTATCTAATAGTACAAAAGAAGAAGGAGCAACTATGGTTAAAATTTTGATTGATTCGGCGGCGGATATATCTAAAAGCGAAGCGAAAAATCTTGGGATAGAAATGATTCCTATGGTAATTTCTTTTGGCGATAAAGATTACTACGACGGCGTAGATTTAACTGCTAGCAAGTTTTATGAGAAACTTGCGTCTAGCAATGTCGTTCCAAAAACTGCTCAAGTAAACCCGTTTAGATGGGAAGAAGAATTTACGCGTCTTACTGAAAACGGCGACGAAGTTTTAGCAATCACGATTTCATCTAAACTTTCTGGGACTTATGAAAGTGCATGTCAGGCAAGTGAAAAATTTAGTGGCAAAGTTCGCGTTGTGGATAGCCTTAATGCTTGCGCGGGGGAAAGGCTTTTATGTGAATACGCCATTTCTCTTGCAAAAGAAGGTTTGTCGTTAAACGAAATAGCAGACAAATTAGAAGAAAACAAGGGAAGAATTAAAGTTTTAGCAGTAATAGGTACTTTAGAGTATCTTAAAAAAGGCGGAAGAATATCAGCCGTTGCTGCTTTTGCGGGCGAAATGCTATCACTTAAACCCTTAATTGCGGTTATAGACGGCGAAGTGAAAGTAACGGGCAAAGCAATGGGCTTTAGAAAAGGACTTGCCTTATTAAACAAACAAATTGACGAAACAAAAGGTATAGATTATTCAATGCCGATTAGCGCAATATACTCTGGCGAAACGGAAAACCTAGAAAAGTTTATTCAAACAAGCCAAAGAATATGGGACAGTGTTTCTGGTGAAGTTCCCAAAAGTCAACTTGGTGCAACAATAGGCACTCACGTAGGCCCCGGCGTTGCAGGAATAGCGTTCTTTGAAATTTAATAAAAATAAAAAAAGGAATTAATTTTTTAATTCCTTTTCTTTTTGTTCGTTTTTTTGGCGGACTTTATCGTTTAGCCAAATTAAAGTGTCTTCTAAAAACCTTTCTTTTATTTTTTCAATTTCGTAAAAAAGTGCGTGTCTGCCTTCGCCGTACAAAATCAAATCAACGCATTTTATTTTTTGTTTTTCTAACTGAGAATACACTTTGCATACGCCGTTACCGTATTGCCCAACGGGGTCTTGTGCACCAGAAATTAGTAAAACGGGGGTATCTAGAGAATATTTCTTGTACCACGAGTTTTTGTTTACGATAAGTAAAGTTTTTACCATATCATAGTATGCGCTGACAGAAAACGGCATTTGTGCTTTGTCGTCCCACTTTGCGCGTTTAAGAAAATCAAGGTCAGAAGTAACCCACTCAAATTCTGATTTTGGATTATCAATATATCTAAAATATTTGCCCGTCATAATATTGTCTATAAAGGCAAGGTGAGTTTTAGGGCCTTTAAGTTTTTTAAGAAGTCCCATCATAAAAAGTCCAAATTTTGTGCCTTTTACGTGTGCGCTAGTTCCGCTAAGTATAATTCCGTCAACGGCGTTTGGGTAAAGCCCAGCGTAATATCTAGCAAAAAAACTACCCATTGAATGACCGAAAAGATAAATGGGGAGGTTCGGGTATTTTTCCTTTGCAATATCAGTCATGGTTTTTAGGTCTTTTGCTACGAACTTGTTTCCGTTCTTCTTGGCGAAAAATCCGTCCGTATCTTTTGAAACACTGGTTTCGCCGTGACCAAGCGCGTCGTTGCCCACGACCACGAAGCCGTTTTTAGTAAAGAATTCAGCAAATTCTATGTAGCGAAGCAGGGTTTCCTTCATGCCGTGCGCTATTTGCAAGACGGCTTTTGGGGGAACTGTCTTGTCTTCAAAAATAAAGTATGCAATTTTAGTCTTTCCATCGGCGGAAAGGTAATAGTCTTTTTCCACTTAATTTTACCTTTTAATTATAATTACTTTTTAATTATAGACTGAAAAAATTTTTTTATTCAAAAAAACAAAAAATGCCCGCAAAACGCGGGCAAATATTATATGCTTTGACCTAAAACTTCTAGTTTAATTTTAGCCGTTTCTTCGGGCGAAATTTTAATAGTAACGTCGTAGGTGCCTACGTTTTTTACGTTAGATGCAAGAATAACCTTTTTCTTGTCAATATTAAAACCAAGTTCGGTAAGTTTGTCGGCAATTTCCTTGTTAGTAATGCTACCGAAAAATTTGCCGTTAGCGCCGGTTTTTACGGTTAGGGTAACCTTTTGACCGTTAATTTTTTGGCAAAGTTCTTTATTTGCTTTAAGTTCTTCGGCACGGTGGAAAGCCTTTGCATCTTTTTGCGCTTTATTTTCAGCAAGAGCGCCCGCATCAGCAGGTTTAGCAAGCCCGTTTTTGATTAAGTAGTTTTGAGCGTATCCGTCTTTTGCATTGATAATATCGCCCGCTTTTCCAGAGCCTTTAACGTCTTTAATAAGTACAACTTTCATAATATATCTCCTATTTATATTTTAGCCTAAAAAAAGCCGTATGTCAATGCAAAGACGATTAAAACGAATACTTTTTCGTTAAAAGGGAAAGACTATAATTAAAGGAGAGTGCGAATATGAAAAATTATGCAATTAAATGTGACGTAACGAAGTGCAGACATAATAGCGATGGCTTAAATTGCAATTTAGAAAGCATTAAGGTTACTTGCGGGTGTGGCGAAAGTTGCACTTGTTGTGGCGATTACAGCGAAATTGACTAGTAATGGCGCAAAAAAGAAGGCTACGCTTTTAAGCGTGGCCTTCTTTTTTTCATATATTATTCGGGAAACATTTACCGTAAAATTCTTTATTTATACTTAAATTTTAACATAAAATGTCAAAAAGTCAATAGGGAAAGCGAAAAAACATACTAAAGCGCAAAATTCTAAATAAAAAATTGTAAAAAATACTCTTTTTGGCTTAGCGTGGGTGCTCTATTTAGGTTGACAAAGTGGGCTTTATAATATATAATACTATAATAAAATTTATTATAAGCGGTAGTATCCGCTATTAAAAATCGGAGGGCATTAGCAATATGGCAGAAGAAGTAATTCTTACTAAAGAAGGTAAAGAGGAATTAGAGAAAAGGTTAGAATATCTTAAACTTACCAAACGTGCGGAAATAACTGAAAGAATTAAAACCGCAAGGGAATTTGGCGACCTTTCTGAAAACGCTGAATACGACGCAGCAAAAAACGAACAAGCAATGATTGAAGGCGAAATAGTTGAAATTGAAAACAAACTTAAATACGCAGTTATCATTAGCGGTTCAGACAAAAAAGGCGTAGTATCACTTGGTAGCAAAGTTGACTTTGTTGATAAGGCAACTGGCGAAAAGTTTTCTTATGAAATAGTAGGTACTACCGAAGCGGACGTTGAAGCAGGTAGAATTTCAAACGAATCACCCATAGGCAACGCTCTTTTAGGACACAAAGCAGGCGAAGATATTAGAATCGTCGTTCCCGCAGGCATTTTAGAAGTTACAGTTAAAAAAGTTTACTAAAAAAGGAAATTATGGAAGAATTAAACAATACGGTTGCTCCCGTTGAGCAAGATTTAAGTGAGATTTTAAGAATTCGTAGGGAAAAGTTAGAAACGCTAAAGGCGGAAGGTAAAAACCCTTACGAAAAAGTTAAGTACAACAGAACGGCTTTAAGCCAAACTATTAAAGACAACTACGAAGAATACGAAAACAAAGAAGTTGGTATCGCAGGTAGGCTCATCTCTAAAAGGGTTATGGGTAAAGCGTCTTTTGCAGTTATTTTAGATGGCGAAGGCACTATTCAATCATACCTTTCAATCAACGACCTTGGCGACGACTACGTTGCGTTTAAGGACTATGATATCGGCGATATTATCGGTATTACCGGTTTTGTATTCAAAACTCGCACGGGCGAAATTTCAGTTCACGCTAAAAGCATTGAACTTTTATCAAAATCACTTCTCCCGCTCCCCGAAAAATATCACGGCTTAAAGGACGAAGATACTAGATACCGTCAAAGAGAAGTTGACCTTATCGCTAACCCCGAAGTAAAACGCACTTTCGTAGCGCGTTCAAAAATCTTAACGGCTATTAGAAATTATCTTGACGGAATAGGCTATCTTGAAGTAGATACGCCCGTTCTTCAACCGCTAGAAATCGGCGCTGCAGCAAGACCTTTCAAAACTCACCACAACGCGCTTGATATTGATATGTATCTCCGCATAGAAACGGAACTTTACTTAAAAAGACTTATCGTGGGCGGTTTTGATAGAGTTTACGAAGTTGGTAGAATTTTCCGTAACGAAGGTATGGATAGGTCGCACAACCCAGAATTCACTACGGTAGAAATGTACCAAGCATACAGCGACTATATTGAAATGATGGACCTTATAGAAGATATGTACCGCACCATAGCAAACAAAATTTGTGGCACGGCAAAAATCAACTATCAAGGTACGGATATTGATATGGAAAGCCCTTGGGAAAGACTTACTATGGTTGAAGCCGTTAAAAAATACGCTGGCGTAGATTATAACGACTGGGCGACCGACGAAGACGCTAGAAAAGTTGCAAAAGAAAAGGGCGTTGAAGTAGAAGAAGGCGAAAAGGCCACTAAGGGCCACGTACTTATCGCGTTCTTTGACGCTTTCGTTGAAGATAACCTTATACAGCCGACCTTTATTTACGATTACCCCGTAGAAAATTCACCGCTAGCAAAGCGTAAAAAAGACAACCCCGCGTTTACCGAAAGATTTGAATACTTTATTTATGCAAGGGAAATGGGTAACGCGTTCAGCGAACTTAACGACCCGATTGACCAAAAGGAAAGATTTGTTCGCCAAGTTGAAGAAAAACGCGCAAAAGGTGGTAACGACGCTAAAGTGGACGAAGATTTCGTAACCGCACTAGAATATGGTATGCCCCCGACGGGCGGTTTAGGATTCGGCGTAGATAGACTTATTATGCTTCTTACCGATAGCGCATCTATTAGGGACGTAATTTTGTTCCCAACAATGAAACCCATTAAGAAATAAGAATAAATGAACAATAAGATAACTAAAAAAAGACTAAGTGAAATGCTCGCCTATGACTGGCTTAAAATTTTAGCGTTTGCCGTAGGTTTAATAATTATATGGCAAGTTATTTTTAGCGTGTTTGGTGTAAGAATAAGCACGGGTGAGCAGTTTAAGTACTTTTACGATTATGGTATTGATTCGTCTGGCAACGGCACGCTTCAATACATTTTTGCGGAAGACGAAACGTTTAGTGCTTTTATGCAAAAATTAGAAAGCGAAAACCTTACTTCTAACGACGAAACGTTTAGGGCAAGGCTTGCCGTTCAAGACGCGGATATGATTTTCACTAACATTACTGACGTTGGCGGGCAAAACCGCGCAAACGATATAATTGATTTAGTGGATTATAACGTTTACGATTTTGATACTCTATATAGTGATGCGTACGCTTATCTTTCCACCTTCTTAATAGAAGACGGACTTGACGCGCTTGACTATAATAATTTATCAGAAGAAAAAATTGAAAATCATTTTAGCGTTCGCTTAAAAGGCGACAATCGTTTCCGCTCTAGCGAAGATAAAGCGCAAGGAATAGAATGGGAAAAAGCGCGCATTAAGAAACTTTGCAGTGAACTTTCAATTTTTGGATACTTGCTAGAAGTTGGCGAAGAAAAAGGACTATTCTACACTTATACCCGTTTTGAGCAAACATCAAAAATCGTTGATTCTTCAAGAAAGGATTATTATGAATATTTAATCCAAGCGGAAATTGACGGCGGAAGGCAAAACGCTAAATATGGTATAAAGATGGAAGCGCTTTCTGGCGGAGAATACACCCCGCAACAAATCGCTAAAATTGAAACCGCTACTGAAGCGAAGAACGTAGTTTTAATGGCGTTTAACTATTTGACGTATCAACCCTATATGCAGTTTGAATGTATATTCTTTATAAACAGCGTAGTAAGGGCTTGCAGTAATTTAATTTAATACAAAGGTTAATTATGAAAGGTAAGTTCGTTACTTTTGAAGGCCCTGAAGGTGTAGGAAAGTCTCACCAAATAAGACGCCTTGAACAGTACTTAAAAGACAACGGAATAAAATATTACTTAACGCGTGAACCGGGTGGAACGCCTATTTCTGAACAAATAAGGAATATTATTCTTGATAGTAATAACAAAAGTATGAGTGATGAGTGCGAAGCAATGTTATACGCTAGCGCGCGCATACAATTACTTAAAGAAACCGTTATTCCCAAACTTGAAAGGGGCGAACTTGTTTTTTGCGATAGATATATTGATTCGTCTTTTGCTTACCAAGCGTACGCTAGGGGACTTGGCAAGGAGTTTATTGAAAAAATAAATTCGTTCGCTATTGAAAATTGCATGCCCGATTGCACGATATTTCTAAACCTTACCCCTGAAGAAGCGTTTAAGCGCAAGGGCGGTGTAGATAAAACGGATAGGCTTGAACTTTCGGGTAGAGATTTTCACAATAAAGTGTATAAAGGCTATTTAGAATGTGCTAAAGAGTATCCTGAAAGAATTAAGGTTATAGATGCGTCTGGCAGTAGGGACGAAACACACGCAAAAATAATAAATGCGCTTAAACAGGCGGGTATTATATGATAAATCCCCTTTCGCTAATAAAAGAAACGCCTGCTTATAAAAGCGTTCTTGGCGATAAAAAAAGCGATAGGCTTTCGCACGCGTATTTAATAGTGTGTTCTGATAAGAAATTCTTAAAAGAATATCTTAAAATTTTCGCAAGCCTTATCGTTTGTCGTGATGATGAATTTTGCGGTTTTTGTAGGGACTGCAAGTTAATAGAAAGCGAAAATCACCCAGACGTTTTATTTTACCCAAAAGGCGAATCGGTTTTGACGGCGGATATTGAAAACGTCGTTGAAGAAAGTTTTATCAAGCCTATTGAAAGCGATAAAAAGTTATTCGTTATTTCTAACGGCGAAGGTATGAACGCGTCTTCGCAAAACAAACTACTTAAAACTCTTGAAGAACCACCTAAAAACGTTCACATAATAATCGGTGCGAATAATGAATTTTCATTTCTACCGACAATTATTTCAAGGGTGAAAAAATTAACGATAGAGCCTTTTTCTAAAGATAAAATTTATTCGCTACTTAAAGCGGAATATGGCGAAAGCGAAAAACTTTCTTCAGCCGTTTCTTGTGGCGGCGGCACTTTGGGTAAGGCTATTGACCTATACGCCAGTGCGGATTTTGAAAAGATAACAGCACTTACTAAAGAAGTTTTACTTAATATGCAGTCAAGTAAAAACGTTTTAGAGTTTTCGGGCAAAGTAAATAGTGCAGATATAGACTTTGATGAATTTTTATCCGTATTAGAAATTGCGCTCCGCGATATGTTAATGATTAAAACGGGAAAAGCGGAACTTTCTTCAGGACTATACGAAAGCGCTGAACTAGAGAGCGCAAACGGGTTTACCGTGCCCGCAATTATGGAAATTTTAGAAAAAATTACTCAAGCGGTAAAAAGAAAAAAATTCAACAATAATCAAGTAATGCTTGTTGACTGGTTGTTGTTTGCTATTCTGGAGGGAAAGCATAAATGGCAAAAATTATAGGCGTAAAATTCAAAAACACCGCAAAAGTGTATTATTTTTCGCCTGAAAACGATAAAGAAAAATATCCCGAAAATTCGGGCGTAGTCGTAGAAACTTCAAAAGGTCTTGAATACGGCACGGTAGTTATAAGCGAAAAGGAAGTGCCCGAAGAAGAATTAAAGCACCCCTTAAAACCTATCGTGAGAAAGGCGACGGAAAAAGACCAAAAGCGTATGGAAGAAAATCAAAAGAAAATTCCAGAAGCAATGAAGGTTACTCAAGAAAAAATACGCGAACTTAATTTAGAAATGAAACTTATCGGCGCGGAATATTCGTTTGACGGCAAAAAGTTAACGGTATTCTTTTCGGCGGACGATAGGGTGGACTTTAGGGAACTTGTTAAGAACCTAGCGCAAGCGTTCAAAACTAGAATTGAACTTCGCCAAGTAGGTATTAGGGACGAAACTAAAATTTTAGGCGGAATTGCGCCTTGTGGTAGAGAGTGTTGTTGCTCTAGTTGTCTTGGAGATTTTGGTAAAGTTACTATTAAAATGGCTAAAAATCAAGGTCTTCATCTTAACCCAAGCAAGATTTCTGGGCTATGCGGTAGGCTTATGTGTTGTTTAGAATATGAAAACGATTACTATGCCGAAGTTTACAAAAAAATGCCAAAGCAAGGCGGAACGGTAGGTACGCCCGAAGGCGACGGCGTAGTTGTTTCTAACGATATGCTTAAAATGATTTCAAAAGTTAGAATTTCAAAGCCCGACGGAACTGACGTGTATAAAGATTTTGCAGTAAAAGACTTAAGGTTTAAGAAAGCAAATCAAAACGAAAAAGAAGACGAAGACGGCGAAGAATAAAATTCTTAAAAATTTTATCACTAGGTGTTTACAAACGAAAATGCTTGTGATATAATACGCTTGACAACTAATAGGAGGAAACTACAATGGCATTTAAAATCAGTGATGCGTGCATTTCTTGCGGTTCATGTGCAGATACTTGTCCTTGTGGCGCAATAAGCGCGGGCGATACTCAATACAATATTGATGCTGAAGCTTGCATTTCTTGCGGTGCATGTGCAGCAAGTTGCCCCGTTGAAGCAATTTCCGAAGAATAATATCGGTAAAGCACCAAGGCACGACTTCGGTCGTGCCTTATTTTTAACTAATTTATGATTAAGAAAGAAGATTTAGGTCTAAACGGAATAAGCGTTTATCAAGATAGTGATTTATACACTTTCACGTCAGATTCCGTTTTGCTAGCAAAATTTACTGCGGTAAAAAAAGGCGACGTTATTGCCGATTTTTGCGCGGGCAGTGGAATAGTTGGGTTTTATTTATACGGGCTTAACGCTGAAAAAACGGAAAGCCTTACTTTTTTTGAACTTCAAAACGAACTATCTTCTCTTTGCGAAAAAAGTATTAGCGAAAACGCCCTAGAAGAAAAGTGCAAAGTTATAAAAGGCAAACTTCAAGATATAGATAAAGAATATAACGAAAAGTTTTCGCTTATCGTTTGCAATCCGCCGTATATGAAAGCGGACGCGGGGGAGTTTAATAAAAACCCGTCGCGCGCTATTTGCAAATCTGAAGTTATGCTTTCGTTAGACGAACTAATTACCGCCGTGGCAAAATCGCTCAAGTTCGGCGGTAGGGTAAATTTAGTGCATAGAGCGGATAGAATGGCTGAAGTGTTAACTAAACTTTCCGCTAAAGGTCTAGAGCCTAAAAAACTTCAATTAGTATGCCCCAAAAACAAACCGCCGTATTTATTTATGGTAGAAGCGGTAAAAGGCGGAAAAGTGGGGCTTAAAATATTAAACAATATAGAAAATTAGGTTTAGTTATGTTATATTTCGTAGCAACGCCCATAGGCAACTTAAAAGATATATCCTTTCGCGCAATAGAAACGCTAAAATCGGTTGATGAAATCGCGTGCGAAGACACTCGTCACTCTTTAACCTTTCTAAACGCGTATGATATAAAAAAACCGCTCTTTTCCTATCATAAGTTTAACGAAAGGGAAGTGGGCGAAAGAATTATAGAAAAACTAAAACAAGGCAAAAATATCGCGGTTATTTCGGATGCGGGTATGCCCGTCATTTCAGACCCAGGTAGCGTACTAGTTAATATGCTTATTGAAAGCGGAATTGAGTATACGGTAATTCCCGGTGCAAACGCGTTTTTAACGGCGCTTGTGCTTTCGGGGCTTAACGCCGAAAGGTTTGCATTTTTAGGTTTTTTGCCCGAAAAACTTAAAGATAGAACTGAACTTTTGGAAAAATACAAAAAACTAGATATGACGTTAGGTTTTTATTCCGCCCCGCACGACGTTAAAAATGATATAGCCTTTTTTTATTCAGTTTTAGGCGATAGAAAAGCCGTTGCCGTTAAAGAAATAACTAAACTGCACGAACGCGTAGAAAGTTTTTATCTTAAAGACGGACTTTCTAGCGAGCCTAAAGGCGAATACGTAATTTTAGTTGAAGGTTTTAATCCCAAATCCGAAATAGAAAATATGACCGAAGAAGAACATATAAGTAAATATTTAAGTTTAGGTTACGATAAAAAGGAAGCCATAAAACTCGTTGCCAAAGAGCGTGGCGTCCCCAAATCATCATTATATAAATATACTATAGAGAAATAAACCAAAAGTTCGCTTGAGAAAAGCGAACTTTTTTGTTGTAAAAAAATGAAAATGCTTGACAAATTTAAAAGAAAGTGCTATTTTGTAAGAGCCAAATCAACTGAATATTGTAGCAAGAATTATTTTTTTTTCGCGGAACAAGTATAATCTTTTTCTGTTATCTTCATAATGAATTTGATAAAAACGCAAATTCTGTTCTGAAGATGGCGGAATATTTTTCTTGCTTTTCAGTTGGTTTGGCGACTATCGGAGTTTGCGTTTTTAGTGCGTTTACTTTGGTAGGCGCACTTTTTTATTTTAAATACTTTTATAGGAGAAGACCAAAATGAAGAAAAAGATTTTAACGTTAATTTGTCTTATCTTTTGCTTATGTACGGCGTTTTCACTTGGCAGTGCTTGTAGCGATTGTGAACACGTGTCCGTTAGTGATTGGATAATTGACAAGCAAGCAACTTGTATGCAAACGGGCGCTAGACACAAAGAATGTACGTCCTGTAAAAAACCAGTTGAAGTTGAAACCATTTCAATGACGGGGCATGACTGCGTTGACGACGCGTGCAAGGATTGTGGTAAAGCAATTCACCTAGTATTCGTTGAAAATTCAGACGGCGAAAGTTATTCGGTAGCGGGGCTTAAAGAGAACTATGAAACCGATATTGAAGTTCCGTCAAAATATAACGGAAAACCCGTAACGGCAATAGGTGTAAAGTATGCAAGCAGGACAGGTGAAGGGGCTTTTTATGGAAGTGATATTACGTCTATTACTATCCCTAATAGCGTTGTAAAGATTTATGATGGTTTTGAAAATTGTGAATTGCTAACGAAAACGAATTTTTTAGGCACGGTAAACGAGTGGGTAAGCATTGAATTTCTCTTGTGGGAAGGTATGCTACCTACAGTTTGCTCGCGAAACTTATATATTAACGGAGAGTTATTGACTGAAGCTGAAATAACAGTAAGTGAAATAAAAGAGTGTGCTTTTTTAGGTTGTTTAACTATAGAAAAAATAAGAATAGCTGATTCTGTAACGACAATAGGCGAAGCAGCATTTGCGGGTGTTGGTGCAGAAATTATCTGGGGCGAAAATCCAAGTGTTACCGAAATTGGAGAAACAGTTTTTGCGGAATATATGGGTGATAGTATAACTATTCCTGATAGTGTAACTACTATCGGTTTCGGGGCATTTGTGGCAAGCGCGAATATTACCGAAATAGTTATACCAAATAGCGTAACAAGCATAGGTAAAAATGCGTTCTATGATTGCAGTTCGCTACAAAGCGTAACTATTGGAAACAGCGTAACTAGTATAGGTAAAGATTCGTTCTCTAATTGCATTTCATTAACAAGTGTAGTAATACCAAATAGCGTAACTAGTATAGGTGAAGATGCGTTCTATAATTGCAATTCATTAACAAGTATAGTAATCCCCGACAGCGTAACAAGTATAGGTTCTACTGCGTTCTATAAATGCACTTCATTAGAAAAAGTGAATTATTTAGGCACTATAGACGGGTGGGTTAGTATACATTTTGATGGCAAATATGACCTCAAATCCTCTAATCCATTAAGTAACGGCGCTGATTTATATATAAATAACGAGAAAGTTACTGAAGCCGTTATCACAACCGCAACGGAAATCAAAGACTATGCGTTCGAAGGTTGCGCTTCATTAACAAGTATCGTAATACCAAATAGCGTAACAAGTATAGGTTCTAGTGCGTTCTATGATTGCACGGCACTCACAAAAGTAAATTATTTAGGCACTATAGACGGGTGGGTTAGTATAGATTTTGGCACTTACTCTTCTAATCCATTAAGTAACGGCGCTGATTTATATATAAATAACGAGAAAGTTACTGAAGCCGTTATCACAACCGCAACGGAAATCAAAGACTATGCGTTCTCTGGTTACAAGTCATTAACAAGTATAGAAATACCAAACAGCGTAACAAGTATAGGTGAAGGGGCGTTCGAAGATTGCACTTCATTAACAAGTATAGAAATACCAAATAGCGTAACAAGTATAGGTGAGGGTGCGTTCT
The DNA here is from genome assembly GCA_045657285.1 of Christensenellaceae bacterium. Taxonomy (GTDB): domain Bacteria; phylum Bacillota; class Clostridia; order Christensenellales; family Borkfalkiaceae; genus UBA1259. Next base: position 77,149 of record JAZOST010000032.1, read on the forward strand.
ATAATTGCAATTCATTAACAAGTATAGTAATACCAAATAGCGTAACAAGTATAGGTTATGCTGCGTTCTATAATTGCACTTCATTAACAAGCGTAGTAATAGGTAATAGCGTAACAAGTATAGATTACCATGCGTTCTATAATTGCAGTTCGCTTACTATTTATTGCGAAGCAGAAAGTAAGCCAAGTGGTTGGGATTCTAGGTGGAACTATTCAAACTGCCCTGTTGTTTGGGGATATGGCGAAGAATAAAATAAAAACAAAGGAGAAATATTATGGTAGAATTTTTGAACACAACTTTTTCCGCTTTTGATGGTGGAATATTTAGAGCAATGCATAGTTTAGCTGAGTCAGCTGGTTCTATTCTAACGCCTTTTTTTAAGGCTATAACGTTGATTGGCGAAAAAGGGTTAATTTTCTTTGCTGTCGCTATAGTTTTAATGCTTTTTGCAAAAACTAGAAAATTAGGAATATGTATGTTTGGCGCAGTGGCGTGCGGGGCGATTTTAACTAATATAGTGTTAAAGGATATTATTGCACGCCCTAGACCTTTTGCAAGTAGTTTAGAGTTTGCAGGGTTTTGGCAGTTCGTAGGTTGCCCCGCGGAAGACGGATTCTCTTTCCCATCCGGACACATGACGGCAATAATGTCAGCAATGACGGCATTATTTATCATTTGCAACAAAAAATGGAGCTGGTTAGGTTTTGTTGGTGTACTTCTAATGGGCATCTCAAGAATATATTTAATAGCGCATTACACAACCGACGTAATAGCGGGAATTATCGTTGGTGCTATTGCTGGTGTAATAGCTTATGTTGTTACTAAGCTTATTTATAAATTCTTAGAAAAACATTCAGAGAAAAAGTTTTGCAATTTCTTATTGAATTGGAGTTTGTTTAGAAAAAAATAAAACAAAATAAAAAAACGACTTTCGATTGAAAGTCGTTTTTTGTTTATCTAAAATTAGAATTTAATTCTTTCTTCAATATAGTTTTTGAGTTCGGCGATTGAAATACGAACCTGTGTCATAGTATCTCTTTCGCGAACGGTTACGCAGTTATCTTCTAAAGAGTCAAAGTCGTAAGTTACGCAGAACGGCGTGCCGATTTCGTCTTCTCTACGATATCTTTTACCGATAGAGCCCGTTTCGTCAAAGTCAACAGGGAAGTATTTAGAAAGTTCGTCTGCAATTTCACCTGCCTTGTCTGAAAGTTTTTTAGAAAGGGGAAGAATTGCCACTTTGTAAGGAGCAAGTGCGGGGTGAAGGTGCATAACTACCCTTACGTCACCGCCTTCAAGTTCTTCTTCGTCGTACGCTTCAACAAGGAACGCAAGTGCAACACGGTCAGCGCCGAGCGAAGGTTCAACAACGTAAGGAACGTAGTGTTCGTTAGTTTCTTGGTCAAAATAAGTCATATCTTTACCGCTGTGTTTTGCGTGTTGAGAAAGGTCATAGTCAGTTCTATCAGCAATGCCCCAAAGTTCGCCCCAACCGAACGGGAATAAATATTCAAAGTCAGTAGTTGCTTTAGAATAGAAACAAAGTTCTTCGGGGTCGTGGTCGCGTAGTCTTAAGTGTTCTTTTTTCATGCCAAGGTCAAGTAGGAAGTTATAGCAATAATCTTTCCAGTACTTAAACCACTCTAGGTCCGTGCCGGGCTTACAGAAGAATTCAAGTTCCATTTGTTCAAACTCTCTAGTTCTAAACACGAAGTTACCGGGGGTAATTTCGTTACGGAAAGATTTACCTATTTGGCAAATACCGAACGGAAGTTTTCTTCTGGTGCTTCTTTGAACGTTGTTAAAGTTCACGAAAATACCTTGTGCGGTTTCGGGACGAAGATATACGGTGTTAGTAGATTCTTCAGTTACGCCGATAAAGGTTTTGAACATTAGGTTAAACTTCTTAATGTCCGTAAATTCGTGTCCGCCACAATCGGGACAAGCGATATTTTTTTCTTTAATAAAAGTTGCCATTTGTTCAAACGTCCAACCTGCTGGGTTATCGCTAGTGCCGTTAGTGAAAGCATAGTCTTCAATAAGTTTATCAGCCCTATGACGCGCTTTACATTGTTTGCAGTCCATAAGTGGGTCGGAAAAACCGCCAACGTGACCAGATGCTACCCACGCTTCTGGGTTCATAATGATTGCGCTATCAAGACCTACGTTGTATTTGTTTTCTTGAACAAATCTTTTCCACCAAGCCTTTTTTACGTTGTTCTTAAATTCTACGCCGAGTGGGCCGTAATCCCAAGAGTTTGCTAAACCACCATAGATTTCGCTACCGGGGAATATAAAGCCCCTGCTTTTGCAAAGGTTAACAACCTTTTCCATAGTTGCTTTGATTTTAAGTTCTTCCATAAAAACCACCTAAAAATTATTATCGTATATTATTTTACATTACGTACAAATTTAAGTCAAGCAATAAAGAGTTTAATAAAATATTTAAATTTGCTTTTGAATTTGAGAGTTTTGTGATACAATATGTATATAACTAATTTACGAAAGGTTTTTTATGGTAGAAGCAACTAACTTTATTGAACAAATCATAAATGAAGGCATTGAAAGCGGAAAGGTAAACGGCGTATATACCCGTTTTCCGCCAGAACCCAACGGCTATCTTCATATCGGGCACGCAAAATCTTTGTGCCTTAACTTTGGCGTTAAAGAAAAGTATGACGGCAAGTGTAATCTTTTCTTTGACGATACTAACCCGTCTAAAGAAAAAACCGAATACGTTGAAGCGATTAAAGAAGATATTAAATGGCTTGGTTTTTCTTGGGACGACGAAACTTACGCGTCAGACTTTTTTGATAAAATTTACGACTTTGCTATTGAACTTATCAAGCAAGGCAAAGCGTTTGTGTGCGATATGACTGCGGAAGAAATTTCCGCTTGCCGTGGCACGCTTACAGAAGCAGGCAAGGAAAGTCCTTACAGAAACAGAAGCATTGAAGAAAACCTTGCGCTTTTTACCGCAATGAAAAACGGCGACTTTGCCGACGGCGAAAAATGTCTTCGCGCAAAAATTGATATGGCTTCGCCAAATATCAACATGCGTGACCCCGTAATTTATCGCGTTCTTCGTGCAACTCATCATAGAACTGGGGACAAGTGGTGCATTTATCCTATGTACGACTACGCACATCCTATTTGCGATTATTTGCAAGGCGTAACTCACTCACTTTGCACTTTGGAATTTGAAGACCACCGCCCGCTTTACGACTGGGTTGGTATAAATTTAGGCTTTAATCCAAAGCCACGCCAAATAGAATTTGCGCGTCTAAACGTAACCAACCTTGTTATGAGTAAACGTTACCTTAAAAAACTTGTTGAAGACGGCTCGGTTGACGGCTGGGACGACCCGCGTATGCCTACCTTGACGGGATTAAGACGCAGGGGTATTCCTGCAGAAGCCCTTAAAGATTTTTGCGCTAGAATAGGTATAAGCAAAGCAAATAGCGAAGTTCAAATTAGTTATTTTGAAGCGTGTGTTAGGGAATACCTAAACGCCAACGCTGAACGCGCCATGGCAGTTCTAAAACCCTTAAAGGTTACAATCACTAACTACCCCGACGGCATGAGCGAACTTCTTGATTTTGATATTAACCCGAACAGCGAAGAAAAATTAACTAGAAAAATTAGTTTTTCTAAAAATATATACATTGACGCGGACGACTTTTCGCTTGCGCCCCCGCCCAAATACTTTAGGCTTAAAAAAGGCGGTATGGTAAGGCTTAAATCCGCATACATTATTTGTTGCGACGACGTAGTGTTTGACGAAAACGGCAACGTGGTTGAACTTCTTTGTTCGTACGTGCCCGAATCAAAGAGCGGTGAAGACACTTCCGGCTTAAAAGTTAAAGGCGTTATTCAATGGGTAAACGCAGACGACGCGGTTGACTATGAGATTAGAAAATACGGCTATTTACTAAACGACGAAGAATATTCTGGACAAGATTTTTCGGAACGTATGAACACTAACAGCGTAACCGTTTTAAGCGGTAAAGTTGAGCCGTACGTTGATGCTAACGACGACGAAAGACCTTATCAATTTATGAGAACGGGTTACTTCAAAAAAATAAAACGCGACGGAAAAGTTATTTTAAGCGAAATAGTTTCACTTAAAGACAACTTTAACAAATAGGTGATTTATGACTAAAGTTTGTTTAAATCTTAATAACGGCAAAAAAATCAATCTTGAACTTTTACCCGAATACGCACCCATTAGCGTTCAAAACTTTATAGGTCTTGTTAAAGACGGGTTTTACGACGGGTTATGTTTTCATAGGGTAATCCCTGGATTTATGATTCAAGGCGGTGGCTTTAAGTATGAAAACGGCTTAAAAGACAAAAAAGCCCCCAAATGTATCAAAGGCGAATTTGCTATGAACGGCGTTAAAAACGACCTTCATCACGCGCCGGGCGTTTTGTCTATGGCAAGAACTATGTTTCCCGACTCTGCGTCTTCACAATTCTTTATTTGCGTTGAAGATTTACCGCACCTAGACGCGCAATACGCGGCGTTCGGTAGGGTGGCGGACGTAGAAAGTTTAGAGGTCGCCATTGAAATTTCTACCGTACCTACTAAAAGCGAAGGCTATTACGACGACGTTCCAGTAACTCCCGTAGTAATAGAAACCGCTGAAATTATTGAAGAATAAAAAGAAAAGACCTTGAAAAAGGTCTTTTTTAATTTTAAAACACGCTTCTAATCGCTAAAACTTCGCCCGAAAATCCGTCTATTAAAAAGGCTTTAAGTCCGTTTGCTTTGGCAAACCCTACGTACCAGTAAGGTTTATCGTCTTTAACAATAATTCTCGCGTAAATTTCGGCGGTGAATTCGCCGTTTTCGGTGTAGGCTAAAATCAGTTCGCTTTGAGTTTTACTAAGACTATCTAGTGCTTTATCAAAGGTTAGGGTGTTAGGGGGCAAGGTGCTAGAAAGCGTAATAGTTTCGGTTGTACTTGCAACGCTTAAATTTACCGTAAAGGAATTTATAAAAAAGTTTTCCATTTCAAATTCCGCAACGTATCCGCCAGTTTGAGAAAGGGTAAACTCGCCCGAATAAGAAATGCCTTCGTGCACAAAGGAAACGAAGTATGACGCGGGGTCTAAAACCTTATCTAAAAGTTTAATTTTTAAGGCGTAAACACGCTCGCCTACTTTCCCGTCGCTAATAAACGGCTTTTCCCTAAATCCGTAGGATGCAGAAAGCGAAAAGTTTTCGCTTTTTCCGTAGTATTGGTTGCACCTTAAATCGCTAACGCAAGAAAGCAATGAGTTCTCTTTTTTGCAGGCCGAAAAAGTTAAAGCCGAAACTAAAACTAAAAAAAGTCCCAAAAAGCAAAATTTTTTTAATAATTTCATACAATAAGTCCTTTAATTCGTATAGTTAAAGGGTATTAGGAAAACGCGCGAATTATGACATAAAACGCAATATAAAGAAAACACTTGCAAAAAGGCGCGATTTTTGGTAAAATTATTAAAGAAAATAAAGGAAGGTAAGCGCGCGTGAAAAAACTAGTAATTAGAACCATATGCTTTACACTTGGCGCTATAATGCTTTTAATGGGGCTCCTTTACGGCGCGCTTGCTATATTTTCGCCCAAAACCTTGGCAAACTTTTTTGACGGCGTAGGTTTTGAGCGTTTGGCTCTTAAAAATTACGAACGCGAATATAATAAAACGGAAGAAATTTTGGACCTTTACGAATTAGTGGTAAAACTTGACGAAGAAAAAAATGCCGAAAAGTGCGAAAAATATTCTTTAGCGCTTATTTCTAGTGAAAATTTTGATGCGCTTTGCTCTTTGCTTGACGGCGAAGATTCTACAATTACCACAAAAGAATTCGCAAGTTCAAAATACGCGCTTTCATTATTTTACGGCGGTAAGTTTAGCGATAGCATTAACTTTGCTAAAGAATATTTTGACGCTAACGGCTACACTTCGTTCTCGCCGTTTAGGGTTCTTGTTTCTGAAGGAAGGGCAGTATTTAGTGCGCAGCAAAAGCAAAGTTTAATATCAAAACTAAACGAAGCGCTTTTAGTTGCAAGCGCAAATGAGCAAGTTCTTATAAATAGCGATATAAATTCACTTAATAATTAAGATTAAAACCGCGAAGTATTCTTTGCGGTTTTTGTAAAAAGGGAATATGGACAGTAGATTTAACACAAGTAAAAAAGACAATCTTAAAAACGAATTTTTAGGCGGTGTTGCCTTTTCGCAATTAGTAGTAATTTACGTTGCAATTTCGTTTGCGGGTAGTTTAATATTAGACCTTGTAGGCGCAAGCGCGGTAGTTAAACTTGCCGTTAGCAGTTTATTTTCAGTAATTTCTATGTTTATAGTGATTGACGTTTTTAATATTCGCCGTCACGAAAAACTAGAACTTACGGTTTATGCTAAAAAATTTGACGCGTTTTATATTTTACCCGCTATTTTTCTAGCGTTCGGTATGCTTTTTGGCCTTGGCTTTGTAAACGAAAGCATTGCAAGGCTAATAATAAAACTTGGCGGAAAAGCAAATGCAATAAGTCTTCCGCTAGACAACTTGTGGCACTTTATTTTATTCACGGTGCTTATTGCGGTTATTCCCGCCGTTGAAGAAGAATGCTTTTTTAGGGGCTTATTACTTGGTAACCTTACTAAAGGCAAGAAAAGTTCGGGTATTATAATAGTTGCGCTGTGTTTTGCTTTGTATCACGGAAGCGCGGTGCAATTCGTGTATCAATTTATTTACGGCGGACTACTTGCACTACTTACTATAAAAGCGAAAAGCGTAATTCCGGCAATAATTGCACACTTTATAAATAACGCGTTCATAATTGTAACGCAGTATTTTGCCGTTTACGTAAATTCGTATTCAGTATGGATTATACTTATCGGTGCATTTTTACTTTCGCTATTCTTTTTATCTTTATATCACTACAAAAAAGGCGGAAAAGACGAATTTGAAGTTGAGCCAGAGCATAGAGAAGAAAAGGCTTCTGAGTTCTTCTTTCCGTACGGCATACTTGGCGTTATGATAACGCTTGTACTAATAATTTCGGGGCTATTCTTATGATAAAAATAAATATCGTTTGCGTTGGGCGTGTAAAAGAAAAATACTTTGCGGACGGCATTAGTGAATACGTTAAGCGCATTTCTAAATATGCGGTAGTTTCTATTACCGAACTTCAAGAAGAAAATTATAATAACGTTACGGAATCGCTTATTAGCACCATAAAACAAAAAGAAGCGGAACGAATTCTTCCACACCTTAAAGGTTACGTTTTTGCTATGGCGATTGAAGGCAAAAAGTTTTCAAGTGAGAACTTTGCTAAAAAAATCAAAGGCTTGACGGACGCGGGCGAAGGCGTTATAACTTTCGTAATAGGTGGCTCTTACGGTCTTGACGATAGTGTAAAGCAAAAAGCAAACGAACTAATTTCTTTTTCGGATATGACTTTTCCACATACACTTTTTAGGCTAATTTTAACCGAACAAGTTTATAGGGCGTTTTCAATAATAAATAATAGCAGTTATCATAAATAAGTAATTCCGCGTACAATATAGCGTGGATATCTTAAATGAACTTGAAAATTTTTATACTTCTTACCCTTACGAAAAGGGAATAATAGGGCATAGCCGAAAGGGAAAGCCCATTTATTATTTTGGGGTGATAAAAAGCGCATTCCCAAAGATTTTAATAACGGGCGGAATTCACGCTAGAGAATATATAACTACGCTTTTATGTTTAGAAATGCTAAAAGGTTTTTGTAAAAGTGGCAGGATAGCAAGCGTGTATTTTGTTCCCGCCGTTAACCCCGACGGCATAAAGATTGCCGAAAACCAAATTATAGATTACAAAGCGAACGCCGTAGGCGTTGACCTAAACGTAAACTTTGACGCAAACTGGGGCGGTGGCAAGAAAAACACTTTTAAGCGCGGAGCGGAAAACTTTGTAGGCGCATTTCCGTTTAGCGAGCCTGAAACTAGGGCGCTTAAAAATTTTACACTTTTATTGCGCCCTGATATAACGCTATCATATCACTCTAAAGGCGAAGAAATTTACTGGAACTTTTTTCAAGACGGCGAAAGGGAAGAAAGAGATTTTTATTTAGGACGGCAAATTCAAAAAGCGACGGGCTACAAATTAGTAACCTTAAAAGGTTCTTCGGGCGGATATAAGGACTGGTGTATAAGCAAACTAAAAATCCCATCTTTTACGATAGAAGTTGGTAGCGATAGTTTATCTCACCCTATCGGTAAAGAGCATTTACGCAGAATATATCAAAAAAATAAAAAGGTCATAAGTTTTCTAATAAAAGGATACAAAAATGCAAATAAAATTTATGGAAATGGCGCTAAAAGAAGCGAAAAAGGCATTTGAAAAAGACGAAGTGCCTATCGGTGCGGTAATAGTCAGTAGTGGCAAAGTAGTGGCAAAAGCGCATAACCAAACCCAAACCAAAAAGTTAGCGACTGCACATGCGGAAATTTTGGCGATTGAAAAAGCAAGCAAAAAATACCCAAGTTGGCGCATAGAAAATGCGGAAATGTATATAACGTTAGAGCCTTGCGCAATGTGTGCGGGCGCAATAGCAAACGCTAGAATAAATAAGGTTTACTTTGGCGCTTACGAAGAAAAAAGCGGTTGTGCCGTCAGTTTATACCCCGTTTTAACAAAAAGTGGACTAAATCACAAGGTAGAAGTTACGGGCGGTATTCTAGAAAAGGAATGCTCAAGTTTAATAAAAGAATACTTCAAAGGTAAAAGGAAAAAGTAATATGAACAGAAGCCTAGATGAAATTATAAGCGAAAATATAAGAAAGGAGATAGAGAATTCAGGGTTAAAGAAAAGCGATATAGCGACGGCTTTGGGTGTATCTAGAGCGACTATTTCTCAATATATTTCTGGTAGGGCTCAACCTTCTCTTATGACACTTTCAAGATTATGTGCCGTGTTGGACTGCAGTGCGGACGATATTCTAAACATAAAAAAGCAAGGCGAATAAGTCTTGTTTTTTCTTTTGCAAATATTTCGTTTTAGCGTATATTTTTACTTGACTTTAAGACATAATAACACTATAATACTAATTGCAAGTAAATTAGTTGCAATTAAAGGAAAGGTATGAAATTATCGTCAAAAACGCATTACGGACTTATGGCTTGCCATATTCTAGCGAAGAATTATTTAATAGAGCCCGTTTCTGCAAGTGCGCTTCAAAATAAAATATCAGTATCTGGAAAGTATTTAGAACAAATTATGCGTATGCTTTCAAAAAGAGATATCGTTAAGGCGACAAGGGGAACTAGCGGTGGATATTTTTTAGCAAAAGCACCCGAAGAAATTACGGTAGGCGAAGTAGTTCGCGCGCTAGAAGACGATATGAAAATTATTGAGTGTGTGGACAAGGGCGGTAAATGCAAGTGCTGTCCAAGTAGCGCAGTGTGGAAAAAACTATATAGGGGCATAAACGAACTTTTAGACGGAATGAACTTAAAACAAATGATTGACGGAGAAATTTAAGAAAAAATGGAAAAAAGAAGAATATATTTTGACCACGCGGCAACTACGCCGGTGGACAAGCGTGTTTTAGATAAAATGCTCCCTTATTTTACCGAAATATTTGGAAACCCTAATTCCCAACACGAATTTGGTAGAGAAGCGGTAAAAGCGGTTGACCAAGCAAGGGACACCATTGCTAAAATTATAGGCGCAAAACCAAACGAAGTATATTTTACGGCGGGTGGAACGGAAAGTGACAACTGGGCGCTTCGCGGAATAATGAAAGCGAACGAAAATAAGGGTAAACATCTTGTAATTTGCCCCATTGAACACGCCGCAATGCTTACGACGGCAAAGTCTTTAGAAAAAGACGGCTATGAAGTAAGTTGTATGAAAGTAGATGAATACGGCTTTGTGGACTTAAAGCATTTAGAAAGCATTATTAGAAAAGATACTGTTTTAGTTGCTTGCATGCTTGCTAATAACGAAGTAGGAACCATTGAGCCTATTAAGGAAATAGCAAAACTTGCTCACGAAAAAGGCGCTTTTTGTTTTACGGACGCAGTTCAGGCAGCGGGCGTTATCAAGACTGACGTTAAAGAACTTGGCGTTGATTTAATGAGTATGAGTTCGCACAAAATTTACGGACCAAAGGGCGTAGGCGCGCTTTACGTTAGAAACGGCGTTAAAATTCAAAACCTAATATTTGGTGGGCACCAAGAAAGAACTAAAAGGGGCGGAACGACTAACCTTGCGGGCGTTGTAGGTTTTGCCGAAGCGTTTAGAATTGCCGAACTTGAACGCGAAGATAACTTTAACTACGTAAGCGGTTTAAGAGATAGATTTATTGATAGAGTTTTAGCGGAAATACCTTTCGTTAAACTAAACGGACCAAGAGAGAATAGACTTCCCGCAAATGCGGACTTTTCGTTTGAATTTATTGAAGGCGAATCAATACTATTTAGCCTAGATTTAGCGGGAATATCCGTTTCGTCGGGCTCTGCTTGTTCGTCGGGCTCGTTAGAGCCGTCACACGTACTACTTGCGTTAGGGCTTCCCGAAGAACTTGCACACGGCTCAATTAGGTTTTCGTTTGGAAAACACAACACAATAGACGAAGTTGATTACGCGGTTGAAACGCTAAAGAAAGCGGTAAATAGATTAAGAGAAATGTCGCCCTTATTCAAGGCGCAAGGAGAAATTAAAAATGTATAACGAAAAAGTAATGGATGCATTTCAAAACCCAAAAAACGTAGGCGAAATTGAAAACGCGGACGGCGTAGGTACGGTTGGCAACGCTAGTTGCGGGGACATTATGCAAATTAGCCTTAAAATAGAAAACGAAGTAATAGTTGATGCAAAGTTCAAAACTTTTGGTTGCGCTGCGGCTATTGCTACAAGTTCAACCGCTACCGAAATGATTAAAGGTATGACCGTTGAAGAAGCGTTAAAAGTTACCAACAAAAAGGTTATAGAGTGTTTGGGCGGACTTCCTTCACAAAAAATTCACTGCTCTGTGCTTGCTGAAGAAGCAATTAAAAAAGCAATAGAAGATTATCGCGCTAAAAAGAACGCGTAGTTGTATAATTCGCCTTTTTTCGCGCATAATAGCGTTAAAGGGGGAATTATGGACGATAAATTTTTATGCGGTCTTTGTTTGGGTATGATTGGCGGTGCGGTTATAGTTGCTAATTCTAACAAGGCTAGAAAAGCCGTTACCGAAACTCAAGAACAAATTATACAAAAGATTGAAGACCTAAATTCTAAAAACAAATCTAAAAACCAAAATTCTTAATAAAAAAGCAAGGCATACGCCTTGCTTTTATTTTTTTATAAACTCACTTCCTGTGATTAAATAGTTTATAGAAACGTTAAAATATTTTGACATATCTACCAAAAGTTCCAGTGATGGTTGCCTTTTTCCGTTTTCGTAGTACGAAAGGCACTCTCTTGATATATTTAAGTCAAGAGCGACCTTTTGCTGTGATAAATTTTTAAGTTTTCTAATTTCTTTTAAACCTTTCATAAATTTTTCCTTGACAATATTTTAACATTTTGTTACAATGCATTATGTAACAAGTTGTTACAATCTATACAAAAAAGGAGAAATTTATGTTTTGTAAAATATGTGGGAAGTATAACCCTGACACAAAAGAAAAATGCGCGTATTGTGGTGGAGAATTAACAAGCAATGCTAGTTATAGCGCGTTAGCGTCTAAAAAACAAAAAAGTCAATCGTGTTACGGCGAATCTAAAACAATAGTTGGGGTGCTAATGTGTTTATTCTTAAATTTGGTAGGGCTTATAATCGGTTTGCTATTATACCCTGCAAATACTTATGAAAGAGAGAGTTTTCTAAAAGGGTGGACTAAAACTTTTATAGTAACGATTATTCTTTCAATAGTTTTGGTAATAATACTTTTCGTTCTAGTAGAGAAAATGTTGGCGGGCTTATAATATTAAAAGAAAAAAGGCAAGAGAAATCTTGCTTTTTTTATTGTAAAAATATGGAAAGAGTGGTATAATAACAGCGTGGAAAGATTCTTGTGTTTAGACATAGGCGATAAAAGAATAGGCATTGCGGTTTCGGACCCGTTTAACACTTATTCGTTGCCGGTTAAAACTTACAATAGAAAAAACCTTAAAACCGACCTTTTGGAAATTACTGCAATAGCGAAAGAAAAGTCTATAACGGCAATAGTTTGTGGGCTTCCCGTTAATTTTGACGGCACGCCGTCTATTCAAACTGAAAAGGCGAACTTCTTTATAGAAAAACTTAAAGAAGCGACGGGGCTAATGGTATATTCGGTTGACGAGCGTTGTTCTACTTGCGAAGCGGAAGATATTTTAATTTCGCAAGGCAAAGATAGGGCGGAGCGCAAAAGGCTTGTTGATAGTTTGGCGGCGGCGTCTATACTTCAAGGATTTTTAAACGACAAAAAGAATAAGGAGAATAAAACAATGAGTGATAAAGAAAAGAAATTATGTGACTGCGGTTGTGATTGCGACTGCGAACACGAACACGACGCGTGCGATTGCGACTGCGATTGCGAAGACGAAATCGTAGAACTTACTACTGACGACGGAAAGAAATTAAAATTCTTTTTCGTAGGAACTATTGAATACAAAGGCAAAAACTATTCTGCTTTTGAACCTGCTGAAGAAATTGAAGGCATAAGCGAAGACGACCTTATCATTTTTGAACTTTCAGGGGACGACGAAGAAACCGCTGACCTTCTTCCCGTAGAAGACGAAAAACTTTTAGACGAAGTTTTTGAAGAATTCTGTAAGGCTTTAGAAGAAGACGAAGAAGAAGCATAAAAAAAAGATAAAGGCTTGGTATTAAACCAAGTCTTTTGATTAAGGAGCAAGAAATGAAAATCACGGATAGCGTAATTTATATAGGCGTAAACGATAAAAAAATTGACCTTTTTGAAGGTCAATACGTTGTGCCAAACGGTATGGCTTATAATTCGTACGTTATTATGGACGAAAAGATTGCAGTTTTAGATACCGTTGATAAAAACTTCACTAACGAGTGGCTTGATAATGTGCAAGATGCGCTCGGTGGAAGAACGCCCGACTATTTAATAGTTCAACACATGGAGCCCGACCACTCTGCAAATATACAAAATTTCTTGAAGTTATATCCAAACGCCACGGTTGTTGCTAATGCCAAAACGTTCGTAATGATAGACAACTTTTTTGGCGCAGGTATTTGTGAAAACAAGAAAGTAGTTGCTGACTACGAAACGCTTTCGCTTGGCGCTCATACGCTAATGTTTATTTTTGCACCTATGGTACACTGGCCCGAAGTTATGGTAACTTACGACGCAAAAGATAAAATTTTATTTTCAGCGGACGGCTTTGGTAAATTCGGCGCGTTAGACGCTGACGAAGACTGGGCTTGCGAAGCAAGAAGATATTATTTCGGCATAGTAGGTAAATACGGCGCGCAAGTTCAAGGTTTATTGAAGAAAGCGAGTGCGCTTGAAATTGAAAAAATTTGTCCCTTACACGGACCAATACTCACTGAAAATTTAGGCTACTATTTAGACCTTTATAACACTTGGTCGTCTTACGGCGTTGAAAGCGACGGAATTTGTATTGCATACACTTCAGTTTACGGCAACACTAAAAAGGCGGTAGAACTTCTCGCTGAAAAACTTAAAAAGAACGGCTGTCCTAAAGTGGTAGTAAACGACCTAGCAAGGTGCGATATGGCAGAAGCCGTTGAAGACGCTTTCCGTTACGGCAAGTTGGTTCTTGCAACGACCACTTATAATGGCGAAATATTCCCGTTTATGAAAACGTTTATTGACGCGTTAGTAGAAAGAAATTATCAAAACCGCGCAATAGGTTTTATTGAAAACGGCACTTGGGCGCCCGTTGCTACTAAAATTATGAAAGGCGCGTTTGAAAAGAGCAAGAATATAACCTTCCTTGAAAACGGCGTTACTATCAAATCGGCACTTAATAGTGATAGCAAAGAACAAATTGACAAAATGGCTAAAGAACTTTGCGTAGGCTACACGCCCAAAGAAGAAAAAAGTTCAGCGCTATATAATATTGGTTACGGCTTATATGTTGTTACTTGTAAAGACGGAGAAAAGGATAACGGATTAATTCTAAACACCATATCTCAAGTTTCCGAAAGCCCTGCAAAAATTACTGTAAATATAAACAAACTAAATTACTCACATCACGTAATCAAAAAGACGGGCATTCTTAACGTAAACTGCTTGACCGAAAAAACGCCTTTCGCGGTTTTTGAAAAATTCGGTTTTTCAAGCGGTAGATACACGAGTAAATTTGCGGGCGAAAATATCACTCGCAGTGAAAACGGCTTGGTTAAACTTACCGATAACGTAAACGCCGTGCTTTCGCTTAAAGTTATTGATTATATTGATATGGGTAGTCACGGCACTTTCGTTTGCGAAATAGAAAATAGCGAAGTAGTTGGTGACGAGCCTAGTATGACGTACGCATATTATCATAAAAACGTTAAGCCCAAGCCAAACGCTAAAGCGGGCAAAGGCTACGCTTGTAAGATTTGTGGATACGTTTACGAAGGTGAACCTTTGCCAGAAGACTTTATTTGTCCTTGGTGTAAGCATCCCGCAAGTGATTTTGAGCCTATAAAATAATAATACAAAAAAAGAAAACGCGTTTTGAATTTTCAAAACGCGTTATTTTTATGTTTTTATATTTTCTTAAGCGTGCAGACTGCGTGAACACATATTCCTTCTTCGCGTCCAACAAATCCTAGCCCTTCTAGTGTTGTTGCGCCTATTCCAAGTTTGTCCGCACTAATGTCTAAAACTTTTGCAAGATTTTCGGTGATAGCGGGAATATGTTTAAGTAGTTTAGGTTTTTCCGCAAGGATTGTCGCCGAAACGTTGTTTACGGCGTAGCCTTTTTCTTTGACCATTTTAAGCACTTCTTCTAAAAGTTTAATGCTGTTTGCCCCCTTATATTTAGGGTCGGTATCGGGGAAGTGGTAACCTATATCGCGAAGTGAAAGTGCGGAAAGCAAAGCGTCCATTATAGCGTGGGTTAATACGTCCGCGTCGCTATGTCCTAAAAGACCTTTATCGTGCGGAATTTCTACGCCACCTAGTATAAGTTTTCTATTTTCAACAAGTTCGTGGCAGTCAAATCCAACGCCCGTTAAAATTTCCTTTTGAGTTTCAAAATTAAAGTCTTCTTTATAGGTAAGTTTTTTGTTTGCGCCGTCGCCTAAAACTATACGAAGTTCGCCTATATATTTTTTATAAACTTCGCCGTCGTCGTTAAAAGATTTATCTTTTGCTAAAGCGTAGGCTTTTTTTATTTCTTCAGTTCTAAACGCTTGTGGAGTTTGAACGCAGTACAATCCGTCTTTTCCAAGATAAGAAGAAACTATTTCGCCCTGAACTGAAAAAATAGTATCGCGAGAGGGGATTGCGGTTATACCATTGCCAAATTTTGTGGCGCTTTCTATACAATCATTAATAATACGCACGCTAACGAAAGGTCTTGCACCGTCGTGAATTAAAACTATATCGCCCGTTACTTTTTCTAGCCCGTTTTTTACCGACTGCGTTCTAGTTTGTCCGCCCACGACAACTTCTACGAAAGACGGAACGCTATTTTTCACAAAGTCGTAATCTTCGCTAGATACTACTATTATATATTGATTTATAAGTCCGCTATTTTCAAACGCATTAAGAGCGTGCATAAAAATAGGGGAACTATCTCGCTCAACTAAAAGTTTATTTTTTTCAAAACCTGCTCTAACGCCTTTGCCTGCGCAAGCAAGTATTAAAGAAACGCTCATTTATTCTTCTCCTAAAATTTCGTATAGTTTTTCGGCATCTTCTTTTCTAACGGTTTCCTTTACGGCTAGAATTTTTATTTTAACCGTGCCACTATTAAAGCCTATTTCAACTATATCGCCTTCTTTAACTTGGTGGGCGGGTTTAACCGTTTTGCCGTTAATTTTAATTCTACCGCCGTCCGCTGCAGAGTTTGCAACGGTTCGTCTTTTAAGTAATCTACTTACCTTCAAAAATTTGTCAATTCTCATAAAAAATTCCCCAAAAACAGCCTAAAAATGTTAAAAAAATAATTAAATTTTAAAATTTGTTAAAAATACTTGACAACCTTGACAAGTTCCTATAAAATAGTAAAATGCATTATGATAGGTTTAATATCGCCATATGCCGCCTTTTTTAGATTTTTCTTATAGAAAATGCTAGAAAAAACCTAGAAAAAAGCCAAAAAGCGCAAAAACTTATCAAACAGTTCGTCGCCGTTTATTATACAACAAAAAAAATTTTTTGTAAACAGCGCGAACCAAAACTTTGTAATAATTTTTAAGGAGTGTGTTTTGATGACACGTAAATTATCCGAAATCACATGTGGCAAGATTCAAAGAAAATCGTTTAGCAAAATTAAAGAAGCGATTGAACTTCCGTATCTTGTAAAGATTCAAAAGGACTCTTACGACGCATTTATCAGAGAAGGCATCGGTGAAGTTTTAGAAGATTATTCTCCTATTACCGACTATTCTGACCACTTTGAAATGTACTTCTTGGAACATAGCCTTGCAGGCAGTCCCAAGTATGACGAGAAAGAATGTAGAGATAGAGACGCTACCTACGCTCTTCCGTTAAAAGTAAAAGTAAGGCTCGTAAACAAAGTTACTGATGAAATCATTGACCAAGAAGTTTTCATGGGCGATTTCCCGCTTATGACTGACAATGGTTCTTTCATCATTAACGGCGCAGAACGCGTAATCGTTTCGCAACTCGTTCGTTCTCCCGGCGTTATCAACAAAATGCAAGTTGATAAATCTGGCAAGAAACTTTACGAAACCACCGTTATTCCTTCAAGGGGTGCTTGGCTTGAATTTGAACAAGACTCTCAAGGAATTTTATGGGTGCACGTTGACAGAACTAGAAAACTTACCGCATCAGTTCTTTTACGTTCGTTAGGCTTTGGTTCTGACGAATCTCTTATGGAACTTTTTGACGGCGACGAAATGATTGCTACCACCATCGCTAAAGACACGGCTAAAAACGAACAAGAAGCGCTCGTTGAATTATACCGTCGTTTACGCCCTGGTGAAATTCCTACTGACGAAGCAGTTAAGCAACATCTTAAAAACTTATTCTTTGAACCCCGTCGTTACGACCTTGCTAGGGTTGGTAGATACAAACTCAACAAACGCTTACGTTTAGGCGCAAGAATTGTTGGTCTTACCGCATACGAAGATATCGTAAGTGCAGACGGCGAAGTTTTAGCAACCAAAGGTCAAGTTATTTCTAAGCCGATGGCTGAAGCAATTCAAGACGCAGGTATCAATTATATTTATGCTGATATTGACGGCGCTAAACACAAAATTATTGCAAACAACGTTGTAAACTTTGAAAACGTTACCGGCGCAAGCCCCAAAACTTTCGGTTTACTTGATTTTGTTTACAATCCCGTTCTCACTTTCGCAAAAGAAGTTGCTGAAAGTGCAAACGCTAACGGCGTAGAAGCAACTGCAGACGCGTTAAAAGAACAAATCAACGCAATTTTCTATATTGCTGAAAAAGACGAAAGCGAAGACGATAAACCCGAAGATAAGAAGAACCACGAAAAAGCGAAAGAAATTCGCAACAAGTTCGTTCTTGCTTGTCAAGCGTTTGAAGCAATTCTTGCAGAAGGAAAAACTGAAATTACCGCTGAAGAAAAGAAAGCAATTCGTCCTGTTATTGAAAAACTTAACCACAAACACGTTACCATTGACGATATAGTTGCTGCGGTATCAGTTAACTTAGACCTTAACTTTGGTCTTAACTCTTTAGACAACATTGACCACCTTGGCAATCGTCGTGTACGTTCAGTTGGCGAACTTTTACAAAACCAATTCCGTATCGGTATCACAAGGCTTGAAAGGGTTATCAAAGAAAGAATGGCAACCCAAGACCCCAAGGAAGTTTCTCCACAAGGTCTTATTAACGTTCGTCCCGTAAGTTCGGCTATTAAGGAATTCTTCGGTTCATCACAATTATCACAATTTATGGACCAAACTAACCCGATTGCAGAACTCACCCACAAACGTAAACTTTCTGCGTTAGGTCCTGGCGGTATCAACCGTGATAGAGCAACCTTTGACGTTCGTGACGTTCACCACTCTCACTACGGCAGAATGTGTCCTATAGAAACGCCTGAAGGACAAAATATCGGTCTTATTTCGTCACTTGCTGCTTACGCTCAAGTAAACGAATTCGGCTTTATTGAATCTCCTTATAGAAAGGTTGACCACGTTATCGGCGCAGACGGAAAAATTGAAACTATCGTTACCGAACAAGTTGACTATTTGACCGCTGACGAAGAAGATAATTACACCGTTGCTCAAGCAAACGCTGAACTTATTGATAATAAGTACTTTGCTAGCGACCGTGTTTCTTGCAGAAGACGTGACGAAATCACGGAAGAAGTTAAAGAAAAAATTGATTATATGGACGTATCGCCCAAACAACTTATTTCAGTTGCAACGGCGCTTATTCCGTTCCTAGAAAACGACGATACCAACCGTGCGCTAATGGGTTCAAACATGCAACGTCAAGCAGTTCCGCTACTTTGCCCCGAAAACGCAATAGTTGCTACGGGTATTGAAAGACGTATCGCATACGACTCTGGTGTTATGGTTAACGCAGTAAATGGTGGTGTTGTTAAAACCGTTTCTAGCGACAATATCGTAATTACTGAAGACGACGGCACAGAAAAGTCGTATAAACTCAAGAAATTTGAACGTTCTAACCAAGGTACTTGCTTAAATCAAAGACCTATCGTTGAAAAAGGCGAAAGAATTACCGCAGGTCAAACTATTGCGGACGGTCCTTCAACGAAGAACGGGGAATTAGCACTTGGTAGAAATATCCTTATCGGCTTTATGAGTTGGGAAGGCTATAACTACGAAGACGCTATTCTATTATCAGAAAGATTAGTTCGTGAAGACGTGTTCACCACTATTCACATTGAAGAACACGAAATTGAAGCAAGAGATACTCGTCTTGGCGAAGAAGAAATCACTAGAGATATTCCTAACGTAGGCGACGACGCTCTTAAAGACCTTGACGAAGATGGTATCGTAAGAATCGGTGCTGAAGTAAACAGCGGTGATATATTAGTTGGTAAGGTTACCCCGAAAGGTGAAACCGAACTCACCCCGGAAGAAAGACTTCTCCGCGCAATCTTCGGAGAAAAGGCAAGGGAAGTTAGAGATACTTCTCTACGCGTTCCGCACGGCGAAGGCGGTATCGTTGTTGACGTTAAGATATTTACTAGAGCCAACAAAGACGAACTTTCTCCCGGTGTAAACAAATTAGTAAGAGTATATATCGCTCAAAAGAGAAAAATCTCTATCGGCGACAAGATGGCAGGCCGTCACGGTAACAAGGGCGTTGTTTCAAGAATTCTTCCCGAATCTGATATGCCGTTCTTAGCAGATGGTACTCCGCTACAAATCGTTCTTAACCCGCTAGGCGTTCCTTCACGTATGAACATCGGTCAAGTGCTTGAAGTGCACCTTGGTCACGTATGTAAACAACTCGGCTGGAAGATTGCAACCCCCGTATTTGACGGCGCAACCGAAGGCGACATTAAGAACTTACTCAAGGAAAACAATATAGTAAACCCCGACGGTGAAGTTGACGGTAAAATTCAACTTTACGACGGAAGAACGGGCGAACCTTTTGAAAATAGGGTAACCGTAGGCCAAATGTATATGATTAAACTTATCCACTTGGTTGACGATAAGATTCACGCGCGTTCAACTGGTCCTTATAGTTTAGTAACGCAACAACCTTTAGGTGGTAAAGCACAATTCGGTGGACAACGTTTCGGTGAAATGGAAATTTGGGCGCTTGAAGCATACGGCGCAGCGCACATCTTACAAGAAATTCTTACCGTTAAGTCAGACGATATCGTTGGTAGGGTAAGAACTTACGAATCAATCGTAAAAGGCACTAATATTAGTGAACCTGGTATTCCTGAAGCGTTCAAAGTATTACTTAAAGAACTTCAAAGTTTAGCGCTTGATATGAAAGTGCTTACTGAAAACAAAGAAGAAGTTGCGCTTAAAGAACTTATTGAAAACGACGTTGATGACGCTATTCCGTTCAAGGAAAAACAAACCCGCGAAGAAGTTACGTTTGACGACTTTGATACGGGCTCTGACCTTCCTGCATTTGACGATGCCGAAGAAGTTAGCCTTGACGACGAATTTGAATTCAACGCAAAAGATATGTTTGAAGACGACGAAGAAATTGATACCACCGTTCCTGACGGCGATATTGATGATTTTGACTTTGAAGACGAAGATATGTAAGGAGGGAGTAGATAATGTTTGAACTTAACAATTTTGATTCAATACAAATCGGAGTAGCATCTCCCGAAAAAATTAGAGAATGGTCTTACGGCGAAGTAACAAAGCCCGAAACCATCAACTACAGAACTCAAAAACCTGAAATGGGTGGTCTTTTCTGCGAAAGAATTTTCGGACCGATGAAGGACTGGGAATGTCATTGCGGAAAATATAAACGCATCCGTTATAAAGGCGTAATTTGTGATAAATGTGGCGTAGAAGTAACTAAATCTAAAGTTCGTCGTGACAGAATGGGTCACATTGAACTTGCTGCGCCCGTTTCGCACATTTGGTATTTCAAGGGCGTTCCTTCAAGAATAGGTCTTATGCTTGATATGAGTCCTAAAGCCCTTGAACAAGTTCTTTATTTTGCAAGCCACGTGGTATTAGACCCAGGCACGACTCCCCTTCTTTATAAACAAGTTATAAACGATAGGGAAAAGATTGAATTTGAAACTCAATACGGCACTGGCTCTTTCAAAACGGGTATGGGTGCTGAAGCGATTAAAGAACTTTTAATGGCTATCAATCTTGATGAAGAAAGCGCAAAAATCAAAGAAGATATTGAAAGCGGTTCTGGTCAAAAGAGAATTCGCGCGGTAAAGAGAATTGAAATTATAGAAGCGTTCAAAAAGAGCGGTAACCGCCCCGAATGGATGATTTTAGACGTTCTTCCTGTAATTCCGCCCGAACTCCGTCCTATGGTTCAACTTGACGGCGGTAGATTTGCTACCAGTGACCTTAACGACCTTTACAGACGTGTTATCAACAGAAACAATCGTCTTAAAAAGTTAATGGAACTCGGCGCGCCCGAAATCATTATTAGAAATGAAAAGAGAATGCTTCAAGAAGCCGTTGACGCTCTTATTGACAATGGTAGAAGGGGCAAGGCTATCAGCGGTGCAGGTAATAGAGAACTTAAATCTCTATCTGGTATGCTCCGTGGTAAGCAAGGTCGTTTCCGTCAAAACTTACTTGGTAAACGTGTTGACTACTCTGGTCGTTCGGTTATCGTAGTAGGTCCGGAACTTAAACTTTATCAATGCGGTCTTCCTAAAGAAATGGCTATTGAACTTTTCAAACCCTTCGTAATGAAGAAACTTGTTGAAAAGAACATTTGCCACAACATTAAAAACGCAAAGAGAACGGTTGAAAAAGGTAAACCTGTAGTTTGGGACGTTTTAGAAGAAGTAATCAAAGACCACCCCGTAATGCTTAACCGTGCACCTACGCTTCACCGTTTATCAATTCAAGCGTTTGAACCCGTACTTATTGAAGGTAGAGCAATTAAACTCCATCCGCTAGTATGTGGTGCGTTCAACGCGGACTTTGACGGCGACCAAATGGCAGTTCACGTTCCGCTATCAGTTGAAGCGCAAGCAGAAGCAAGATTCTTAATGCTCGCTTCTAACAACATCTTAAAACTTTCTGATGGTAAACCGGTTATGAGCCCGACTCAAGACATGGTTATGGGTTCATACTATTTAACTCTTATCCGCCACAAAATCGGTGAAAAGTACAATGAAAAGGGCAGAAAGGACGAAAACGGCGTAGTTTACGGCGTTCCTGAATATACCGTTTCTTATACTTCTCCCGAAGAAGCAATTATGGCTTATCAAACGGGCAAAATCGGTCTTCAAGACGAAATTATCGTTAGAAGAACGGTTGACGTTAACGGCGAAAAAGTTTCAGGTAGGGTAAAAACTACCGTTGGTAAGATTATCTTTAACGAAGCAGTTCCGCAAAATCTTAACTTCGTTAAGAGAGAAACTAAAGAAGACTTCCTTAAATACGAAATTGATAAACTCGTAGGTAAGAAAGATTTACAAAAAATCGTAGGCGCTTGCTTTAAGTACCACGGTGCAAGTTGCGCTGCTGACGTTCTTGACAAAATCAAGGCACTCGGCTTTAAGTATTCTACTATCGGCGCAATCACCACTAGCGTATTTGATATGCATATGCCTAAAAACAAACCTGTTATCCTTAAAGAAGCAGAAGAACACGTTCTTAAAATTGAAACGTTATTCAAAAAAGGTTTCATAACGGACGACGAAAGATACAAAACCGTAGTTGCTATTTGGAAAAAGGCTACCGAAGAAGTTGCTGAAGAATTAAAAGGTACTCTTGATGAGTTCAATCCGATTCTTATGATGGCTAACTCTGGTGCGCGTGGCTCTATTGACCAAATTAAACAACTTGCAGGTATGCGTGGTCTTATGACCGACCCGAATGGTAAAACTATTGAAATTCCGGTTAAATCTTGCTTCCGTGAAGGTCTTTCAGTTCTAGAATACTTCATTTCTTCACACGGTGGACGTAAAGGTCTTGCCGATACCGCACTTAAGACTGCGGACTCTGGTTACTTAACCCGTCGTCTTGTTGACGTTTCTCAAGAAGTTATCATCAACGAAGAAGATTGTTGCGCATCACTTGGCGAATCACCCAAGGGCGTTAAAGTTAGGGCTATTACTGGTAGCAAGGGTGAAATTATTGAAGGCTTACGCGATAGAATTGCAGGTAGGTTCGTAACGGCTGACGTTATCAACCCCAAGACTCAAGAAGTTATGGTTAAAGCAGGCGATATGATTGGCGAAGATATGGCTGACGATATCGTAAATGCAGGTATTGAAGAAGTTGAAATCAGAAGCATTTTCACTTGTAAATCTAAAACCGGCGTATGCGCTAAATGTTACGGTAAGAATATGAGTAACAACAACCCCGTTCAAATCGGTGAAGCAGTTGGTATTATCGCTGCTCAATCAATCGGTGAACCTGGTACCCAACTTACCATGCGTACCTTCCACACTGGTGGTATTGCAAGTACGGGTGACATCACGCAAGGTCTTCCTAGGGTTGAAGAATTGTTTGAAGCAAGAAGACCTAAACACGCCGCAATCGTTTGCGAATATAGCGGTAAGGTTTCTATTGAAGAACGCGAAAAGAACATCTACGTTATTATTGATGGCCCAGAAGGTAAAAAGGAATATCAAATTCCTTTCGGTATGGGTGTTATGGTTAAAGACGGCGACGAAGCAGAACCTGGTACGGTTCTCACTACTGGCGCAATTTACCCACAAGATATTCTTAAAACTAAAGGTATCAAGGGCGTTCAAGACTATATTTTAAGGGAAATTCAATCAGTTTACCGCAGTCAAGGCGTTGATATCAACGACAAACACGTTGAAATTATCGTTCGTCAAATGATGAAGAAAGTACAAGTTGAAAATCCTGGCGATACAGATATTCTTCCGGGCGAAAAGGTTGAAATTTCAAGATTTGAAGAAGAAACCTTAAAGGCTTTTGAAGCAGGTTTAAGACCTCCGCAAGGAAAGAGAATTCTTCTCGGTATCACCAAAGCCGCTCTCGCAAAAGAATCGTTCCTTTCAGCAGCATCATTCCAAGAAACCGCAAGGGTTCTTACCGAAGCCGCTATCAAGAACAAGATTGACCCGCTACTCGGCTTAAAAGAAAACGTAATTATAGGTAAACTTATCCCTGCAGGTACGGGCATAAAGAACTATAAA
Organism: Christensenellaceae bacterium; assembly: GCA_045657285.1. GTDB lineage: Bacteria > Bacillota > Clostridia > Christensenellales > Borkfalkiaceae > UBA1259. The sequence goes on from JAZOST010000032.1 coordinate 101,067, forward strand.
AACGTATCACCCCAAGCATTAGCAGTTAGAAATGCTGTAGAAGAAGAATAAGAAAACTTAAAATATGCCTACGGATAATCAAATTCGTTTGACTATCCGTGGGAATTTTGGTAGAATATTATTCTGCGGATGACAAAAACCGCACAAAATTAGTTTTCCGAAACGGAAATTCCGAAGTCCGTTTTCCGAATAAACCGAAAAATATAAGGAGGTATAATATGCCAACAATTCAACAGTTAATTAGACAAGGTAGAAAGCAAATTACTTATAAGTCTAAATCACCTATTCTAGATGAATGCCCCCAAAAACGTGGCGTTTGCTTATCAGTAACTACTACTACCCCCAAAAAGCCGAACTCTGCACTTCGTAAAATTGCCAGAGTAAGACTTACTAACAAGGCAGAAGGTATCGTTTACATCCCCGGCGAAGGTCACAACCTTCAAGAACACAGTTCAGTTCTTATCCGTGGCGGTAGGGTTAAAGACTTACCTGGTGTAAGATATCACATTGTTCGTGGCGCATTAGATACTGCTGGCGTTGCAAAACGTCGTCAATCAAGGTCTAAATACGGCGCAAAAAGACCTAAATAAATCAGCATAGATAGTTAGATTTATTATGGCGTACCTACTTATTCGGTATTTTTCGGAAAATTAACCCGATTGGTAGGCAGTATGCCGAAAGGCAGAAGGTTCGCTACCCATAGGGCAAGCGATAGCTGTACTTAAGGGGTTACCCTTAAAAACGCTTTATTAAAAGCGTAAAAATTTAAAGGAGGATATTATTATGTCAAGAAGAGGCAATATTGCAAAAAGAGACGTTTTACCCGATCCCGTTTACGGCAATAAAGTGGTTACCAAACTTATTAACCAAGTTATGTTAGACGGCAAGAAAGGCGTTGCGCAAACTATCGTTTACGACGCGTTCACCGTTGCCGCTGAAAAGGTCGGTCAAAACCCTGAAGAAATGTTCAACCAAGCACTTAACAACATTATGCCTATGGTTGAAGTAAAAGCAAGGAGAGTAGGTGGTGCAAACTATCAAGTTCCTATTGAAATCCGCGCTGAAAGACGTCAAACTTTGGCTATCCGTTGGTTAGTTGCAGCGGCTAGAAAAAGAGGCGAAAGAAATATGAGTGATAGACTTGCTTCAGAACTCGTTGATGCGTGCAACAACACTGGTAGCGCAGTTAAGAAGAAAGAAGATACTCATAGAATGGCTGAAGCAAATAAAGCATTTGCTCACTACAGATTTTAATTGGGAGAATAAATTATGCCAGCAAAAATTGATTTAAGCACAACCAGAAACATAGGCATAATGGCGCACATTGACGCCGGCAAAACCACCACTACTGAAAGAATTCTTTTCTATACTGGTAGAATTCACAAGACTGGTGAAACGCACGACGGTGGCGCTACTATGGACTGGATGGCTCAAGAACAAGAACGTGGTATTACCATTACCAGCGCAGCAACGACCTGTTTCTGGAAAGACCACAGAATTAATATTATTGACACTCCCGGACACGTTGACTTTACTATTGAAGTTGAAAGGTCACTCCGTGTATTAGACGGTGCTGTTGCAACCTTCTGTGCAAAGGGCGGTGTTGAACCTCAAAGTGAAACGGTATGGAGACAAGCAGATAAATATAAAGTTCCCCGTATCGCATACGTAAACAAAATGGATATTAATGGTGCTAACTACTTTAACGCCGTTGAAATGATGCGTGAAAGACTTCACACTAACGCACTTCCCATTACTCTTCCTATTGGTAAAGAAGATACTTTCAAAGGTATTGTAGATATCATTGAAAGAAAAGCAGAAATTTACCTTGACGATATGGGTAAGGAAATTCAAGTTGTTGATATTCCCGATGACTTAAAAGATGCTGTAGAAGAATACCGCGCACAAATCGTTGAACTTGCCGCTGAACAAGACGACGCTTTAATGGAAAAATACTTTGAAGAAGGCGACCTTTCTATTGAAGAAATCAAATTAGGTTTAAGAAAAGCAACTCTTGCTATGAAGGTTACCCCTGTACTTTGCGGTTCTTCATATAGAAATAAGGGTGTTCAACACGTTTTAGACGCAGTTGTTGACTACTTACCTAGCCCGATTGACGTTGGTGTAACCGTTGGTTCACATCCCGACACGGATGCTGAAGTAGAAAGACAACCCGACGTAGACGAACCTTTCTGCGGTTTAGCATTTAAGATTATGACAGACCCGTTCGTTGGTAAGTTAGCGTTCTTCCGTGCTTATTCTGGTACTCTTAAAACTGGTTCTTATATTTATAACAGTGTTAAGGGTAAGAAAGAAAGAATCGGTCGTATTCTTCGTATGCACGCAAACCACAGGGAAGAAGTTGAAGAAGTTTGCGCAGGTGAAATTTGTGCAATCGTAGGCTTAAAGGAAACCACTACCGGTGATACGCTTTGTGATGAAAACAAGCCCATCATTTTGGAAAAGATGGAATTCCCAGACCCCGTTATTCAAGTAGCAATTGAACCCAAAACCAAAGCAGGTCAAGAAAAAATGGGCTTTGCTTTAGCAAAACTTGCTGAAGAAGACCCCTCTTTCAAAACTTATACCGACCCCGATACTGCACAAACCATTATCGCAGGTATGGGCGAACTTCACCTTGAAATTATCGTTGATAGATTACTTCGTGAATTCCGCGTAGAAGCAAACGTTGGTAAACCCCAAGTTTCTTATAAGGAAACTATCCGTCAAGCAGTTGAAGCAGAAGGTTTATTCAAACGTCAAACCGGTGGTCACGGTCAATATGGTCACTGTAAAATCCGTCTTGAACCGCAAGAAGCAGGTAAAGGTTATGAATTCGTTGATGAAACCGTTGGTGGTTCAATTCCTAAGGAATTTATTCAACCTGTTAACAAGGGTATTATGGAAGCAGCAAAGAACGGTATTTTAGCAGGCTACGAAGTAGTTGACTTCAAAGTAACCGTTTACGACGGAAGTTATCACGACGTTGACTCATCAGAAATGGCGTTCAAGATTGCAGGCTCTATGGCTCTTAAAGATGGTTTAGCAAAAGCAAAGAGCGTTCTTTTAGAACCGATTATGAAAGTTGAAATCATCACCCCCGACAACTATTTCGGCGACCTTATGGGTAACGTAACCGCTCGTCGTGGTATTATCCAAGGTACTGAAGATAGAAACGGTGCAAAGGTTATTGACGCTCATATTCCGCTTGCAGAAATGTTTGGTTACGCAACCGACTTACGTTCAAGAACGCAAGGCCGTGGTAACTACACTATGCAATTCAGCCACTATGCAGAAGTGCCTAAGTCAGTTGCTGAAAAGATAATAGGTAAAAAGGCGTAAAACCCGTTGACAATTACAATTTTTTATTGTAAAATTAAAATATATTAAAAATAAAATAAATTAAAAAAAATTATAACATTGATTTATTGGAGGAAACAATAATGGCAAAGGCTAAATTTGACAGAAGTAAACCACACGTAAACATTGGAACTATCGGTCACGTTGACCACGGTAAAACTACTCTTACTGCTGCTATCACGATGACTCTTTCTGCTTTCGGCGAAGCTCAAAAAATGAGATACGACGAAATCGATAAGGCTCCAGAAGAAAAGGCAAGAGGTATCACGATTAACACCTCACACGTTGAGTATCAAACCGCTGCACGTCACTATGCACACGTTGACTGCCCCGGCCACGCTGACTACGTTAAAAACATGATTACCGGCGCTGCACAAATGGACGGCGCAATCCTCGTAGTTGCTGCTACCGACGGTCCCATGCCCCAAACTAGAGAACACATCCTTCTTGCTCGTCAAGTAGGCGTTCCCTATATCGTAGTATTCATGAACAAGTGCGACCAACTTGATGACCCTGAATTACAAGAACTCGTTGAAATGGAAATCAGAGACCTTCTTTCTGAATATGGTTTCCCTGGCGACGATACTCCTATCATCAAAGGTTCAGCTCTTAAAGCATTAGAATTCGCTCAAGTAGACCACACTGCAGACGAAATCAAAGCATCAGCAGAATGTGCTCCTATCTTCGAACTTATGAACGCAGTTGATAGCTACATTCCTAACCCTGAAAGAGACGAAGCTAAACCCTTCTTACTTCCTGTAGAAGACGTATTCACCATTTCTGGTCGTGGTACCGTTGCTACTGGTAGAGTAGAACGTGGTGTTGCTCACGTTAACGACCCCGCTGAAATCGTTGGTCTTTCTGAAGAAAGCAGAAACACCGTTATTACCGGTCTTGAAATGTTCAGAAAACTTCTTGACGAAGCTCAAGCAGGTGACAACGTAGGTGCATTACTTCGTGGTATTGACAAAAAAGACATTGAACGTGGTCAAGTAATTGCTAAACCCGGTTCAGTTAAACCCCACACCGAATTTGAAGGTCAAGTGTATATCCTTACCAAAGAAGAAGGTGGCCGTCACACTCCGTTCTTTAACAACTATCGTCCTCAATTCTATTTCAGAACTACCGACGTTACCGGTTCAATCAAACTTCCCGAAGGCGTAGAAATGATTATGCCTGGTGACAACGTTAAGATGGAAGTTAGCCTTATCACTCCTATCGCTATGGAAGAAGGTTTACGTTTCGCTATCCGTGAAGGTGGCAGAACTGTTGGTTCAGGCGTTGTTTCTAAAATCATTAAATAAGGTTTAACACCTAGATAAAAAGAGCACGGTTATCCGTGCTCTTTTTGTTTGTAATTATAATTTGTTTTATAATTAAATAGAAAAGAAAAAAGCCCGCTACAAGGCGGGCTTTTCTTTTATCAATTAAAATAAGTCTTTATATGCTTTGCCGAATTTGAATGCGGGTGCTTTAGATGCAGCAATGCTAATCTTTTCACCAGTTTTGGGATTGATGCCTTCTCTTGCAGATTTTGCTTTTACTTCAAAAGTACCAAAACCTGAGATTTGAACTTTTTCACCTGCTTTTAAGCCGTCGGTGATTGCTCCGATTACGCCGTCAAGTGCAACACCTGCATCTTTAAGGGTAATGCCTGCTTTGTTGGCAATAGCTCTAATTAATTCATTCTTATTCATATATTAAAACCTCCACGTTTTATATAATTATTATACCACATATAAAATTCTTTTCAAGGGGGTTTTGAAAAAAATGTCAAAAAATGGCGTTTTTTTGCTAATTTTTCGCGTTTTTTTCACTACTTTTTAAATTGCTTGACTTTTTGCGTAGTTTAATTTAACATATTATAGAGTTATGGAACAAACGAACTATGCATTAGAATTGAATAATTTAATAAAAAATCAATATCAAGGTCGGTTAGGTTTTAGTGCCGAAATTATTGATGGAGAAATAATTAGCGCTATTGCAAACATTGTAAGCGAAAAAATTTCGTCTTCAAGGGTTGCTATTCTTTATACGGAAGAAACGTTTAAGAAATACCAAAAACCACTTTCAGACGCGATAAAGAAAAAAGGGGCAAGGGTTTTCAATTTGGTTGTAGAGCCTACCGCCATGCTTTCAATTAATGATTGCTCTAATGCGGTTATTGTTCCCGACGACGTTCGCGCCTACGTTACGCTTGATAACTCGCTCGTGGATTTAATTAAGTACGTTGCCACGGTTAAAAACGTTATTGCAATATATGGCGACGTTTATTACAATGCTAACGGCGTTTTAGACAATAAGTGTTTTATAGAAAACGGCTGGGCAAAAGACGAATTTTATTTTGACGCGCCTTTATATATGGCAATAGATACTAATAGCGTAGCGCTCACTAACCCCGCTAAAAACTATATTCAAAGCGTAACTTATTTATCGGCGCTTACTGATTATAGGGTTTATTCAGCGGTTAAAGGGAAAGCGTGCAACAAAGGTGCGTATTTGCTAATAAAAGATGCGGTTGCTTCTGCCTATAAAATCTTAAACTGCGACAAGAATGAAAGGGATAATATTTTGTACAAGACGAACGTTTATGCCGAAGTGGGCGCATATTTATCGGGCGGAATTGTTAAAGACGTTTCTGGTGTAAACGGCGCTAGCAAGTATTATCTTTTGTCAAACGGAAAAATTGCGGACGCTTATACTTGTTTGCAAATTTTTATTCACGTTCTAAAGATATATGCGGTAGGGCTTAAGAATTCAGGTGAATTTTTAGGTACTAACAATTACGTTTCAAATCTTAACGATTTAGCAGTAAAATGCAAAATAGACGACGGCGTTCTTGTAAAAAAACTAAACGCTCAATTAAAAGACGTTATGAAAAACGGAAAAACCGCACAAACAATTATAGATGGCCTTGCGAAGGAAGTAAATTCACAAATAAACACGCTAAAAACCATTGAAAAAACTTTCTTTAGTTTAGGTGGCAAAGCACATAAGGCGGGTAAAATAAATATGTTTATAAAAAACGGCGCGCTATTATCCGCTTACGGCGCTTTAGGTTTCTTGCTAGAAAAAGGTATTTTAGACCTTGTTGATTAAGGTATAAACTAAATAAATAAAGGCAATACTCTTTCCGAATTAGGAGAGAGTATTTTTATGTTTAAAAAGTTTTTAGCCATAATATTTTCAGCGCTATTATTTTTAACGCTTGCAAACTTTTTATATTTTAACTCTAACTACGCGCTAGGCGGTCTAGGAAAAAATCACACGCTATATTTAAGTAGTTCTTCTTCTCAAATAATAAAGGCTAGTGTGCGCGATAAGGTTTTAGGAAAAGTAAAGGCGGAAAGTTGCGAAGTAAGTTTAGATTTTGACGTTTTAGAGTTTTTTAATTCGCTTGGTGCAAGTTTTTCTTTTATAGAACAAACTGACGATACGATTAGTTATTATGCCTTTAGCCCAAATATTAGTTATTTGGAAAATATAAAGGGCGAAAAAATAAACTTGCACGTTAGTGTAAATAAAGAACGCATAAAAATAGGCACGCCAATAATTTACGAAAGTTTTTAGTTTGTGGTATAGAAAAAGTAATTGTGGCAATAATTTCATTAAATATTTGGAGGATATGTTTTTATGGAAAAAACTAAAGGTAAATTTATTACTTTCTTAAAAAAGAACGCCGTATATTTGGTTTTAGCGTTTTGTGTTTTGGCAGTTGGGCTTTCGGTTGCGCTAACGCTAATTGACGGAAAAACGTCAAGCATTGATAGTATGTTAGACGCCTCGCAAGATAGCGTTGGCTCGCTAGATAAAAACGACGAAGTTGACGCGCCCGTTGACGTTCCAAGTGAGCCCGTTTCTACCGTTATAACGTTTATTATGCCCGTTCAAAATGCGACGGAAATAGGCGAATATAGCGAAAGTATGGTTTTTAATTCTTTGCTTGGTAGATTTTCTACACATATGGCGGTTGACTTTTTTGCGCCCGAAGGCACGCTAGTTTTCGCAACGTACGGTGGCACTATTGAGAGTATTGAAAACACTTTGCTTAAAGGCACAACTATTACCATTGACCACGGCAACGGACTTAAAACGGTATATAATTCTATTCTAGACGGAGATAGGGTTACCGTGGGACAAACCATTAAGCAAGGGGACGTTATTGGCGAAATTTCAGTCAGCAATAGGCAAGAAGCCGACTTAGGTGCGCATCTTCACTTTGAAGTTTATGAAAACGGCGTAAATATTGACCCCGCAAAATATCTTACTTTTGACGAAAAATAGGACTAGTATTCATTAAATAGATAAGCCCCGAATAAAATATTGTAACAATATTATTCGGGGTGTTTTTATGTTCAAAAAATCACTTGGCGTTTTTCTTTCGCTACTATTAGCGTTAAGTGCAGTTTTCTTTTTTGGTTGCGCGGAAAAGAAAAACGAAAGAACAAGTTACGAAATTCAAGCGCAGTACGATAACGGCAAGATAGACGGCACGGAAAAGGTAGAGTTTTATAACTTTACCGATAAAGTTTTTAGTGAACTTAAATTTAACCTTTACGCTAATGCTTTTAGAAAAAGCGCTTTATTTAAGCCTATAAATGACGCGTATTCGCATTTGGCATATTACGACGGTGAAAGTTATGGCGAAATGCAAATTCTATCGGTAAGCGGTGATAACGGCGACTTTTCTTATCAAATAGGCGGGAAAGACCAAAATATTTTAATTGTTAACTTAAAAGAAGAAATTTTCCCAAACGAAAGCGTTTGTTTGACTATTGAGTACACCATAACGCTAGCGAAAGTAAATGCAAGAACGGGAATAACTAAAAATAGCGTAAATTTAGCAAATTTTTATCCCGTGCTTTGCGGAATTGACGAAAACGGATTTTTTGAGTGCGAATATTACGCAACGGGCGACCCATATTTTAGCGACTGCTCTAATTACCTAGTAGACTTTACCGCGCCGAGCGATTACGTAGTGGCTAGTTCTGGTGTAAAAATGCAAGAAAAAACCGAAAACGGCAAAAAAACGGCTACGTATACGCTAGAAAATGCACGTTCTTTTGCGATAGTAATGTCAAAAGATTTTAGCGTTTTGAAAGAAAACGTTGACGGTGTAGAAATAGAATATTATTACTATAAAGACGAAACGCCAAACGATTCTATTGCAACCGCAAAAAAGGCGCTCACGTATTTTGCCGAAACATTTGGTAAATACGCGTACACAAAATTAAGTGTTGTGCAAACGGGATTTATTCAAGGTGGTATGGAATTCCCTGGTCTAGTTATGATTAGCGACGCGCTTGACGTTGGGGCTCACCACGAAGTAATCGTGCACGAAACGGCGCATCAATGGTGGATGGTAGGCGTTGGGAATAACGAAGTGGAATTTCCTTTCTTAGATGAAGCGCTTGCTGAATATTCAGTAGTTTTGTTTTATGAAAATCATTTAGAATACGGCTTTGATAGGCAAACACTAGTGGATATATCGCATAAAACGTATAAAGTGTATTGTTCGGTTTATGAAAAACTTTTTGGCGAAACTAATACCGCAATGCTCCGCTCTTTAGGGGAATATTCAAGCGAATACGAATACGTAAATATCACCTACGTAAAGGGAGCAATAATGCTTGACGAACTAAGAAAGTTCGCTGGCGATAATCATTTTTTTAACGCGCTAAAAGACTATTACGCCACTTACAAATTTAAAAATGCGCGCCCTGAAGATTTTGTTTGTGTATTTGAACGGTACGGAAAAGACGCCGAAGGTTTTATTTATGGTTTTTTAGACGGCAAGGTAATTATTTAGATTTCAAAAATCAATTAAAAAGTTAATAAAATAGATTGTAAATAATTATTATTCATTGACAATTTGCTCCGCAGGTGTTAAAATTATAGGGTATATAACAAATAGTGTCGGAGTATATATGAAAAGACTATTAAAATTATTGACTTTAACGTTAATTGCATTATGTTGTGCTTTTTCGTTTTTAGCGTGCGATAACGGCGACGGCGGAAATGACGACAAGGGTTTATTATGCAAAAAATTCATTGGCGAAGATTTTTATACCGTATATAAATACGTTGACGAGGGCGAAGGTGTAACGACCTTAGATATCGGTGCGGAAGTAAAAGAAAAATACGGCAACGACGCGGTTGTTGGTAGAATTAAAACCAACGCTTTTGCTGGTAACGATACCCTTTTAGAAATAATCGTTCCCGATACCGTTACTGAAATTAATGCAGGTGCTTTTAGCACAATGAGAAGGCTTAAAAAAATAACCCTTCCGTTCGTTGGTAAAACCGCAAATGCAGATGCTTATATCGGCGAAACCGCTGATAGCGCAACCAAATCAGTTAACGAAGAAAGAACTTTTGGTTACGTATTCAGTTCTGAAGCATACGACTTCGGTGGCAAGATTACCGCAAACTACGGCGCGGGCACCAAGGATTTTTATATCCCAGCATCACTTGTTGAAGTTACCATTGCTCCAAAAGAAGATTATAAAATTCCCGCCTATGCTTTTAACGGCGTTAACCAAGTAAACAAAATTAACCTTACAAACAAGGTTGTAGAAATTGGTGAATATGCTTTTGAAAACGCTTTAAGTATTCATTCTTTTGCTATTCCCGAAACGGTTACCAAAATTCATAAAGGCGCTTTCAAAGGAACTGCAAATCTTAAGACTGTAACGATGGCTGGAAACGTACTTACCGAAATCGGCGACGAAGCGTTCAAGAATTCAGGCGTTGAAAATATAGTTCTTCCCGCAAGCGTAGTTAGTCTTGGCGAACACTGCTTTAGCGCAAGCAAACTTGCTGATATTACTTTCTCAAGCAGTCTTGCAAATATCGGCGCTTACGCGTTCTATAACTGCGAAAGTCTACAAACCGTAACCTTTACGGGCACTGCAAAAATAAACGTTCAATCAGCAGCGTTTAGACTTTGCGAAAAATTAAATGCGGACGCTACTTTCAAAGCCCACTTTGAAATTAAAGGTGCAAACGTATTTGATAACTAATTAAAACTTAAAATAAAAAGCACGGCAATAGCCGTGCTTTTATTTTTTTAATATTTAAATTTGTCGTCTTTGTCATATAAATTTATTACTTTCTTGTTTTGTTTCAAAGCATATTTAACGGCAGTTTTTGCTCCACTTTTATAAGAATTCATATCAACGTAGCAAATTATTATATCGCTTTCGTCCACCATTTTTTTATTAGAGTAGGTAATACGATTTTTATAATGTATATCTTCTATGTCATAAAATAAGGTTTCGCAATCGTTATCTTTGTAAAAATCTATTCTGCTATTTCCATATTCGTCCTTTTTTAACAAAGAAAAACTGGTAAAAACAACGTTGATATTTATATTCTTGTTTACGTTTCTTTTATAGTACAAACAGACAGACAATGACAAAGCGTTAAAACTTCCGTGATAGCCTATTAAAATTTTAGTATATCCTTGCGGTATTAAACGCTCCAGTTCTTTTAATAGCCTTTGTTTAACGGCATTTTTATTGAAAATTTCTCTATGCCCAAAAAATGAAATTGTCTTCATAAATCTCCACCCTATATAGTATATCACAAAATAGAAGATATATCTTCTACTTTTCAAAAGAAATTTTGTTAAAATTATAGAAGATATAACTTTTGGAAATGATATTGGTATGAAATTAGAAGAAGCAATCACTAAAAGGATTTACGCCTTGTGTGAACAAAATTCTATAAGTCCTAATAGACTAGCAACACTTTCGGGGTTGCCTGCGGGCTCTATAAAAAGTATTTTTTACGGTAAAAGTAAAAACCCTGGGACTAGGACTATTCTTGATATGTGTCAAGCGCTAAATATTACGCTTTTTGATTTCTTTAACGACGATTTATTTAAGAACTTAGAATTAGAAGGAACGTATTAAAAAAGCACGGAATTTTCCGTGCTTTTATTCTTTTTTGTTAAAATTAAAACCGCTAACGTTTGTTAGCGGTTTGTTTTATTATTCACTTATTTCTACTTTTACAAGGGTGTAATCAAACGAGCCTATTGCGCGCATTCCTTCGTATTCAATAACGGGTTCAACGTATCTATAAATAAGAGCGTTGTAAGGAGTGTTTTCTACTTTATTTTGTAAGAAGTAATATTGGCTCATTCCAGACGCGCTAGCAGAATTTACTGCAAATTCGTGTTCGGTAAGTTTAAGTGCATCAACGTTAGTTCCATTATAATCTAATTGAACGGGGGTATCTAGCGTAGAGTGGTTAGTGAATACTAAGTTAGTTGCCGTTTGATAGTTAAAGTTTTTAACGGGCATTGTCGGGTAATCGCCTTCTTCTATCGCGTAGTTTCTTAAAACGAATAGTAATTGAGAGTTGTCTAAAATAGTTCTAAAAGTATAATCTTCGGTGTAAGTGGTTTCTTCAGCCGTTTCTCCGCCAACTCTAGCACTTTTGCCGTTTACGGTAAATGAATTTTGGTTGTAAACCGTGGTATATTCGTTATATACTGCTTCAGCGTAAGAGCCTTCATTTCTAAAGAATAGGAAAGTGTATTGCGATTTTACTTCCGACTTAATAGGTGCGAAAGATAAATCATTATTGCAAAAATATACAACGTGTGAAACGTAATCATTATTCGTTTTAGTTCCTTCGCTTGTGGTATAGGTAACGTCAATACTTAAAAGCGAAGAAAGTTTGTAAATAACTTTTCCTTCCGTTTTAATTTTTATATTGCTATCAATATCCGCGGGGAAAACTGAAAGAACTTCTAGTTTTTGAACGAACGTGCCGTTATCATAAGAAACGGTTATATCACAGTTATTTAAGTTTTCTTCCTTTTGGTAATATTCGTTACTATCGTCGTACGTTACGGTGTAAGTAAGTGTTTCGGTGTAATTTGGACTTGGTGCGCCTTCTTTCCCGTAGAAGTTATTGTTAAAAGCAAGAATTGTTTCGCCCGCGCAACTGCAACCACTAAAGGTGAAAACTGCCACAAGGAAAAGCAATATTAAACTGATTTTGCGTTTCATTATATTCTCCGTAATTTGATTTTCAAGTAATATAATAACACAAAATAAAAAAAATGTAAATCTTATATAAAAAAAGTTAAAATATCTATAAAAAGTATTATGAATATGTTAAAATAGAATTATGAAACTTATAACCACGGATTCATATTTTAATATTTTTCCGTTAGTGGCGGAACTTATAAAAGCGGACGGTGCAGAAATTTCAAAGCGCAAACTAATTTTTTGCGAAGAAAAAATTTCGCTTATGACTGAGCGTGCCGTTTGCCACGCGCTAAAAGGGACTTTTAACACCGAAGTTTTTTCTTTCGGTGGATTTTTGCTTAAAAATAAAACAAGTGACAAAATCCTTTCAAAAGAATCTTCAAGTATGGTTATAAAAAAACTAATAGGCAATCTTTCGCTAAAGTGCCTTAAAGCAAGCAAAACTAACCTTGCGCCTACTCTTGGCGATACTATAATGCAACTTAAAAGTGCAAAAATATCTCCAAGTGAAATACTTGATGCGTCCGAAAGGGCAGGTGGCGTTCTAAAAAATAAACTTTACGACGTTGCTTTGATTTATAGCGAATACGAAAAGTATTTATTAGAAAATGGCTTTGACGACCAAAGTTCGTTGCTTTCGTATCTTCCTGACATTATTAGAAATAGCAATCAAATTAAAAATAGTGATGTTTATATAGTTGGTTATACGTCTTTTACTGCGCAAATTAGGGAAATTGTATCCGCACTTATATCTACGGCGCGTTCGGTTACTGCAGTACTTCCATACGGCGAAAATGCTTTTTCGTTCGTGAACGAAACGGAAACGGCTATAAAAAATATCGCAAATGAATTAGGGGAAAATTTAGAAACTATCCATAAGCCGTCCCCATACGTGCCCGTTTCTAAAATGATAAAAGACGAATTGTTTATGCCCGTTTCAAGTAAAGCGCGCTTTCAAACGGAAAGCGTATATTATTCGGCTTTTACCAACACTTATGCCGAAATAGAAAGGGTTGCCGAAACAATAAAAAAGATGGTCAAAGAAGGCTATCGCTATCGTGATTTTAAGATTATCGTGCCAAAAGACGGCGATTACGTAAACGAAATATCAAAGTTTTTTACGCTACTTGATATTCCGTACTTTTTAGACGTTAAAAAAATTCCACTTTCACACCCATTAACTACGCTTGTACTTTCTTACGTTGATATTTTTAGAAAAAATTACGAAAGGGAAGCGGTATTATCTTTCTGTAAAAACCCGCTCTTTTGTGAAAACAAAGACTTTTTAGATAAGTTTGAAAACTATTTGTTAAAGTACAACATAAATTTTTCGTCGCTTAAAAAAGAGTTTGTTTATAGTGCTGATACTGAAGATGAACTAAAAAGTTTTAACGAGTTTAGAGAAAAATTAGAGTCTTTAATTTCGTCGTTTAATCCACGCAAAATGATTGAAGACTTAAACGCTAAAGACAAAATAGAAATATTTAACCAAAAACTATCTAATTTAGGGAAAGAAGACGAAAGCGCTTTAGGAAAACAAATTTATGATTCTACTATAAAACTTTTAGACGATATGCAAAAGTTTTTAGGGGACGAAAAACTTTCGTATATAGAATTTAAAAACATATTCAAAAGCGGTGTTATGGCAATGGAAATTTCTTTATTGCCACGTTTTAGCGACGCGGTGTTCGTGGGCGCTTATCGTGAATCGGGGCTTGCTGTTTCGCCCGTAACGTTCGCCGTTGGGCTTACCGAAGGCGTGCCTATGCTTTCAGAAGACGTTGCGCTTTTAACTGATGCGGACATTAACGCTTTAGAAACGCTAAAGGTTTTAGTTGAGCCCAAAATAAAGGTGGTAAATCACCGCTATCGCGAGCAAACGGTTTTAGGGCTTGCGTCTTTTAGCGAAAAATTATTCTTATCTTATCCTGTTGTGGATTATTCTGGAAGTAAAAATGCAAAAAGTGAAGTGTTAGACTTTTTTGCAAAAAGATTTACTCTTAAACCTTTTGCCGAACCTGACGGATATTTAACTAAACTAGAAGCAAAGCGCACCTTTGCAATAGGCGCTAGTAGGTTTAGTGAAGGGCTTATTAATGACTTTACTTTGCCGTCTAGTTTCTTTGCTTGTTCTAGAGAAGACGCGCAAAAAATACTAAATTATTCAAAAAGCGAAGTAAAACTTCGCTTATCAGCAGAGAAAAAACTTTTAGCAAGGGAAGTTGCTTCGCCTACGGCTATTGAAAGTTATAACTCTTGCCCGTATAGGTACTTTTTAGAAAAAGGGCTTAAGGTAAAAGAGCGTGAAACGGGTGAACTTTCTCCAAGTATTATCGGCGTGATTATGCACGAAATATTTTGTTCATTCACAAAGCGCATTGCGGAAATTGATAGCGAAAACGCTAAAGATGATATTGATAGAATATTCTTAGAAGAAAGTGAAAAAATGCTTTCTAAAAACGATTATAGCGCGCTTAAAGAAGACGCGTCTATAAGCGCTGGGCTAAATTCTGCACTAAAAGAATGCAAAAAGTTTTGCATTAAAACGTATAACTGGTCGCGTAGTTCTAAATTTAAGACCGCGCCCGACGACGTTGAAGTAAAATTTGGCAAGGGTGGTAAATATCCGGCGATAGAACTTCTTAACGGAAAGTATAAACTTTCAGGCACTATTGATAGGGTTGATAAATACGGGGATTACTGCAGAATTATTGACTATAAGACGGGCACGGCAAGTGATGATGATAAACTCTTGTTTGCGGGCAGTAAACTTCAACTTTATCTTTACGCGTTAGCGGTAAATGATAAAAAGATTGCAGGGGCGTATTATCTTCCCGTTAAAGATAAGTATTTGCCGTTTGGCGAAAAAGAAGGCACGCTCACCATAGGCAAAACTTTAGACAATGAAGAACTAATTTTTGCTAGTGATAATTCGCTTACGGAAACTAATTCGGAAGGAAAGTTTATCCCCGTAAAAAGACGTGGTGACGATAGAAAGAACGTTATAGCCGAAAAAGGTTTGCAAGCGGAAATAGAGTACGCTAAAAAAATAAGCGAACTTGCGCTAACCAATATGGAAGAAGGCTTTATTGCGCCCACGCCACTTGAAGGTGCTTGCGAATATTGTGAGTTTAAGTCAACGTGCGCTAGAAGGGACAGCGATATAAGAAAGATAAAAAAAGTTCAAACGGAAACTTTTGAAAACGCAATTTTAGAAGATTAGGTATGGAATTAAAGAAAGAACAATTAGAAGCAATAAACCATAACGAAGGAAACGTTTTAATTTCCGCTTCAGCAGGGAGCGGAAAGACTTTCGTTATGATTCAGCGCCTAATTAGGCTAATAATAGAAAAAAGAGCAACGGTGAAAGAAATTCTTGCCGTTACCTTTACTGAAGCCGCCGCTCACGAAATGAAAGAAAAACTAAAAAAAGAACTTGCAAGGCAAATTGAACTAGGGCAAGAAGGGTTATACACCGAACTTTCTGACGTTGCGACGGCGGATATTTGCACGCTTCACTCTTTTTGCGCTAGACTTTTACGCAAATACTTCTTTATAGCAAACATTTCGCCTGATTTTGCCGTTGCTGACCAAACCGTTTCGGATGCGCTTAAAAGCCAAGCGGTTGATTTAACGTTCAAAAAATATTATCAAGCAAAAGATAAGTGGTTTTTAACCGCCGTTGAAAGACATAGGGTAGGTAGGCGTGATTTAGAGTTTAAGAAAGCGATAATAAGTATGAGTGAATACTTAAAAAGCGAAGCCCACCCCGAAAAATTTATTGAAAACACAATCGCCCTTTATAAAAAAGAAAACTTTGAAAACTGCGCTTTAGACTATAAAAATATAATAAACCAAACGCTAGATTCGCTTATAAATTGTCTAGAAGAAGCGCTAGGAGCGCTTTCTAGCGTAGAAAAAGCAAAAACTTTTACCGAAGAACTTTTATCTGACGTTCGCCTTGCAAAAGAGAACGACCTTTACTATTTTAAGGAACTAGACGGCTATAAAAAAGACCTATTTAGAAACAAAATTCCTAAGGAACTTGAAAGCGCCAAAGCGCTAGCAGTTTTTGCTAGGGACGCGTTCGTTGCTCTTATAAAACGTGTAAATTTACACCTAAACGATAAGAAACTTGACGAAGAAAATTTTTCGTGTCTATTAGAAGATGCCGAAAATATTTTTGGCGTTCTTAAGGAATACGAAAAAAATTATGCTAAGTTAAAGGCGGAAGAAAACTTACTAGACTTTAACGACCTAGAAAGATACACCTTAAAACTTTTAGAAGATAGTGAAGTTTGTGCGGAAATAAAAAGCGCCTATAAATACGTATTTATTGACGAATATCAAGACACTAACGACGTTCAAGAAGAAATAATGACAAAAATCACTCTAGATAATTTGTTTATGGTTGGCGACGTAAAGCAAAGCATATACGGTTTTAGGGGTTGTAAGCCTGAAATCTTTAGTGAAAAATTTGAGCGTATGGAAAGGGCGAACGAAAAGGTTATTCGCCTTAACTGCAATTTCCGTTCGGCAAAAGCGGTTATTGATATGGTAAACGCCATTTTTTCATACTCAATGACCAAAGAGTTCTACGGAAACGATTACGCCGTATCGTCAATGCTAACGGCTGGTGGAATTTACCCCGAAGATAAAAATGGTAGGACGGAAATGCACGTTCTTTTAGGCAAAACGGAACGCTCTTCTGAAAGCGAAAAACCTAGAATTTACGACCTGAAAGAAGAACTTAACAAACTAGAAAAGGACGACGTTTCGGCTGTATCTTTATTAGTTGGCGAAATAATTAAGAAAGAACTTGGCAAAACGTACTATGACGTTTCTAGTGGCGAAGAAAAAGTTGTAAACTATTCGGATATTGCAATTCTTACAAGAAACCGCAACACTGAATACGTTTCGGCGTTAGTTAGTGGGCTTATTCGTCAAGGATTGCCCGTAGCGTCCGAAGTAAGCCATAGCGTATTAGATTACCCTGAAGTACAACTTTTAATAAACGCAGTTAAACTTTTAGACTGCTTTTATCAAGATATACCGCTTGTTTCGGTTATGAAAAGCCCTATCGGTAACTTTACCGAAGAAGAACTTGCACGCATAGTATTATTTTTTGCAGAGTCAGGCAAAAAGCAAAAATTCTTCCATGAGGCGTTTAGTTATTATCTAGAAAATGCAGATGGCGAACTTTTCGAAAAAGTAAAAAACTTTTACGAATATATAAGTGAAATTCGCTTTTTGGCGGATTTTATAGGTGCGAAAGGCGCTCTTGAGCAAATAATTTTAGATAGCGATTATGAAAACTGCATTTTAGCGTCAGGTCTTGGCGAAAACAAGTTAAAACGCGTTAGAAAATTTCTTTGCGAAGCGGAAAATCAAGGGAATAGTTATACCGTAAAAGAATTCTTAAACAAAATTACCCTTTCAAACAAGGCGTTTGAACTTTCTATGACGGCGGAAGAAAACACGATTAAAATTACCACTATTCACTCGTC
This sequence comes from Christensenellaceae bacterium, assembly GCA_045657285.1. GTDB lineage: Bacteria > Bacillota > Clostridia > Christensenellales > Borkfalkiaceae > UBA1259. The sequence continues at coordinate 118,939 of JAZOST010000032.1, forward strand.
AAAAGGGCTTGAATACCCAGTAGTTATCGTTTGCGGGCTAGAAAATAAAAGTCGCGGTGAAGAAACTAAAGGTATATTCTTAAAAGATAGAAAATACGGCTTTGCATTTAAGTGCTATGACGACGAAAATAGAACCGCTTATGAAACTTTAGTTAGGGGTATGATAATTGAACGCAATGCAATTAGCACAATGAAAGAAGAGTTAAGGCTTTTCTACGTTGCTACTACTAGAGCGAAATATTCACTCCACCTAACTTATAAGTGCAGTAAAGATTATCGTCGCGATAGGTTTGTCGGCGCGGAAAGGTTTATAAACTATATTCCTATATCTATACCCGCAACAACGTGGGATTTAGAAGAACTTGCTTTTAGCGCGTTAAGACCGGAAAAACGCACCGTGCTTATAGGTAAGGCAGATGAAGAAAAGGTAAGCGAAATGCTAAAGAATTTCGCATTTTCCTACGCCCACGGCGAAGATACTACCTTGCCACTTAAAACTAGCGTAACTGAAGTTAACACCGCTAGTGAAGGGAAGTTTGTTCCCGCAATGTCTTTTGTTCAGACGAACGAAAGTACGGACGATAAAAAAGGCACGCTTGCGCATAAAGTTTTAGAACTTTTTGACTTTAATTCTAATATGGATTTTAGCGCCCAAGTAAATGAAATGATAAGTTCTAATATGTTAAAAGTGGAAGAACTTAAAGAAATTAGTTTGGAAAAAATAGAAAAAGCAATTTCAGGTGGCTTGTTAAAAGAAATAAAGGGCAAAGAAATTTATAAAGAACAACCCTTTATTTTGAGCGCTCCAGCAAACACTATTTTAGACAAAAATACCGCTGAAGAAGTGCTTGTTCAAGGTATTATTGACTTATTAGTAATAGACAAAGACACGGCAAAGGTTATTGACTATAAGTATTCAAAGCATGGAGCAGATACGCTTAAAACTAGATATGAAAAGCAATTAAATCTTTATGCCCGTGCGGTTAGCCAAATTCTAGGCAAAAAGGTTACTGATAAAATTATAATCAATCTTCTTTCGGGCGAACGCGTTTATATTGACTAAAAAAGACAAAAAGCACTAAAAAATCTAAAAAGTTTTAATGCGCGCTATTGTATAATAGCCTTATGTTAAATTCGGTAAAAGATTTTTTAGTCAATAACGCTAGTTTAATAGAAATAATAACTATTTTAGGCGCAAATCTGCTCATAATATTTGCATTTATAATACTGCTTTGTAAGTGCAAGCGTAAAAAAAATTACTATTTTTATAAAAGATGTTGGTATTTGCCATTTCTTTGTGGTATAATAACGGGTGAATATGGGCTTTTTACGCTATCTGGTATAAACGCTAGCGTGTGTTTTATAACTCTTTCGCTTGGGCTTGTGTTTTTTTCAGTAATTTGCGCTATTCCCGTAAAAGCGGACGAAAAGAGCGATAAAATCAATTTTATCAAATTTTTAGATGAAAAAATTAACGAAAGTAGGGGCGAAAAGAGATTAAACGCTCCGCCCGAAAAACTTGTTGCGGTGCAAAAGCCTAAAGAAAGCAAGCCAGAAATTGATTTTTCGCACGTGAAAAGCGTTATTGCAAGGCTAAACTATTTTTCGCTTTCATCTCAAGATAGGAGCGTAGTAAAAGAACTAGAACTTAATGTAATGCAAGCGGAACGCGGGGATTACGATATAGAAACTAAAAGAAAAATAAACGACGGATTAGGCGCTTTGCTTAAAATAATGTCAAAGTACGGCGCATAAAAAGGAACGCTTATGAAAAAATTTTTATCAATATTATTATCAATAATTACACTTTTAACGCTCGCGCTAACAATGGTAGCGTGTGGAGATAATGACGACGGCGAAAACGAACCACCCGCAACGCCACCGTCTGAATATGCTGAAGGCTATTTAGTAAAAATTAGGGCTGTGCAACGCGGTGGCGACGAAGAAGATTTTAGTGAAAATATTCCCTATGCGGACGTAATAGTGCTTTACGGCGAAAGTTTAGGTGAAAATCTTCCCGATTTAACGCAGTTAAGAGATGAATTAAAAAACGACTTTGAAGATTTATACTGGAGTACAAGCGTAAACGGTAATATTATTAAGATTGAAAAAGATACCGTTTTAAACTTTGAAACTTTAGGAGTAGATAAAGGTAACATTATAATTCTTAAAATCAGTTGTAAATCTTTTTGGTCTGATTTTGACTAATAAAACAAAAAGCAAGGCGAAGTTGCCTTGCTTTTTTTAACCATATAATTCTTCTTTGAATATAGATAGACTATTAAAAGGAGGGATTATGAGAGAAATTTATAAAGTAGATTTACCATATCCAAGTTTAGATAGTATTGAGCCTGACGCTATAAGCGCAAAAATAATATCACCTGCGTATTCTGGGCAGGAAAGTGAACTTACCGCTGTAATGCAATACGTGTATCATCACTTTTATTTTGAAGAAGGCTGGGAAGAAATTGCAAACGGGCTTATGAAAATTGCCATTGCGGAAATGGAGCACTTTGAGATTTTAGGTAAACTTTTACTTAAACTAGGCGTTGACCCAGTTTATACGTGGTGTCCACCGCTCAAGTGGAATTTTTACAACACGGGTAACGTCAGTTACACAAAAACTCCGCAAAAAATGCTTATGGACGATATAACTGGCGAACTTTTGGCGATTAAGGAATATGAGAAAATGCTTTCTTGCTTGCAAAACGAAGAAGTATCTGCAGTAATTGCAAGAATAATTCTTGACGAGCAGTTACACGTAAAAATTCTTAAAGGGTATTTAGAAAAAATTAGCAAAAACACTTAAAAAGGGTGATTTAAGCCTAAAAATACATAAAAATGTTTGTTTATTATTGCAAAGGTTTTGTTTTTATAGTATAATGTTTTAAATTAAAACGTTCGTGCTTAAAATAAAGGAGCAATAAAATGAATATTTTTAACAAAAAACCTAAAGCAAATTCAAGCAAAATAGTAATTGGCGAAAAGGGTATTAAAATCGGCTCTGGCGGATACACAAGGCTTAGGGATAATATTATTTATCTTAACGCAACGGGTAATCATAAAGTTATTCAAGTAGAATCAGCAGTTCCGCACGAAGGTAAAACTACTCTTGTAGCAAACCTTGCGGTAAGTTTAGGTTATACTGAAAAAAAAGTTTTAGTTTTAGACCTTGATTTAAGAAGACCAAGGGCGCATAGACTTTTTGGCTTAAAGAAAGAAATAGGTCTTGCGGATTATATTTTATCAACCGCAACCAAAGAGCAAATTATTAAAAAGACGGAATATAAGAACGTTGACATTATAACTAGGGGTGCTGAAGTTACTAATCCGTCGCTTATTCTAGTTTCTGAAAAGTTCAAAAACTTTGTTGAAGAACTTAGGGGCGAATACGATTATATTATTATTGACTGCGCGCCTATCTTGCAAGTTTCAGACTATATTCACATTTCAAAAGTGTCTGATGGAATTTTATTTCTTGCAGCGTTTGGTAGGACTGCTAAAATTCAAGTTTCAGAAGCGATTGCTGAACTTCAAAAGAACGATATAAAAGTTTTAGGTTCGGTATTTACTATGTACGACAAGAAGAAAGACAAAGGCTACGGCTATTACGGAAAATATTATTCTTACGACTACGAAGATAACGAAAATTAAACGTAGGTAGCGGTTTATGATAGATATTCACTCACACGTTTTGCCTTTCGTTGATGATGGTAGTGATGGATACGAACGTTCTTTTAATATGCTTAATGAAAGCGTCAAGCAAGGGGTAACCGACATAATTCTTACCCCGCATTATAAGAAAATGTTCCACAAAACCCCAGCCGAAATAAAGGAAATTTTTGAGCGTTTTAACGCGTTAAAAAATGAAAAAGGTATTCCCGTAAATTTGTTTTTAGGTCAAGAAATTTTCGCTCATAGAGATACGGTAGACGTTCTAAAAGAGGAAAAGGCAATGACGCTTAACGGCACCAATAACGTTTTGGTTGAATATAGGGTAAGCGAATTTTCTGATATTGTAGAAAGTGTTTACACGCTCAAAACGGCAGGGTACAACCCAATCATTGCGCACGCGGAAAGATATTCGTATTTTACCCCGCTAGAAGCCCAAGAAGTTAAAAGTATGGGCGGAAAAATTCAAGTAAACGCGTCGGCACTACTTGGTAAAGACGGTAGGGCTTGCAAAGTTAGGTCAAGGCTTTTAATGAAGTTCGGGCTAGTAGATTTTGTCGCTAGTGATTCGCATTTTCATCGTGATAATTCAATGGCAAAAGCATACGCGTTCGTTAAAAGAAAATATGGTTTAGAAGTAGCCGAAAAAATTTTTAACGAAAATGCAAAAGAAATTATACAAGGTTAGACGTTTTGTCTAGCCTTTTTTAAGGAGATTTTATGGACAAGGTTATCGTTGCAATAGGCGGTGGCGAAATAAAAAACAAAACGACGCTAGAAATTGACCGCTACGTTGCGTCGCTTGCCAAGGCGCACGCTAAAGAAGTTAGGGCAAACGCGCTATTTATAGGCACGGCTTCGCACGATAGTATGCCATATTTTAATAGTTTTAGAAAAACTTACACTTCGGTTTTTGATATCAAAGCGGAAGTGGCGCTTATAGTTTACGGCGAAATGGACGTCCAAAGAATAAAAGAAAAAATAGAAAAAGCAAACGCTATTTATATAGGCGGTGGCGATACCGTATATATGCTTGAAAAATGGAAAGAAACGGGGCTAGATAAACTAATACTTAAAGCGTACGAGGACGGCAAAATAATTTGCGGGCTATCGGCTGGCGCAATTTGTTGGTTTACTAATATGTACACGGACTATGAGATTATGCGCGGTCAAAGTGCAGATTACGTTATGAAAAAAGGCCTTGGCGTTTTAGATGGAACAATGTGCCCACACTTTAACGAAAGGAAAGACGACTTTTTATCCGCAATGAAAGAACGCGGAATAGAAAAAGCGTACTGCGTTGAAAATGATTCGGCGCTAGTTTTTATAAACGGCACGCTAACTAAAGCATTATCTTCAGGCGGTCAATCTTATATCGCGGAAAATAAAAACGGCGAAATAACCTTAAGCGAAATCAATGAATAAAATAAATTACGATTTAGAGTTAGAGTGCTTGGTTAAAAAGAACAAAGCGCAAAATAAAAGAGAAAAATTACTTCTTCACGCGTGTTGCGCGCCGTGTTCGTCGTACTGCATTGAACTACTAAAAAAACATTTTGAAATAACCATATTCTTTTATAATCCTAATATGGATACCTTAGAAGAATATAATAAACGTGCAGAAGAACAAAAAAGATTTTGCGCGATAGAAGGCGTTAACTGCATAATAACCGACTACGACAAGCAAGATTTTTTAAGTTTAGTCAAAGGTCTTGAAAATGAAAAAGAAGGCGGTTTTAGGTGCGAAAAATGTTTTTCGCTTAGACTTAATAAAACCGCAAATTACGCAAAAGAAAACGGCTACGATTATTTTGCTACAACCCTAACCGTAAGTCCATTAAAAAATGCTGAACTCATAAATAAAATAGGTCTTCAGATTGAAAAAGAAGTCGGGGCAAAATATTTACCAACTGACTTTAAAAAGCGTGGTGGGTATTTAAAAAGCGTTGAACTTTCAAAAGAGTATGGACTATATCGCCAAAATTATTGCGGTTGTGAATTTTCAAAAGAAAAAGCAAAGACTTTATAAAAGCCGTTTGACTTTATTTGGTTTTTATGCTAGAATAAGTTAAAACTGAACACAAAAAGGCAAAGAAGAGAAATAGTAAGTTATAAGTTGTTTTAGAGAGAAGGTGGCAGGTGAAAACCTTTAGCAATAACTAACCGAACCCGTCTTGGAGCCACGTGCGGAATAAACTTTACGTTTTAGTAAGCGTCGTCGGGTTCTCCCGTAATAGAGAAACGGCTATTTTGCCAATAGAGTGCGGATATTATATCCGAATTTAGGTGGTAACACGGACAAAACGTTCGTCCTAAACTGATTGAAAAATTAGTTTAGGATTTTTTGTTTTTAAGAATAAGTGGAGAGATTTTTATGAAACTAGAAAAATTAGTAGGCGAAAGATTTAAGGAAAAACCGTCTGATTGCACGGTAGAAAGCCATGCTTTAATGGTTCGTGGAGGGTATATTAAATACGTTGCGAACGGTATTTTTTCTTCGTATATGCCCTTAAAGCGTATCACACGTAAAATTGAACAAATCATACGTGAAGAAATGGACGGCATTGACGGTCAAGAAGTTCAATTCCCCGTAGTTATGCCTGCGAGTTTATGGCAAGAATCGGGTAGATACGAAAGTATCGGCAAAGAGTTAGTGCGTTTTGGCGATAGAAGTGACAGCCCGTTAGTTCTTGGTATGACGCACGAAGAAGCCGCAGTTCAACTTGTTAGAGAATACGGCCAAAGTTATAATAAATATCCGTTTATGATTTATCAAATTCAAACAAAATTCCGTGACGAAGCAAGACCAAAATCAGGGCTTATTCGCGTTCGTGAATTTACTATGAAAGACGCGTATTCTTTCCACACTAGTCAAGCAGATTTAGAAGAATACTACGATAAGTGCCACAAAGCCTACGAACGCATTTTTGCAAGGGCAGGAATTCCAGAAGTTATTTCCGTTGCATCTGACTCTGGTATGATGGGCGGTAGTATTTCTCATGAATTTATGCTTTTAACTGATATCGGCGAAGATTCTATTGCAATTTGTTCGGATTGTGATTATCGCGCTAATATGGAAGCGGCTGAAAATATTATTGACTACAAAAGAACTGAAGAAAGCAAAGAACTAGTAAAAGTTGCAACCCCAAATCAACATACTATTGAAGAAGTTTGTTCTTTCCTAAATTGCGACGCTAAAAGTTCTTGCAAGGCGGTAGTTTATCAAAGAAATTCAGACGATAAATATATCGTATTATTCTTGCGCGGGGATTTAGAAGTAAACGAAACAAAACTTACTAATTATTTAGGCTTTGACATTCACCCCGCAGTAATTACCGAAGAATGCGGTATTAAAGCAGGCTTTATAGGTCCTGTTGGTTTAGAAGGCGACTTTATCGTGCTTTACGACCACTCTCTTAAAGGTATGAACAACCTTGTTTGCGGTGCTAACGAAATTGATTATCACTATACCGGTCTTGATATGGATAGGGATATGAAAGACGTAGAATATCACGACTTTGCTAAAATTCAAGTAGGCGGAATATGCCCTAAATGCGGAAAGCATACTATCACAATTTCTCGCGGTATAGAAGTTGGTAATATTTTCCAACTTGGCACTAAATACACCAAGGCTATGAATATGACTTACGTTGATAGCGACGGCGCTATTCAATATCCCATAATGGGCTGTTACGGAATAGGCGTTGGTAGGCTTGCCGCAGCAATTTGCGAAGTTCACCACGACGATTACGGTCCTATTTGGCCGAAAGCGATTGCGCCTTATCAAGTTCACTTATGTGCCGTTCGTCCTGATAACGAAGAAGTAAAAACGCTTGCCGATAAATTATATGAAGACTTACAAGAAAAGGGCGTAGAAGTAATTTACGACGATAGAAACGTAAGTGCGGGTATAATGTTCTCTGACGCCGACCTACTTGGCGTTCCCGTTAGAGTTATCGTAAGCCCAAGAAACATCAAGCAAGGCGTAGTTGAAATAGTTGCAAGAGATAAAAGTTTTTCTATTAGTGCACCTATTGATAGTGCAATGGAAGAAATTCTTAAAAAATTATAATAAATTTACAAACAAAACGGACTAAGCCGAGTCCCCGCAAGGGATTCGGCAACTAAATAAATCCGTGAACGGATTTGTTATATTTGCTAACGCAAGTGATATTGCTACGCAGTTATATTCACCTAACGGCGAGTTAAGGATTTATTTAATATCACTTTGACTGCAAGTCAAAATATCACGCAAAACTTGTTTTGCATATCACTTTTAGCCCCAAGGCTAAAAATAAAACTCTTAAAATCTTGATTTTTTGTGAATAAGAAAAGCCCACCATATTTCGCTTTTGCGAAGTATAGTGGGCTATACTTTTGTGTTAAATCAAAATTCCCTTATAGGAACTCCATAAATTTAGTCCGTTTTTAATTTTACTTTTTATTAGGGAGAAACTCTGTTTAAGTCACGCGGGAACATAGTTGCTTCTCTAACGTTCTTAAAGCCTAAAAGGTGCATTGTAAGTCTTTCAAGACCAATACCTAAACCGCCGTGGGGAGGAGCGCCGTATTTGTGGAGCATAAGGTAAGTTTCAAAAAGTTCAGGGTTCATACCGCATTTAAGCATTTTTTCAACTTGAGCGTTATAGTCGTGAATTCTTTGTCCGCCCGAAGTGATTTCAAGTCCCCTAAATAATAGGTCAAATGAAAGTGTATATTCGGGGTCATTGGGGTCGTCCATAGTATAGAAAGGACGTTTAATGGTTGGGTAGTGGGTAACGAACAAGAAGTCACTATTAAGTTCTTTTTTAGCCCATTTGCCAAGTAAACTTTCTTCTTCTGGGTCAAAGTCTTTCATATCAGACGGTTTATACTTGAATTTGGTCATTAAAAGTTCTTTCGCTTCCATAAACTTAATGCACGGAATTTCGGTGATTTCGGGAATATCAGCGTGCAACAATTCAATTTCAGCAGAATAGTCTTTCTTAAGGAGTTCCATAATGTATTTAAGAACGCCCGTTTCCATATTCATAATGTCTCTAAAGTCTTCAATAAAGCCCATTTCAAGGTCCATTGAAGTATATTCGTTTAAGTGGCGCGAAGTGTCGTGATGTTCTGCACGGAATACGGGGCCAACGTCGTAAACTTTGCCAAATACGCCAACAAGTGCTTGTTTGTAAAGTTGTGGGCTTTGCGCAAGATAAACTTCCTTGCCGAAGTAATCAAGTTTGAATACGTTAGTACCGCCTTCAGCACCCGCAAAGTTGATTTTAGGCGAACGAATTTCGGTAAAGCCGTTATTTGCTAAAAATTCTCTAAATCCCCTAGCAATACCTTCTTGTATTTTGAAGATTGCGCGTTCTTTGGGGTTGCGCATTGCAATCGGGCGAAGGTCTAAAACGGTGTTAAGACCAATGCCGTCAAGTTGCTTTTTGTTGATAACGATAGGAAGATTTTCCGCGGGGAGCGAAAGAATTTCAATATCGTGTATTTGAAGTTCAAATCTTAAATTGCCTTTAGCGTCCGTGCTTGAAACAACTTTACCGGTAACTTTAACACACGCTTCTTCGGTTAGTTTTTCGTCCCAACGATAAGAAGAAAATTCTGGCGCGTAAACGCATTGAATAGTATCGTTTTCGGTACGAATAATAACGAAAGAAAAGCCGGTCATTTCACGAATTCTGTGAATATAACCCTTTATTGAAACTATCTTGTTGTCATAGTCCTTAAAATCGGCATAAGAAACTGTTGTGGCATTTATAACGCCGTTAATTTTTTCCATTAAATTTCTCCTTTCGGAATAATAAGTTATATGTATTTTATCACTTAACGGCACATTAAATCAAGTAATTCCCGCAAAGTTTTTTTATAACTCTTTAATTATGTAATTCCGCGCGAAAAATGTCAATAAAAAGGTTTTTTTAAAGTTTTTTTCAATGCAAAAGTATTAAAATTAAAAAAAATAACTACACACGTTTTTTAATTTGTGGTATAATATACCTTGAAAAAAGGAGAAGGGACTATGAAAATTGCGATTTCCGTTGAATCTACTAACGACTTAAGTGCCGAACTTTTACATAAATATAATATAAGCGTTGTGCCTTATCAAATAGTTTTAGGCGATATGGTTTTTAAGGACGGCGATCACTCTACCGAAGAAGTTTTCGCTTACGTTGAAAAGACTAAAAAACTTCCCAAAACCAACGCTATAAACGAGTTTGAATATACCGAATATTTTGAATCGCTTTTAGAAAAAAATGACGCGATAGTGCATATTTGTTTATCAAGCGGAATGTCGTCTTCTTGCAACAACGCGATAAACGCGTCAAAAAATCTTAAGAACGTTTACGTTGTTGATAGCAAAAGCTTATCAACGGGTATAGGTCTTCTTGCAATTTACGCGCGTGAACTTGCCGATGAAGGTTTATCCGCCGAAGAAATTTACGAAAAACTTTTAGCAAGGGTTAACTCTATTCAAGCAAGTTTTATCGTTGAAAGACTAGATTATCTGTTTAAGGGCGGAAGATGTAATAGTTTGCAACTTTTAGGCGCAAACCTACTTAAAATTCGTCCTAGAATTATCGTAAAAGACGGCAAAATGGTTTCGGATAAAAAGTATAGGGGAAATATGGCGTCCGTAATAAGCAAGTATTCTAGAGAAACGCTTGAAGAATTTAACACTCCAGACCTAACCCGTGCATTTATAACTTATACCACTGCCACTATAGAAATGGTTGAGTCCGCAAGAGAAGCGCTTGAAGAAGCAGGCTTTAAGGAAATTTACGAAACGCGTGCAGGCTGTACGATAGCAAGCCACTGTGGCGAACACACGCTCGGCATTTTATATTTCAACGACGGAAAGAAGTAAGAAATAAAAAACTCGGCTTGTCGCTCTTCCCGTAGGGAATTGCGACAGCTAAATAAATCCGTGAACGGATTTGTTAGATTTGCTTACGCAAGTTATATTGCCTATCGGCAGTTATATTCGCCCAATGGCGAGTTAAGGATTTATTTAATATAACTTTGGCGTAGCCAAAATATAACTGCTTGTAAAACAAGCAATATAACTTTTAGCCACAAGGCTAAAAATATCACTAATATGTTTCAATCTTTTGTGGTAAAGATAAAGCCCACCATATTTCGCTTTTTGCGAAGTATAGTGGGCTACACTTTTGTCTTAAAGTAAAAATCCCTAAGAGAAGAGACCTTTTTTTCCGAGTTTTATTTTTAAAATTTTTATTAAAGATTTATATTTTCCGCAATGCTTTCGCGAAGGTTATTCTTTTCCATATTATACGCTTGCTTAATGCAGTTGTAAAC
>JAZOST010000033.1:0-6022 GCA_045657285.1 Christensenellaceae bacterium
AAAACAAAGGCACCATTGCGTTTGCGCCGTATGGCGATAGTATGTGGCCTTTCATAAAGAACCACGCTAGTTCAGTAATTATTGAAACTCTTAAAGACGAACCTAGTCTTTACGACGTAATATTATTTAAGCGTGAAAACGGGGCGTTAGTTCTTCACAGGGTTATAGGGCTTGGTGAAGATTATATCGTATCGGGCGATAGTATTTTGCAAACGGAAAAGGTTAAAAAAGCGCAAATACTAGGCGTGATGACCGCCTTTTACAAAGGTAAAAAAATGATTTCTTCTCGTGAAAAGTCATATCTAGAAGAAGTTAAAAACTGGTATGAAAACGAAAATAGAAGAAAAAGGAAAATTAAATTTTTCTATTTTAGAAAAAGACTACAAAGAAAAATAACGAAGATTTTTAAGGGTAAAAAAGATGTTTGATTTACTTTCGCTTTGTCAAAACGCAAAAAATGCGTCAAAAAAACTTAACGAACTAGACGCTAATAAAATAAACGAAGTGCTAAACGCCTGCGCAAAGGCTATAAGAGATAATGCTGATTTCCTAAAAAAAGAAAACGCCATTGACGTAGAAAACGCTAGGGTAAAAGGCACTTCTGAAGCGTTTATTGATAGATTAGTTTTATCAGATGCTGTTATAGAAAATGTTGCAACTGGCATAGAACAAGTAGCGCTTCTAACTTCGCCCGTAGGCAAGACCGCTTATTTTTACGAAAACGAAAAGCAAGGCATTAGAATTTGCAAAAACTTCGTTCCGTTTGGCGTTATAGGTATCATTTATGAATCGCGTCCAAATGTTACGGCAGATGCTTTTGCACTAACTTTTAAAACTCAAAACGCGGTAGTTCTTAAAGGCGGTAGTGACGCTATAAATTCAAATAGAGCAATAGTTAGCGTTTTAAGAAAAACGCTTAATGATAACGGCGCTCCTGAAAATGCAGTATGCTTAATTGACGATACTTCTAGGGAAACGACTTCGCGTTTTATAAAAATGAACGGCTTAGTTGATTTGCTTATTCCTAGGGGTAGCGCTGGGCTAATTAAAAATATGCTTGAAAACGCCACCGTTCCTATTATTGAAACGGGCGCGGGTAACTGCCATATTTACGTTGATGAATTTGCGGATATTGATAAGGCGGTAAGTGTTATTTTTAACGCCAAAACTCAACGCTACGGCGTATGCAACGCGTGTGAATCTTTGGTAATTCACTCTAAAATTTTAGATAAAGCACTTCCGCTTATCGCTGAAAAACTTTATGAAAAGAAAGTTGAAATTCGCTCTGACGAAAGGGCGTATAAAGTGCTTAATGGAAAGTATAATTCGGTTCCCGCAAAAGAAGAAGATTTTGCTACCGAATACGACGACGCTATAATATCGGTAAAAACCGTTGATTGTTTAGAGTGTGCAATAGAGCATATAAACGAAAATAGCACAAAACACTCTGAATCAATAATTACCGAAAATAGCGAGAATGCGGTTGCCTTTATGAACGGCATTGATTCGGCTTGTGTATATCATAACTCATCTACGCGTTTTTCAGACGGATTTGTGTTTGGTCTTGGCGCGGAAATAGGCATTTCAACACAAAAACTTCACGCGCGTGGTCCTATGGGGCTTGAAGCGCTTGTAACAACAAAATTCTTCGTATTAGGCGATGGTGCGGTAAGGAGGTAATTATGGAAAAAAATTATTTGGGCGTAATGCTAGACGTTTCTAGAAACGGCATAATGAAAGTAGAAAAGGTTAAAGAATTTGTTGACCTTATCGCAAAAATGGGTTATAACGCCCTAGAACTTTATACCGAAGACACTTTTGAAGTTAATAACGAGCCGTATTTTGGGTATCTTCGCGGAAGATATTCAAAGGCGGACTTAAAAGAGATTAACGCCTACTGCTTATCAAAAGGCGTTGAACTTATACCTTGTGTGCAAACGCTTGCGCACTTGAACCAAATATTTCAATGGGAAGAGTATAAGCCTATAAACGAAATTAAAGATATTCTATTAGTTGAAAATGAAAGAACATACGAACTTATAGAAAATATTTTCTCTACGATAAAAGAGTGTTTTACTTCGCGTTTAGTGCATATAGGTATGGACGAAGCGCACGATTTGGGTTTTGGTAAAATTTTCAACAAAAACGGCTTTATTGATAAAAATAAACGCGCCGAAATTATGGTAGAACACTTAAATAAAGTTTTGGAAATTGCCAAAAAATATGGTTTTAAGTGCAAGATGTGGTCGGATATGTTTTTCCGTATTGCTAATAACGGCGCGTATTACTTTGGCGAAAATATGCCCAAGGAAGTTATTGATAAATACCCTAAAGAAGTGGCACTAGTTTACTGGGATTATTATAATAGAGAGCCCGAGCATTACGCTTCGCGTGTAAAACTTCATAAAATTTTAACTGACGATATATGGTTTGCGGGTGGCGCTTGCAAGTGGCAAGGCTTTACACCTTTTAATCGCTGGTCAACGGCAAGGGCTGTAGACGGAATAATAGGATGTAAAAGAGAAGGCGTTAAAAATGCACTACTCACTATTTGGGGCGACGACGGCAACGAATGTCCGTTCTTCTCAATAATCCCAACCCTTTACGCGTTTGCAAAGGCGTATAACGGCGTAACTGACGAAAAGCAAGTTGCAAAAGATTTTTTCAGTGATTTTAATGAAGACTATTTTGCATTTCAATCTTTAGACCTTCCTAATAGGCTAGGCAACCTTGATTTTGACAACCGCAGTTACAATCCTATAAAGTATTTATTCTATAATGATTTATTTAGCGGTAGATACGATACGACTATTAGAGATTATTACCCCGAAACTTTTAGAAAGTATTCTAAAATAATTAAAGAAAACGGCGAAAAAAGTAATTATAAATACTTGTTTGACGTTCAAAGTTTACTTTGCGACGTGCTTGAAGTTAAGTGTGATTTCGGCGTAAGGCTTAGAAAAGCGTACAAGAGCGGAAAGAAAGAAGAACTTGAAAAATTACTTCCCGATTTTGACGAATTAGTTTGTAGGTTAGAAAAATTCTACACGGCGCTAAGAACTGCTTGGCTTATAGAAAGTAAGCCCAACGGCTTAGAAGTTCAAGATGCTAGAATAGGTGGTCTAATTATGCGCGTTAAGAATTGTAAGGCATTAGTTTTAGAATATCTCGCGGGCAAAAAAGACGCGCTAAGCGAACTTGATGAAGAACTTTTAGACGTTCACGGAAAAGAAGGTAACCCAGAAGTTTTAGCGGTTTCAACTCAATACGTAAAAGTGTTTACGTCAAACGTTCCAAGCCATAATATATAAAAGATAAATCCCTTGATTTTTCAAGGGGTTTTTTATTTTAAATAATTGCCTAACGTCCCTAAATAAAAAATAAAAAAATATTTATCAAAAAAGTGTCGCAAAAGTATTGACAAACTTAAATAAAAGTTATAAAATCTATTCAAAAGTTGGCAATCAAACAAAAAGAGTGCTAACAAAAGGCACAAAGCAGTGCTAAAAGGGGAGCGAAGATGAAACTTTCTGACAGAAAGAAAAAAATTCTTCAATACGTGGTTGACGATTATATTAGTAGCGCGCAACCCGTATCAAGTAAAAGCATAAATGAAAAATATATGACTGACATTAGTTCGGCAACGGTTAGAAGCGAACTTGCAGGCTTAGAAGAAATGGGGTATTTAACACAACTTCACACTTCAAGTGGTAGGGTTCCTTCGGTTGAAGCGTATAAACTTTACGTAAGCGAACTAATGGATAAGGGTAAACTTTCCGCAAAAGAACTTAAAGTAATTAAAAATTCGTTTAGTGAACGCGCAAACAATTTAGAAGAAGTTGTAAGTAGTGCCGTTAAAGTTATAAGCGAACTTACGGACTATACTTCAATAGGTTGTTCGGTGCATAACGACGAAGAAAAAATAGTAAAGGTAGAAATTTTCCGTTACAAGAAAAATCAAGCGCTATTACTAATAGTTACTGAAAACACGTTAATTAGAGATAAATTCATTTCAATACCCGACGCAATGACAGACGCACAAGTAGAAGAGGCGTGCGCACTTATAAGTTCATTATTTACGGGCAAGACGTTAAAAGAAATTTTAGGTCTTGAAGACGCTATAAAGAAAGAATTTGATTCTTATAGGGACATATTTGATGGAATAATGGACGCAATAGAAGATTATATTGATAAATCTAAAGCGAAAATCCATTTAGAAGGCGAAGGCAAAATTCTAAACCACCCCGAATATACTGCTGATAGCGAAAAGGTTAAAAACTTTTTATCAATAGTAACTTCTAAAGATAAAATTGCAGGGCTACTAGATAGTGAAAAAGATAATATTGAAATAAATATTAAAATCGGTGGTGAAGACGGCGAAATGCCAAAAGATTGTTCTATGGTAACCGCAACTTACTCTGCAAACGGCGCAAAAGTTGGAACTTACGGCGTTATAGGTCCGCTTCGTATGGACTATCAAAAAGTTGTTTCGGTATTAGAGGGCGTTGGTAAAATTTTAGAAGATATGTTAAAGGACAAGGAGTAGATGATGGAAGAAAAGAAGGTAAAAGAAACTAAAACTCCCACTCAAAAAACTAAAGAAATAATTGCTGAAAACGAAAAACTTAAAGAAGAAAACAAAGTCTTAAACGAACAAATGTCTGACTTTAAGGATAAGTGGATGCGAAACGTTGCGGAATTTGATAACTATAAAAAAAGAAACGCTAGAATTTGGCAAGATGCGTTTAACGAAGGCGCTTCAAGCGTTATTCTAAAGATATTAACGGTTGGCGACACGCTTGACTATGCGCTTTCAATGAATTTAGATGAAAAAACTTTAGAAGGCTTAAAAAACATCAAGAAAAGATTTGATGATACGCTTAAGTCTTTAGAAGTAGAAGAAATTAACCCCGTGGGCGAGCCGTTTGACCCGAACGTAGCAGAAGCAGTTATGCAAGCAGAAAAAGAAGAAGGCGAAGAAAGTGATACGATAAAATTCGTTCTTCAAAAAGGGTATAAATTAAAAGATAAAATTATAAGATACGCTAAAGTAAGCGTTATTAAATAAGTAAAATTAAAGGAGATTATATATATGAAAACAATAGGTATTGACTTAGGTACTACAAACTCTTGCGTAGCGGTTATGGAAAACGGCGAACCCGTAGTTATCGCTAACGCCGAAGGTTCAAGAACTACTCCTTCGGTAGTAGCATTCCAAAAAGACGGAAGCAGATTAGTTGGTCAAGTAGCAAAACGCCAAGCGGTTTCTAACGCTGATAGAACAGTAGCGTCTATTAAAAGGCATATGGGCGAAAACTACAAAGTAAATATTGATGGCAAAGATTACACCCCACAAGAAATTTCGGCAATGATTTTAACTAAACTTAAAAAAGATGCCGAAGCATATCTTGGCACTACCGTAACCGACGCGGTTATCACTTGTCCCGCATACTTCTCTGATAGTCAACGTCAAGCAACTAAAGACGCTGGTAAAATTGCAGGTCTTAACGTACTTCGTATTATCAACGAACCTACCGCTGCAGCGCTTTCTTATGGTTTAGATAAAGAAGGCAAAACCCAAAAGGTTATTATTTACGACCTTGGCGGTGGTACGTTTGACGTTTCTATTATGGAAATCGGCGACGGCGTGTTTGAAGTTTTAGCAACACACGGCAACAACAAACTTGGTGGTGACGACTTTGACAATAGAATTATGGACTACCTTGTAGAACAATTCAAAGCAAAAGAAGGCATTGACCTTAAAGGCGATAAACTTGCTATGCAAAGGCTTAAAGAAGCCGCAGAAAAGGCAAAAATTGAACTTTCAGGTATGGCTTCAACCAACATCAACCTTCCATTTATTACGGCTGACGCAACTGGTCCTAAACACCTTGACGTTGACCTTACTAAACAAAAATTTGACGCTCTTACTAAGGATTTGGTTGAAGCAACTATTACTCCTATGCAAAAAGCGATGGAAGACGCAAAACTTTCATATAGCGAAATTGACAAGGTTATTTTA
>JAZOST010000034.1:0-19510 GCA_045657285.1 Christensenellaceae bacterium
CGATATTCAAAAACCCAAAAAATAGTGGCATATCGCCACTTAAACGGGGGTGTTTTAGATTCGATTGGGCGAGAGAAGTAAAACGTAAGCATACCGAAGTCCCTGCTTCGTTAAAAAGGGAACTTAAATTTAAATGCTAACAACAATAAATTAGCATACGCTGCTTAATTAAAGCGTAAGTCTTTTAGCGTAGTCCTACCGGACGCTAACGGGCTTCAGTTTAGGTAGGGAACGGCTAGAAAATTTTGACTGTGATTTTCTAGCGGAACTAAAGCAGTTATGTTTTTAGTAAAGGTTGCAAGTGACCATACTAAAAACGAGAACAATCACTTGATAAGTATGTAGAAATTTTTACTAATCCGTTTAAGACCGGGGTGCAAGTCCCCGCATCTCCACCACGTCAGGGCAAGGCTATTTCGTCCACCGTTGCTACTGCAACGGCTTGACCTATGAGCCTGCCCTTCCTTTTTCCCAAAAATCTTTTGATAAACAAAATATTTTTGGGAGCCCTAAATTATAAAAGGCTACTTTTGTAGCCTTTTTGTTTGATGTGATTAGAAAGGGGAATTGTTACGAGCGAAAATTGCTTTAGCAATTTGTCCGAAGGACTTTTTGGTTCAGTGGACTATTTATCGGGTAGGTTACAAAGGCAAAAGCCCCCGCAAAAATAAAAACGAAAAGGACCTTCATTTGAAAGTCCTTTTTTATTCAAAAAAACCGTGCATCTTCTATTGACACATACCGCCGAAGCGGTAACCATACAGCCTGCTCCCTCAAAGCAACCTTATGGCACACGAATCTTTCCGCTTAGTGCTGCTACATTCCTGTTCTGACACGGTTCACGGGGATACGTTGCATAAGACCTTGATATCATCACCACTTATATAGTGCAACCTTCCACGATAAATGCCTCTAAAAAGCATTCTGCTCCGCTAAGCGAATTGCGGACAACAGGGCATCGCTAACTCCCCGCATAGCACGGTAGTATTATTTTATATTAAAAATAATAAAATTGCAAGTTATTTACCTAAAAAAAGTCAATTTTTAATAAATTAACTTTACAAATTTTGCAAAAAACTTTATACTATATATTGACTATTTATGTAATTAGTATTACTAGGAGAATTTTATGTATAAAAAAGTTGACACGTCGCTAAATTTTCTTGATAGAGAAAAAGAAGTACTTGCTTTCTGGAAAGAAAACAAGATTTTTGAAAAGAACGTAGAAAAGAATAAGTGCAATCGCGAATTTACTTTTTACGACGGCCCGCCTACCGCTAACGGTAAACCACATATCGGGCATATTTTAACGCGTGTTATAAAAGATATTATTCCGCGTTATCACGTAATGAAAGGTGAACACTCTTTAAGAAAAGCAGGGTGGGATACGCACGGCCTTCCCGTTGAACTTGAAGTTGAAAAACTTTTAGGTATTGACGGCAAGCAAGAAATTGAAAAATACGGCATTGAACCTTTTATTAAAAAATGTAAAGAAAGTGTTTGGAAATATAAAGGCGAATGGGAAAAGATGAGTGACCGTGTCGGCTACTGGGCTGATATGGACGAGCCGTATATTACTTACGACGATAAGTACATTGAATCAGTTTGGTGGGCAATTAAAACTATTGCAGACAAAGGCTTACTTTACAAAGGCTATAAAATTGTACCTTACTGCCCACGTTGTGGAACTGCGCTTTCTTCGCACGAAGTAGCGCAAGGTTATAAAGACGTTAAGGAAACGTCAGTTATTGCGCGCTTTAAGATTAAAGGTCAAGATAACGCGTATTTCCTTGCTTGGACAACTACGCCTTGGACGCTTCCGTCAAACGTATGTCTTTGTATGAATCCAAACGAAGACTATTCTGAAATTAAACTTCCCGACGGCACTATTTACGTGCTTGCAAAGGCGCTTGTAGAAAAGTATTTTGAAGAATACGAAACCTTAAGCGTTAAAAAAGGTAGTGAATACGCTAACGTTGAATATGAACCGCTTTTTGATTTCACGGCTGACGCTGTTGAAAAGAATAAGAAAGTGTTTATCGTAGTAACTGATAACTACGTTACCATGGAAGACGGTACTGGTATCGTTCACAACGCGCCTGCGTTTGGTGAAGACGACGCTAGGGTATGTAAAGAATGGGGCGTTGCTTTCGTAAACCTTGTTGATACCCGCGGTAAAATGACGGCTGAAGCAGGTAAATTTGAAGGTCTATTCGTTAAAGATGCAGACAAGGAAGTAATTAAAGACTTAACCGAAAGGGGACTGCTCTTTAAGGAATTACCTTTTGAACATAGTTATCCTTTCTGTTGGAGATGTGATACTCCGCTTATTTACTACGCTCGTCAAAGTTGGTTTATTGAAACGACGGCTATTAAAGATAGGCTTTTAGAAGTTAATAACTCAATCAACTGGATGCCTGAAACTATCAAAGCAGGTAGAATGGGTAACTTCCTAGAAAACGTTATTGACTGGGGTATTTCGCGTGAACGTTACTGGGGTACACCGCTACCAGTTTGGGTATGTAACAAGTGCGGTAAAATTCACGTTATTGGCTCTAAAGCAGAACTTAAAGACCTTTGCGGAATAGAAGGCGATATTGAACTTCACCGCCCGTATATTGACGATTGTTCTTTCGCGTGTGATTGCGGTGGCGAATTTATTAGAGAAAAAGAAGTTATTGACTGCTGGTTTGACTCTGGTTCAATGCCATTTGCTCAATACCACTATCCTTTTGAAAATAAGGAAGTGTTTGAAAGCCATTTCCCAGCAGACTTTATTTCAGAAGCAATTGATCAAACTCGTGGTTGGTTCTATACTCTTATTGCTATTTCAACGCTCGTGTTTGATAAGGAACCATTTAAGAATTGTATCGTTTTAGGGCACGTTAACGACAAAAATGGTATTAAAATGAGTAAGCACAAGGGCAACGTAGTTGACCCGTGGTCTATACTTGATAAACAAGGTGCTGACGCGGTTAGATGGTATTTCTATACCGGTTCCGCTCCTTGGCTCCCGTCAAGATTTTATGAAGAAGCCGTTTCCGAAGCCCAAAGAAAGTTTATGGGTACGCTTTGGAATACTTACGCGTTCTTCGTACTTTACGCAGATATTGATAAATACAACCCAGCAGACTATAATCTTAAGGATTGCAAGTTATCACTTATGGATAAGTGGGTTCTTTCTAAACTTAACACGCTTGTTGAAACTGTTGATAAAGGACTTGCATCATACGATATTTTCGGCAGTGCAAGAGCGCTCCAAAGTTTTACTGACGACCTTTCTAACTGGTATGTTCGTCGCGGTAGGGAAAGATATTGGGGACACGAAATGACGGAAGATAAGATTGCCGCTTACACCACTCTTTATACGGTGCTTGTAACAATGGCAAAACTTTCTGCTCCGTTCACTCCGTTTATGGCTGAAAGCATTTATCAAAACTTAGTTCCCGCGTTCTATAAAGACGCGCCTATTTCAGTACATCTTTGCGATTTCCCATTAGTAGATAAAACTGCTATTGACCCCGTATTAGAAGAAGGTATGCAAAACGTACTAGACATTGTAAATTTAGGTAGGGCTTGCAGAAATTCATCTAACATTAAAAATCGTCAACCGCTTAAAAAGGTTTACGTATGTTCTGAAAGAAATACTGAACTTACCCAAGGTTTACTTGAAATTGCAAAAGACGAACTTAACGTTAAAGAAGTTGAATACTTAAAAGACGCATCAAAATTCGTTTCTTATAAAATTAAACCGCAACTTAAGACTTTAGGTCCTAAATACGGCGCAAAACTTGGTAAGATTAAAAAGATTTTTGAAACTTATAACGCTAACGAAATAGTAGCAGTGGTTAAAGCAGGCGAAATTTATAAGACAGAATTTGAAGGCGACGCGTTTGAATTCGCGCTAGAAGATTTACAAATCTTTAGCGAAAGCGCAGAAGGCTTTGTTTCTGCTAGCGACAAGGGTATGACCGTTGTGTTAGATACCAACGTAACGGCTGAACTTTTAGCGGAAGGCGTTCAAAGAGAACTTATTTCTAAAATTCAATCAATGAGAAAAGATGCCGGCTTTGAAGTTACTGATAGAATTGAAGTGTTCTACGAAACTGAAGATGCAGGTATTGAAAACGCACTTGTTTCAGGCAAAGAAATTGCTATGGTAGTTCTTGCAAATTCTATAACCAAGGGCGACGCCGACGGCTTTACTAAAGAACTTGATATTAACGGCGCTAAATGCAACGTTACGATTATAAAGGTAAGTAAATAATGCGCGTAGCAGAGTGGAAAGATTATTCCGTTATCGCAACTGGCGACGGCTATAAACTTGAAAAGTGGGGTAATATCACACTTTTAAGACCAGACCCTCAAGTTATTTGGAAAAGTGATATTGACCTTGACGGATACGCTGGACTTCATGCAAAGTATATTAGAAGTTCATCTGGTGGCGGAAAATGGAATTATAAGAAAAAAATGCCTGAAGAATGGATTATTTCTTATAAGAATTTAAGGTTTAAGATTAAGCCTATGGGTTTTAAGCATACGGGGCTTTTCCCCGAACAAGCGGTAAACTGGGATAGTATGACTGACCTTATTAAAAACGCCGGTAGAGAAATTAGTGTGCTTAACCTTTTTGCTTACACTGGCGGTGCTACTGTTGCATGCGCTAGTGCAGGGGCAAGCGTTTGTCACGTTGATTCAGCAAAAGCAATGGTTGAAAGGGCAAAAGAAAATATTAACCTTTCGGGGCTTAACGGCGCAAACGTTAGATACATAGTTGACGATTGTAAAAAATTCGTAGAACGCGAAATCCGTAGGGGTAAAAAATACGACGCTATAATTATGGACCCGCCAAGTTACGGTAGAGGGCCTAACGGCGAAATGTGGAAACTTGAAAGCGAACTTTATTCTTTAGTAGAACTTTGCGAAAAGGTTTTATCGGATAATCCCTTGTTTTTCCTTATAAATAGTTACACAACGGGTCTTCAACCCCAAGTAATGAAAAATATTTTAGAGCGTACTATTAAAAGTAAGCACGGCGGTCAAACGGACGCTTACGAAGTAGGACTAAAAACGGAAGAAGATGGTATTATATTGCCTTGCGGTAATAGCGGAATTTGGAGAAAATAATGGAAGAATTAAATATACTTCACGAAGACAATCATATAATAGTAGTGTTAAAACCACAAAACGTTCCTTCTTGCGAAGATGAAAGTAAGGACCTTGATATGCTTACCGCTGTAAAAGAATACATAAAGGTAAAGTATAATAAACAAGGTAACGTTTACGTTGGGCTTGTTCATAGGCTTGATAGACCTACTGGCGGTGTAATGGTTTTTGCTAAAAGCAGTAAGGCAGCATCTAGACTTTCAGAACAAATGAAAGACGGGGATTTTGAAAAAAAATACCTTGCTATAACCGTAGGCACTCCTAAAGAAGAACAAGCAGTTTTAAGACATTACCTAAAGAAAAACGCTGTAAACAATATGGTTTATGTCTCCGCACCGACGGTAGAAGGTGCAAAACACGCTGAACTTGATTATAAAGTTTTAGAATCAAATACAGGCTTATCTTTAGTAAACGTAAGGCTTCACACGGGTAGAAGCCATCAAATCCGCGTTCAATTTAATGCTATTGGTTGTCCGCTTTTTGGTGATATGCGTTACGGCGGTGAAAAAGCGAAAAAGGGTTATTTAGCACTCTGGGCTTACTACTTATCGTTTACGCACCCTGTAACTAAAGAAAGATTAGTTTTCCGCGTTGAACCGCCTAAAGATATTACTCCTTGGAATATGTTTAATACGGATTCATCTGTAAATATAATTAAACCATCTTTATAAAATGAAAAAATTATTATCAATATTTTTTACAATGTTCAAAATAGGGCTTTTCACGTTCGGTGGCGGTTACGCAATGATTGCGGTAATTGAAACCGAACTTGTTGAAAAGAAAAAATGGATTACCCACGAAGAATTTTTGAACGTTATAGGAATTGCGGAATCTTCTCCGGGACCTATTGCCGTAAACACTGCAACTTATATCGGTTATAAGTTGGGTGGGGTATTAGGTTCGTTTTTTTGTACGCTAGGCGTAGTTTTGCCGTCGTTTATTTGTATTTTTGCAATTAGTTTCTTTTTTGAACAATTCTTGGCGCTTGAATACGTTACCTACGCGTTTAGGGGCATACAAGTATGTGTTGGTTTTATAATACTTTCCGCTGGAATTAAAATGTTTAAAAAGGTTAAAGGCGACGTAGTTGGCTTAATAGTTTCAATTACGGTTATAGCCTTAATGCTTACACTTAATCTTTTAGCAAAGAACGTATCAACAATTTACTATATTTTAGTGGGCGGTGTTATCGGTCTTGTTATATACGGAATATCAACTGCGAAAAAGAAATCTATAAAAAATAAAAACGCTGAAAATCAATCAAACGAAGGGGGTAAAGAATAATGCCACTTCTATTAGATTTATTTTTAACGTTTCTAAAAATAGGTGTTGTTTCGTTTGGCGGTGGGTATGCTATGATACCTATCGTTCAAGACGAAGTTATCTCTCACGGTTGGCTAACTGAAAGCCAAATTATGAATTTTATTGCCGTTTCAGAATCAACGCCCGGTCCTATAGCAATAAACATGGCAACGTTTGTCGGGGCTTCACAAGGCGGATTTTTAGGTGCACTTCTTGCAACAATCGGCGTTGTTTTGCCAGCGTTTGTAATCATTTTAATAGTTGCTTCACTAATTAAAGGGCTACTTCACTTTGCGGGTGTAAAGGCGTTTCTTGGTGGTGTTAGATACGTGGTTATCGGGCTAATTACTGTTACTGGTATTTCAATGCTTATTACTGTTTTGATAGGCGTTAGCAAGGTTACTGATTCCGTTAGTTTTGATTATAAGGCACTAATCATTTTAGGCATAATATCTCTTATATACTTTGTTTATAAAAAATTAAAAAAGAAAACTATTTCGCCTATATTATTAATACTTATTTCCGCCGTTTTAGGCATAATTTTTTACGGATTAATTCCTTAAAATAATAAAAAATAAAACACTGCTTTTTAGCAGTGTTTTTTATTGTTTTTACTTAAATAAAACGCCTTGACCCCAGCCAGTTTTTTCTCCGCGTTTAAGAATTTCTATATATTTTCTTCTCAAAGAATTGTCGCTTGGTAATTTATCTATATTTCCGTCGTATATAACGCCAAAAAGTCGTCTTAATTCATTGTAGTGGTCGTACAAGCCACTATCAACAAAAGTGTACCTATCCATGAATTTTACCATGTTTGATGCAGGGGGTAGAATTTCTTTATGTTTTGGCCATAAAAGCCAAGTTCTACAATGGAATAAAACTTTTCCGCCATTGAAAAGTTTATCTCTAAAAAATTCAGCGCCCTTTTCAAAGGCTAAATCACAAGCATCATAGTCAAGTGGGGGTGCCTGTTTCGGGAATATGAACGTTAATCATTTGCGTTTCGCCCTTGACTATATAAAAGCCGTTTTCGTGATAGTCAAAGTACGCTTTTTGTGGTTGGAATTGAAGTCTACCAAACCCTAAAATTTCTAAACGATAAAATTGAGTGTGCCAAGTAGATGCTGTTCCCCAAACGCCGTGAAGTCTTTTGCACATTCTTGCTTGATAACTAACGTCTTTAATTGATTCGTTGTATATTTCAATAGGGTAGCCTGCTTTTTCGTAATATTTCTTTAATGAAGGCGTCATACAAACAAATAATAGGGCGATAGCGGTAAATTCGTTAACGTTCGTTTTGCTTGCAAGTTCGCGTGTTTTTTCTAAAATCACTTCAAAATCACAATACATATTTTTGTCATATTCATTAAGAAGAGAAGAAAAGATTAATGCGTCATCTTGATTAAGCGTTAATTTTTTATAACCGTTTATTAAATCATTAGTAGCGTCTTCGGGTAAATTGCAATGGTCACACCAGTTTTTGATTAAATTTTCCATAATTGCCTTAGATTTTAGAGTTTATTTCCGCATTCAGTACAAAATTTAGCGTTTGCACTTACTTGTTTTCCGCAGTTTGAGCAAAATTTGTTTTTTTCTATTTTAGCGCCACATTCAGAGCAGAATTTAGAGTTAGAATTTACTTCCGCACCGCAACTTGCGCATTTTATAGTGTCCATCGGTTTAGCGGGGGATTGTTTTTCGTTAGGTTTCATTGCTTCGGCAAAAATACTGCCAATGCCTGCGCCTGCGCCTATGCCAAGACCAGCGCCAACAAATGCACCGCCAGTTCCTTGGTTTTTAGCCGCTTCTTTCATTGCTTCCGCAGCAGAAACTTTCATCATAACGTCAGTAGCGTCGCCAAGAACGCCGTATTTACTGCGTTCATCAATTGCTTTTTCAACTGATTCTGGAACTGACATATTTTCAATAAATAGGTTGGTAAGTTCTAAACCTATTTCGTTAAATTTACCTTGAATATTATGTTTAACTATAGTATTAAATTCAGTAGTGTTGCCTGCTAAATCAAGAGCGGAAATTTTGCTTTCGCCGATGCAGTCGGTAAGTGCTGAAACAAGCATAGTTTTTAGCCAGTCAGTAATATCGCTAGTAACAAAAGAGCAGTTAGTTCCGAAAAGTTCGTTTAAGAATATCGCACTATCGTTAACCTTAAACGCGTAAGAGCCAAAACCTTTAACCCTAATCATACCAAATTCGGGGTCGCGCATGAGTATAGGATTAGCGGTGCCCCATTTGTAGCCCGTAAATTGCTTTTTGTTTATAAAATAAACGTCGCAAGTGATGGGTGTTTGAAAACCATATTTCCAACCGGCAAGTTTAGAAAGAATAGGGAATATTTCCGTATTCATATTGTACGTACCGGCGGGGAAAACGTCGCAAATTTGACCTTTATGAACGAATATCGCTTCTTGTGATTCCCTTACTATAAGTTTACTTTTATGGTTGATTTCCTTGCCATTATTTTTGAAAGGGTATTTGTAAACTAAAGTGTTTTTAGAATCATCAGTCCATTCTATAATTCTTAAAAAAAGTGCCATAATTTGTTCCTTTTGTATTTTTCTTAAATTGTATCATAAAAATTTTTTAATTACAATATTTTAACGGAAATTTATGTTTGATTTTTGCATATAATTATGTTAAAATTATAAAAAGTGCAGGTGTAGTTCATCGGTAGAATGCGAGCTTCCCAAGCTTGAGAGGTGGGTTCGATTCCCATCACCTGCTCCATAAATTATGGGCGACCTTTCGGTTGCCCATAATTTATTAAGTAGATGTCGCGGGGGGAACATGTTCGGACGCCATTGACGGACAAAACGGGAATACTTAGTCCATCGTAGCGTATTAGCGCGGAGATGCTTCCCATCGCCTGCTTCACGTAAAACGGATGACCAATTGTCGTCCGTTTTTTTATGGTGTTTTGAAATAATTATTTGCTTAAAGTGTAGAAAAATATCAAAAATAACGCGTTAAATTTTTCAATAAGATATTGACTTATTTACAAGTTATATATATAATATTATAGTACGAAATATATAATCTTTTAGGAGTAATAAAATGGCAAAAGAAATTACTGCAAACACTACTATTTTTGAGGCTATTCAAATCAATCCAAAAGCGGGCGAAATTCTTATGTCGCACGGCATGCATTGTTTAGGTTGTGCTCTAGCGCACGGTGAAACTGTTGGCGAAGCGGCTGAAGTTCACGGTGCCGATCTTAACCAAATGTTAGAGGAATTAAACGATATAGAAGATTAGTTTTTTATGAACGATAGCGCACACGTTAAATCCATAAATGAAGATTATTCTGAAACCCAAAGCGTAAAGTGTTCTTTCTGTGGTGCTAATATGGTTTTTGACCCTGAAAACCAAGTTTTGCTTTGTACACATTGTGGAAGTAAGGAAGATATAAAGCAAAGGGGAAATGCCGTTGAACTAAACCTTGAAAAAGGTCTAATGTCAAGCGAGCAATGGGATGGCGACGGCGTATCGCTTGTAAAATGTGGAAATTGCGGAGCGGAAATTGTTTTAACAAAAAACCAAACCGCTACAAGTTGTCCCTTCTGCTCAACCGCACACGTTACTAAAAGCGAACAACTTGCGGGGCTAAAGCCTAACGGAATAGTTCCTTTTAGGTTTTCACTTGAAAAAGCGGTGGAACTTTCAAAGTTGTGGGTAAAAAAACGTTTGTACGCGCCAAGAAAATTTAAAAAGAATTTATCTGCTCAAAACGTAAGTGGCGTTTACGTGCCGTGTTTTACGTTTGATAGTTATACTACGTCGTCGTATAGCGGTAAAATAGGTAAAACCTATACTAAACGTGTTGGCTCTGGTAAAAATGCACGAACAGTTACTTATACGGAGTGGAGATATATAAGCGGAACGTACTACGGAAACTTTGACGATATTTTAATTTCGGCAGGCGAAAAGTTAAATCAAAACAAACTAGATAAAATCTCGCCGTTTGCAACTAACGACGCAAAGCAGTATGACGAAGAGTATATGTTAGGTTTTGTTGCCTATCATTACGATAAAGACGTTAAAGACTGTTGGAAAGACGCTAAATCGGTTATGGACAAGGCGTTAAGGCGTGCAATACTTTCGCAGTACGTTTATGATAAAGTTGCATACCTAAACGTTTCAACAATTCACGAAAACGCGTCGTTTAAGTACGAAATGCTACCCGTTTACGTAGGTAACTATAAATACACGAACAAACTATACAACTTCTACGTTAACGGCGAAACGGGAAAAGTTTGGGGTAAAACACCGAAATCTATTTGGAAAATACTTATTACCATTTTGCTCTCTTTAGGGCTTATAGGTATAGTTGTTTGGCTATTTATGAACGGTGCTTAAGAAAAAATAAAAAAAAGGTTATATAATAAACTAAAATTATTGACCTTAAACCGTATTATCGGTTATAATTTATAGATGATACAAGACCTTAATGGAGGTAAACATGAAAAAGAACAAGTCAATAACCCTTTTATCAATAATAGGCGTTATTATGGCGGTATTATTTTTCTTTACTTTTGCGAGATTTGAGATTGGTATTAAAAACTATAATTCAGTACTCGGCGCAATTGATACGGAATATGATATCAGTGGCGGTACGGCGTTTACGCTTACTCTCGCTAAAGACAATCTAAAAGAAGTTGACGACGTTTCGGACGTTACTAAAAAGTTATCTTCAAGATTAGAAGCACTAGGTTATGATTATTATAAAATCACTACCATTGAAAGCACTGAAGAAGGTGTAAAAGATAGCGATATAAAAATTGAAATTCGCGCACCGTTAAACGACTATGGCGAACTTGATAAGACCACTCTTAAAAACGATATTGCAGTCGTAATTGCTTTTGGTGAACTTCAATTCTTTGCAGGTGTTGAAGCGAATCCTTCAGAAGAAGTATTGACTGACGTTGATGTTATTGATGAAGCATACTATGCGGGTTCGTTCGCTAATGGCGATACAATTTATTATCAAGTAGCAATTAAGTTTACCGAAGAAGCATACGCATCAATTCAAGAAGGTATGGCTGCAGGTAATTACTATTTCAAAATCCAACTTGGTGAAAATACCCTTTTAGCGGGCTCTGAAGCGCTTTCATCAGAATATTTTTCAGATAGAACTATTCAAATTTCTACTGCTAGTGAATCTCAAGCAAGACAAGTTGCACTTCAAATCAATTCGGGTGCTCTTGAATATAAATACGAAATATCAGAAGAGTTAGACGTTCCTTCACCTTATGGTGCAAATGTTAAAAATATTTCAATGATTGTTATTGGCGCAATTATTCTTCTTTCTATCGTGCTTGCAATTATTAAATATAAAGGCTTTGCAATCATATCGGGTTTGTCAACCTTACTATTTATCGTTTTAGAACTTTGGATGCTAATTTTAGTTCCAGGTATTAGACTTTCACTTGGCGGTATAATCGGTATTGCACTTTCAACTATTCTTACCATCGTAGGTTTCTTTATAACCTTTGAAAAAGTTGGCAAAGAATATGCAAAAGGCAAAACGCTTAAATTCTCTATTACTACTGCATATAGAAACGCTCTTAAGCCCTTACTAATTTCAGGTATTGCTTGTGGCGCCTTTGCATTTGTACTTTTCTTATTCACTAAAGGTTTAATTAAAGGCTTTGCAATTACCTTCGGTATCGGCGCTGGCTTAGCACTTATCGCTACCTTACTTTTCAGTAGAATGTTCACGTCGCTTTTATTACCTTTAACTAAAAATAATAGTGAGTTCTATAATCTTAAAAAATCAGACGTTAGCGAAGATACGGCTGAATAATAGTATAGAAATTATTAAATAATTTCAAATTTTGGCTTATTTTTAACTTTGGTATTTTTTGGTTTTGCAAATGTTATTGATATAAAAACCACCATAAAGGTTTAAAAAATAAATAATTTTAACTAAATTACTTTAAGGCGGAAAATTCTTCCGCCTTAATCGTTATAGAGATGAAGATTACATACGGAAAGACTCTTTCTCATGAGGAGATGTGTAAAATTGAAGAAATAGCAAGTGTTTGCGGTATAAAATACGATACCGCAAGGCTTTTATTTTATAGAAATTACACTAGTGTAGAAAGTGTAAGAAAATTCTTTTCCGCAGGCAAAAATAACTTTCTAAATCCTTACGATTTAACGGGCATGAATGAAGCCGTTTCGCGTATTGAAAAAGCGAAACTTTATGGCGAAAAAGTTCTTGTTTACGGCGATTATGACGCTGATGGTATAACCGCAGTTTCAGTTTTATATTTTGCGCTTAAAGAGTATGGCGTTAACGCCGAATTTACCGTTCCCGAAAGGTCGGAAGGATATGGAATTAATCTAGAAAAAATTTATGCGCTTCAAAATGGTAGGCAGTACGATTTAATTATTACCGTTGACTGTGGAATTTCGGACTGCGAAAAAATTAATATTCTAGCGAATACTGGTACTGACGTTATAGTTACCGACCACCACGAAATTCCTGACGTTTTGCCTAATTGCATTATAATTAATCCAAAACTTTCGGGGCAAAGATACTCTTTTCAAGGGCTATGTGGCGCGGGCGTTGCATTTAAGTTAGCATCGGCTTTAATAGGCGAAATAGCATATAAATATTTAGACGTAGTTGCACTTGCAACGTTTGCCGATAGTATGGAGTTGGTTGATGAAAACCGCGATATAGTCGTAGAAGGTCTAAAAATATTCAATAACAATTTAAGACCTTGTTTTAAGTATTTGCTTGGCGAAAGTAATAAGGGTATAACGTCGCAAACCCTAGTTTATGCACTTGCACCAAGAATTAACGCCGGCGGAAGAATGGGGGATGCTAATGTAGCGTTAAAATTATTAACTACTGAAGATGAAACGGAAATCCCATATTTAGCCGAAAAACTAAATGAATATAACGTTTTAAGGCAAGCACTTTGCGATAAAGTGCACGCTGTTGCAAAAGAAATTATAATTTCACAAAAATTGTATAAAAATGAAGTTATAATGGTAAAAAATAAAGACTGGCAAGTTGGCGTTATAGGTATAGTTGCAGCGCGTTTAGTGGAAGAATTTAACCGCCCTGTAATAGTATTTGCTGGCGAAAAAGGTAATTATAAAGGTTCTGCAAGAAGCGTTGACGGCGTTAATATTTTTGAAGTAATTGAAAACGCTAAGCAATATCTAATTGCTTTCGGTGGACACGCTCAAGCGGCTGGCCTATCCGTAACAGAAGAAAATTTTTATGAACTTGAACGCGCTCTTTGTCAATATATAAGAGAGAAAGGTGTACAAGATTCAACCGAAAAAGAAATTTTAGTTGACTGGGAATTAGAACCTAATTTTGACGTTTCGTTTATGCGCGAAATTGAAAAATTAGAACCCTTTGGTATAGGCAATAGAAAACCGCTATTTACTATGAAATCACATGCGGTATATCCCGCACCGCTAAGGGTTGATTCTCCGCACTATACGTTTAGTGTTGAAAACTTTAACATTTTACATTTTAACGGTGAAAAAGACGTTTTTAATTTACAATTACCGCTTAATAAAACACTCTTTATAGAAATGAATTATTCAGTATTTAAGGGCAAAGAATACTTTAAGGGTGTGCTTAAAAATTACACGGTAGATTATAGCGATTTATCCGTTATTAAAAACGACGTTTTCTATAATGAAATAGAAAAAATTAAAACTAATACTATTGATAATACTAACGTAAATTATATAAATAGTGATAGCGTAAAAATTTTAGGTGGTTTTGGTACCCTTTATGTAGTAACCGACCCTGAAAACTTGAAAAAATACGACGTGAGTGGTTTAGACGTGCATTTTAACAAGATAGAATCTTGCAATTATGCTAATGCTATATTAGTATCGCCCGCCGAAATACCCACTTACTACGATAGGATTATATATCTTGATTTACCCCTTGCTATAATCCCGTCAAACGCCGAAAAATACGTTGTAAAAGACGTTTTAGTTTCGTCTTTAATTACAGACGTTAAAACAAGTCGCGAAGACCTAGGCAAAATCTTTATGGGGCTAAAAAAGATATCGGGTAGAAGATACGTAAGTTCATACGAACTTGCAAAAACGGTAGGTGCGGAATTCGGTTTTACATCTTCACTATTTGCGATTGAAGTGTTTAATGAACTTAATTTAACCCAAGTTAAGGACGGACGATATTTGGTAAACGACGCGGTGTTTAATCCGTTAACAAATTCTAATGTTTACAATAAAATTTCTATGTATGGTAAAGACTATGATTAATATTATAGAGCGAATTGAAAACACCTATAGTGGAAAAGACCTTGAAATCTTAAAAAAGGCGCATGACTATGCTAAAGAAGCGCACGAAAATCAAAAAAGAGCATCGGGAGAAGAGTATTTTATACACCCTTGTACCGTTGCTGGTATTTTAATTGATTTAGGGCTTGATGCTGCAACGGTTGCTGCATCCTTTTTGCATGACGTAATTGAAGATACCCCTATTTCCGAAGGCGATATTAAAAAAGAGTTTGGCGAAGAAATTTTAGAACTTGTTTTAGGCGTTACCAAACTTGAAAAAATTGAATTTAATTCACTTGAAGAAGAACAAGCCGAAAATTTTAGGAAAATTTTCGTTGCTATGGCAAAGGATATTAGGGTAATAATAATTAAACTTGCTGACAGACTTCACAATATGCGTTCGCTAAATTTCCTTTCTCTTGAACGTCAACAAAGAATGGCAAAAGAAACGTTAGATATTTATGCGCCACTTGCAGGAAGACTAGGTATTTCGCAAATCAAATGTGAACTTGAAGACTTATGTCTAAAGTACATTGAACCCGAAGCGTATGAATATATCTCAAGTAATGCTAGCATCTTTGAAAAAGAAAACTTTGACCTTGTAAATCACGTTGTTGAAGAAGTGCAAAAAATGTTTAAGGAATCAAAAATTTCGGGCGAAGTTTTTGGTAGAAGAAAGCATATTTACAGCATATATCGCAAGATGAAAAACCGCAATAAATCGCTAGACCAAATCTACGATATTGTGGCTATTAGGGCAATAGTGGGAACGGTTGATGAATGCTATGAAGTTTTAGGTAAAATTCACAACAAATGGAAGCCCGTTCCGGGACGTATTAAAGACTATATTGCAACTCCAAAGCCTAATATGTATCGTTCATTACACACTACCGTCGTTACTAACTTTGGTAGGGTTTTTGAAATTCAAATTAGAACGTATGAAATGAATCACGCTGCTGAATATGGTATCGCGGCGCACTGGAAATATAAAGAAAAGAAAGAAGTAGAAAACGATTTAGATACAAGACTTTCTTGGATAAGAGAAGTTATGGAATGGCAAGGCGGTCTTAAAGACAGTAAGGAATTCTTAACTTCACTTAAAGGGGATATTTATAGTTCGGAAGTTTTAGTTTTCACGCCTAAAGGTGACGTTAAAAGTCTTTGCAAGGACGCTACGCCTTTAGACTTTGCATATAATATTCACTCCGCAATAGGTAATAAGTGTGTCGGTGCAAAAGTAAACTCAAAAATGGTGCCTTTGAACACCGTACTTCATACGGGCGACGTTGTTGAAATTATTACTTCGCAAAACTCAAAAGGTCCGTCTTGGGATTGGCTTAAAATTGTTAAAAACCCAAGTTCAAGGGTGAAAATTAGACAATTCTTCAAACGCGAAATGAAGGATGAAAATATCCGTATGGGCAAATCTATGCTTGAAGCGGAATGTAAGCGTAAAGATTTTTCTTTAAGCGAACTTTTAACTGAAGAATCTTTCCTTGTTTTAGCGTCAAAAATGGCGTTTAATAGCCAAGAAGAAATGTTTGCATCTGTTGGTTACGGAGCGGTTTCCACTAATCAAATAATAGTAAAACTTATTGACTATTATCGCAAAAAACAACCCAAGCAAGAAGCAATTAAAAACTTTAATACTTCATCGGCAAGTTCAGGTGGTGTAACCGTTAAGGGAATTGACGGACTACTCGTTCGTTTTGCGGGTTGTTGTAATCCAGTTCCGGGCGATGATATAATAGGTTTTATTTCACGCGGTCGCGGTGTTACTGTCCATAGGCGCGATTGTCCGAACCTTAAAAACGTTGAAAACGATAGACTTATTGAAGTTAAGTGGACTAATCACGCGTCTAACGTATTTAACGCTGAAATTAAGGTTATAGGTAAAACGCAAGCGGAAGTTTTAGCATCAGTTTCGGCAGTTGTTGCGGAACTTAAACTTGAAATTGTTTCAACGAACGGAAGAATTGATAACAAAACACACCGCGTAGTAGTTGATTTTAACATAAGGTTAAATTCAAAAGACGCGCTTGAAAAACTTATAAACAAACTCAGTCAAGACTCTAAAATTGACGACGTATATAGGGCAGTAAACTAATGAAATTGTATTTCGTTCGCACAGGGCTTTTAGCGGTAAATAGTTACTTTTTAGTTGACGAAAACACGCGTGAAACGGTACTTATTGATTGTGGCGAATATTATAACAAAATTCAAAATATAGCAAAAGAACACGACCTAAAAATTAAGGCGTTACTTTTGACGCACGCGCATTTTGACCATAGTGGTTGCGCTAAAAAAATTCAAGATGATGGAGCGCGTGTTTATATTAGCGAACTAGACGGCAAAAAAATTCAAAACGGACAAACTCTTTCAGACATGTTTGCAAAGAAATACGAAACTTTTACGCCAGATTATATTTTTTCGGATGGTGAAGTTTTGCATTTTACGGGTTTTGACGTTGAGGTTATGCTTACGCCAGGTCATACTGACGGCTCGGCAGTATTTATAGTTGGAGATATGATTTTTTCGGGTGACACACTATTTAACGGCACTTACGGAAGAACGGATTTTCCTACAGGGGACGAAGTTGCGCTTAAAAAATCAATATATTCACTTTTCGCTTTGGAAGGGGATTATAACGTTTACCCTGGGCATAATGAGTTCACTAAACTTTCAGTTGAAAGACTAAATAATCCTATAAAATATCTATGATTAACACTAACTTACCTAAAATTGAAAGAGAACTTTTAGAAGTTCTAAATATTTTTAGTGGTTCTAACGACTTAAACGTTAAACACGTTTTTAAGCAAGCCGAAAATAAGGTTGTAAACACTATTACTATAAATGGTAAAATTTACGCTTACGGCAATTTGGTTAGTTTTGATAACGACGTTCTAAAGGAAAGGCTTATTAAAAGATTTTCTAAACTTTCGCTTTATAAGGCTCTTTCGGCATTTACAGGGGAAAGTTTCCCTTGGGGCTCGCTTACGGGTATAAGACCTACTAAACTTGCTTATAATTTAATCGCGGAAACTGGTGAATTTGAAAATTATTTTATAGACACGCTAAAAGTTAGTCCCGAAAAAACCGCGCTTGTAAAAAGTATTTTAGACGTTCAAAAAAATTACTATGCGCCTAGCGCCGAAAGTAGCGATTTTTTCGTATTCGTTCCGTTTTGTCCGTCAAGATGTAAGTATTGTTCGTTCGTGTGTGCGGACGCTAATTATTATAAGGATATAATTGACGATTACGTTAATGCTTTAATCGGCGAAATTAAAGAAAGTTTACCACTCATAAAAAACTTAAAAAGTATATATATAGGCGGTGGTACGCCCGTAGCACTTTCTAACAAAAATTTAGATAAACTTTTATCTTCCATAGATAGCATTGCTGGTAAGGTTGAATACACGGTAGAAGCGGGAAGACCTGACTGTATAACTGAAGAAAATCTTAAAATATTAAAGGCGCACGGCGTTAATAGAATTTGTGTAAATCCGCAGTCCCTTTCTGACGAAACGCTATCTCGCATAGGAAGAAATCATACCGCAAAAGACGTTATTGAAAAGTTTAACTTGGTTAAGAACGATTTTGTTACGAATATGGACTTTATAGCGGGGCTTGAAGGGGAAGATTTAACTTCTTTCAAGAAAGGCATAGATACTGCAATAAGCCTATCGCCTGATAATATAACGGTTCATACCTTGTGTGTTAAAAAGGGGGCAGATTTAGCGAAAGAAACCACGCGTTTAACTGAAAATGACGTTGCAAAAATGGTTGACTATGCTAAAGAAAAACTCACTGAAAGCGGATATAATCCGTACTACCTATATAGACAAAAATATATGGCTGGCAATTTAGAAAATGTAGGCTATTCAAAATTGGGGAAAGAGTGCATATATAACATAAACACTATGGAAGAAATTTCTTCAACCATAGCGTGTGGTGCAAATGCTATAAGTAAACGCTTTTTTGCACTTGAAAATAGGATAGAACGCGAAGCATCACCTAAAGATATTAAGACGTATATGTCAAAAATACCTGTAATATTGGAAAGAAAAACCAAATTGTTTTCATAAAATCGCACTAATGCGGTAAAAATAGTTTACAAAGCCTAAAAACTTTGATATAATCAAATAGCAAATTACTCATGGCTTGGTTTTGCGGGTTCTCCTCCCATAACTACGTTATGAGCGAATAATTCCATAAATCTAGGAGGTAAAATAACAATGGAAAAAGCAAAAAAACAAGAAATTATAGCAAAATTCGCTAAACACGAAGGCGACACTGGTTCTACCGAAGTGCAAGTTGCACTTTTAACTGAAAGAATCAACCACTTAAACGCACACCTTGCAGTAAACGCACACGATAATCACTCACGTCGTGGCTTGCTTAAAATGGTAGGTGAACGTCGTTCGCTTTTAAAATATTTGCAACAAGTTGACATTGAAAGATATAGAAAACTTATTGCTGATTTAGACTTAAGAAAATAAGAAAAAACAGGCGGCATTACTTTTATTGTCGCTTTTTTTCTTTATAAAGGCAAAATTTTAGCGGTCTTTGGTAAAGGCCGTTTCAAAAAATAAGAGTTGTAACAGGAGAACAAAATGACAAAAAATTACAGAGAATTTAAAACAATGCTCGGTGGCAGAGAACTCGTTATTGAAACGGGTAAATATGCTGAACAAACTAATGGTTCATGCGTAGTTCGTTGTGGTGATACTGCAGTTATGGT
>JAZOST010000035.1:0-7470 GCA_045657285.1 Christensenellaceae bacterium
GTGTGCCCTTTTTACAAAATATAGGCATGGGAGTTATTATGAAAAAAGTTGCAATTATTATGGGTAGTGATAGTGATTTACCTATCGCGCAAAAAGCAATAGACGTTTTAAAAGAATTTAACGTTGGATACGAAGTTCACGTTTATTCAGCACATAGAACGCCGTTTGAAGCAATGAACTTTGCTAAATCACTTCGCGAAAATGAATTTGGTGCTTGCATTTGTTTTGCTGGTATGGCGGCGCATTTAGCAGGCGCAGTTGCAGCACAAACTACAATTCCCGTTATAGGCGTTCCTTGTGATAGTGGCAGATTATCTGGTCTTGACGCATTATTGTCGACAGTACAAATGCCTTCGGGTATTCCTGTTGCAACCGTTGCTATAAACGGTGGTGCTAACTCTGCGTTACTTGCAATTCAAATGCTTTCTATAAGTGATGAAAAGTTGGCAAAAGCTCTTGACGAAAAAAGACAAAATGATAAACAAGCAGTGCTTGAAAAAAATAAAAAGATAGAAAATAATTTTAATATATAGGAGACTTATTATGAGCAAACAATTAGTTTACAAAGGCAAAACAAAAGACGTATACGCACTTGATAACGGCAATTATCTTTTAAAGTTTAAAGATGATTGCACAGGTAAAGACGGCAAGTTCGACCCAGGTGAAAATGCTGTTGGTCTTACAATAGACGGCGTAGGTGACGTAAATTTAAGAATGTCAATTTACTTTTTTGAAAAGTTAAAGCAAGCAGGTATTAAAACTCATTACGTTTCTGCTGATTTAAAAGAAACTACTATGGAAGTATTGCCTGCAAAAGTTTTTGGTAAAGGCTTAGAAGTTATTTGCCGTTATAGAGCGGTTGGTAGTTTTATTAGAAGATATGGCGACTATATTGAAAATGGTGCAAAATTACCCGCTTACGTTGAAATGACGCTTAAAAACGACGAAAAGGGCGACCCGCTAATCACCAAAGACGGCTTGGTTGCAATCGGCGTTATGACTGAAAAGCAGTACGACGAAACTAAAGAAATGACTCAAAAAATTACTAAAATCGTTGCAGACGAACTCAGCGTAAAAGGCTTAGAACTTTACGATATTAAGTTTGAATTTGGTTATAGCGGTGACGAAGTTATTTTAATTGATGAAATAGCGTCGGGTAATATGCGCGTTTACAAAGACGGCGAATATATTGACCCAATGACTTTATCAAAATTATTTTTTGCTTAATTAATACTTTTAGGAGATTTTATGGGCGGTTTTTTTGGTATAACCAGTAAAAAAGAATGCGTTCAAGACGTTTTTTTCGGCGTTGATTATCATACTCACCTTGGTAAATATAGGGCGGGTATGGCGTCTGTTAATAACGGTGAGTTCACTAGGGAAATTCACAACATTGAAAATTCGCCTTTTAGAACCAAATTTGATAACATTACCGAAAGGCTAAAAGGAAACGCGTGTATAGGTTGCATTAGCGACGTTGACCCGCAACCTCTTTTAATAAGGTCAAAGTTTGGTATGTACGCTATATCAATGGTGGGTTACGTTTCAAATAGCGAAGCGCTTACAAAAGAGTATTTGGAAAACAATATGGGCGTTTTCCAAGGTATGTCGGGAAATAAAATAAACTCAACCGAACTTATTGCGGCACTCATAGAAGAAAAACCTGATATAGTAAGCGGTATAGAATACGCTCAAGAGAAAATTGAAGGCTCTGCATCAATACTTCTTCTTTTTGAAAATGGCAATATTATAGTTGCTAGGGATAAAGACGGACGAATACCTGTAAGCGTGGGCAAAAACTCTACAGGCTACGCTGTTTCTTTTGAGTCGTTCGCCTTTGAAAAACTAGGCTATTCTAGGGTCAAAGAACTAAAATCTGGCGAAATAGTAGAACTTACTAGCGAACAAATGACCGTAAAAAAAGAAGGGAGCGATAAAATGAAAATTTGCGCTTTCCTTTGGACGTATTACGGTTATCCCAACGCAGTTTACGAAGGTAGAAACGTTGAACTAGTTCGTATGAAGAACGGCTTAGTTATGGCAGAAAACGAAAAAGATACTATGCCTAAAGTTGACTACGTCAGTGGTGTTCCTGATTCTGGAACGCCCCACGCGATAGGATATTCACACGGAAGTGGTCTTCCGTTTGCAAGACCGTTTATAAAATACACACCTGCTTGGGCAAGAAGTTTTATCCCAACCAACCAAAACGAACGCAAAAAAATCGCAAAAATGAAACAAATTCCTATAATTGAACTTATTAAAGGCAAGGATTTGATGTTCATTGACGATAGTATTGTTCGCGGAACACAACTTAACGAAACGGTTGACTTCTTGTTTAAGAATGGCGCTAAATCAGTTCATATGCGTTCTGCTTGTCCGCCGATAATGTATGCTTGTAAATACCTAAATTTTTCAAGGAACAATTCGGATATGGACTTAATTGCTAGGCGCGTAATTATGGAACTTGAAGGCGAAGAAGGGTTAAAATACGCAAACGAATACGCTGACGGCAACACCGAACGCGGAAAAAAATTTAGAAAATATATTTGCGATAAAATGAAGTTTGACTCGCTTGAATACCAAACTTTAGAAGGAATGATGAAAGCAATAGGTATAGAACCTTGCAAGGTATGTACTTACTGCTGGAATGGAAAGGAGTAAAATATGAAAAATTCACAATCAGAAAGTTATGCAAAAGCAGGCGTTGATATAACAGCAGGCTACAAAGCGGTTGAACTTATGAAAAAACACATAGCAAAGACTATGACTGCAGGCGTATGTTCAGACGTTGGCGGTTTTGGCGGTTTATTTGAACTTGACGTTACCGGTATAGAAAAGCCCGTTTTAGTAAGTGGTACTGACGGAGTAGGTACAAAACTTAAACTTGCTTTTATTTTAGATAAACACGATACGATAGGTATTGACTGCGTTGCAATGTGTGTTAACGACGTTATTTGTTGCGGTGCAAAACCCTTATTCTTTTTAGACTATATTGCTTGCGGTAAAAACTACCCCGAAAAAATTGCAGAAATAGTTAAAGGCGTAGCCGAAGGTTGCGTTCAAAGTGGTGCGGCGCTTATCGGTGGTGAAACGGCGGAAATGCCTGGTTTTTATCCCGTTGACGAATATGACCTTGCAGGTTTTTCAGTTGGCGTAGTTGATAAAAAGAAAATTATTAACGTTTCACTTATGGAAGAAGGCGACGTTATTATCGCGCTCCCTTCAAGCGGTGTTCATAGTAACGGTTTTTCACTTGTTAGAAAAGTTTTTGGTATAGGCGAAAACGATATCACCAAGCCTATGGCGGAACTAGGCGGAAAATCAGTAGGCGAAACCTTGCTTACTCCCACTAAAATTTACGTAAAACCCGTTCTTAAACTTTTAGAACAAGTTGAAGTTCGTTCTATCTCTCACATTACTGGCGGTGGTTTCTACGAAAATATTCCAAGAAGTCTTAAAGAAGGCTTTAGCGCTAAAATTGATAAGAGTGCGCTTAGAATATTACCCATTTTTGATTTAATTGCAAAAACGGGTGATATTCCTGAAAGGGATATGTTTAACACCTTCAATATGGGCGTTGGTATGAGTATCGTTGTTAAAAAAGGCCAAGAAGATTTAGCAATAAAAATTCTTAAGGAAAACGGCGAAGATGCTTATATCATGGGCGAAATCGTTAAAGGCGAAAAAGGCGTAATCTTTTGTTAAAAATGGAGATTAAAATGGAAAAAACTAGGATAGCCGTTTTAGTGTCGGGCGGGGGAACTAATCTTCAAGCGCTCATTGATGCTGAGAAAAGCGGAATTATAAAAAACGGTGAAATAGTTTTAGTGCTTTCAAATAAATCTAGCGCGTACGCGTTAGAGCGCGCTAAAACCGCGGGGATAAAAACTGCAATCGTAACTAAAAAAGAATGCGGAATTAAAGAACTTTTTGAAGAAAAAATTCTTGAAACATTAAAAAATGAAAAGATAGATATGATTGTGCTTGCTGGTTTTATGTGCATTTTAAGTGAAAAGATAATTTCCGCATATCGCGATAAAATTATAAACGTACACCCTTCATTAATTCCGTCTTTTTGCGGGGAAGGTTATTACGGACTTAAAGTTCACGAAGAAGCCTTAAGATACGGCGTAAAAGTAACTGGCGCAACCGTGCATTTTGTAAACGAAATAGCGGACGGCGGTAAAATTATAGCACAAAAAGCGGTTGAAATTTTAGAAGGTGACACTCCTGAAATTCTTCAAAAAAGAGTTATGGAACAGGCGGAGTGGATTTTACTTCCTAGTGTAGCCGAAATGCTTTCACTAAAAATAAGAAACGAAAAGGAAATATAAAATGAACATTTACGAAGTTAAAAACATAGGCGAAAGAATAAATGGCAACCCGTACGTTGGTAGGGGCATAGTTATAGGTAAAACGGAAGACGGCGAAAAAGCGGTTATCGCGTACTTTATTATGGGTAGAAGCGCAAATAGTAGAAATAGGGTTTTCACCTTAAAAAACGGCGAAGTTTTTACCGAACCTTTTGACGTTAGCAAAGTAGAAGACCCAAGTTTAATTATTTATGCTGCAGTTAGAAGTTTTGAAAATAACTTAATCGTAACTAACGGCAATCAAACGGATACCATTTACGACTTTTTAGCAAACGGCAAATGTTTTGCCAAAGCGCTTATGACGCGTGAATTTGAACCAGATGCTCCTAACCTTACCCCAAGAATTAGCGGTATGGTTACCTTTGATAAAGAAGATTTTACTTATCAAATGAGTATTCTAAAGAGCATTGACGAAGATGGCACAGATTGCGCTAGATACTTCTTTGATTATCCGTCAAAAAATGGTTTAGGTCATTTTATTCACACCTACGTTACTGACGGCAATCCCATACCCACTTTCCAAGGTGAACCGGAAAGGGTAAAAATTCCAAACTGCATTGATGAATTTGCAGAAGATATTTGGAACAATTTAGATAAACAAAATAAAATTTCGCTCTACGTTAGATACGTTGACGTTAAAACGGGCAAAGCGGAAGAAAAACTTATAAATAAAAATAAATAGGAGTAGTTATGAAGGAATTTCAATTAAAATACGGCTGTAACCCTAATCAAAAGCCATCAAGAATTTTTATAGAAAACGGCGAACTTCCAATTGAAATCTTAAGCGGAAGACCGGGCTACATAAACTTTTTAGACGCTTTTAACGCTTGGCAATTAGTTAAAGAACTTAAAGATGCTTTAGGTATGCCTGCGGCAACATCATTTAAGCACGTAAGTCCTACTTCGGCAGCGGTTGGCGAAAAACTTTCAGACACTCTTAAAAAAGCGTGTTTTGTAGCAGATATTGAAGGCCTTGATGATTCTCCGCTCGCTTGTGCTTATGCAAGGGCAAGGGGAACTGATAGACAATGTTCTTTTGGTGATTTTATAGCACTTTCTGACGTTTGCGACGTAGTTACCGCAAAACTCATTTCTAGAGAAGTTAGCGACGGCGTAATTGCTCCCGGATACACCGACGAAGCGCTTGAAATATTAAAGAAAAAACGTAAAGGCAATTATAATATCGTTAAAATTGACCCAAATTACGTTCCCGAAGAAATTGAAAGAAAACAAGTTTTCGGTATTACCTTTGAACAAGGTAGAAATAATTTTAAAATTAACGAAGAATTACTCACTAACGTTGTTACCTCAAACAAAACTTTACCAGATAACGCTAAACGCGACTTAATTATCGCGCTTATCACACTTAAATACACTCAATCAAATTCAGTATGCTTTGCATATGACGGACAAGCAATCGGCGTAGGTGCAGGTCAACAATCAAGAATACACTGCACGCGTCTTGCAGGGGGTAAGGCTGATACTTGGTTTATTCGTCAACACGAAAAAGTATTAAATCTTCCTTTCCTTAAAACTCTTGGTCGTCCTGAAAGAGATAACGTTATTGACGGCTATATCAACAAAAACGAAGAAGATGTTTGCGCTGAAGGTAACTGGCAAAAATATTTTGAAACTCGCCCTGAACCTTTAACTAAAGAAGAAATTAGAGAATATTTAGACAAGATTTCAGGCGTAGCGCTAGGTTCTGACGCATTTTTCCCGTTCAGCGATAACATTGAACGTGCGCATTTAAGCGGTGTAACTTACGTTGCAGAACCAGGTGGTTCAGTTAGGGACGATTTGGTTATTGAAGCGTGCGACAAATACGGTATGGCTATGGCGTTTACCGGTATGAGACTTTTCCATCACTAAGAAAGGACGACATAAATGAAATTAATGGTAGTTGGTGGCGGTGGTAGAGAGCACGCCATCATAAAAAAAATAAAAGAAAATAAGAAAGTAGAAGTAATTTACGCACTTCCGGGTAATGGCGGAATAGCGAGCGACGCTATTTGCGTGCCGATTGGCGCTAAAGATATTGATAAAATCGTAGAATTTGCAGTAGAAACTGGTATTGACTATGCGGTTGTTGCTCCAGACGACCCACTAGTTTTAGGTGCAGTTGACGCGCTAAACGAAAAGGGTATTCCGTGTTTTGGACCAAATAAAAACGCGGCAATTATTGAAGGCAGTAAAGTTTTTTCAAAAAACCTTATGAAAAAATATAATATTCCTACGGCGGAATATGCAACCTTTGACGACGTGGAAAAAGCGATAGAATATCTTAAAACTTCAAAAATCCCCGTTGTTATAAAGGCGGACGGCCTTGCGCTTGGCAAAGGCGTTATAATCGCAATGACAAGGGAAGAAGCCTTTGATGCGGTAAATTCTATTATGCAAGATAAGGTTTTCGGTGCAAGCGGAAATAATATCGTTATTGAAGAATTTTTAGAAGGTCCCGAAGTTTCTGTTTTAGCATTTACCGACGGCAAAACTTTAGTGCCTATGGTATCTTCAATGGACCATAAGCGCGCAGGCGATAACGATACCGGCTTAAACACGGGCGGTATGGGAACTATTGCTCCTAACCCTTATTACACTGAAGATATTGCCAAGGTTTGCATGGATAAGATTTTTATTCCTACCATAAACGCAATGAATAACGAAGGTAGAACTTTTAAGGGCTGTCTATACTTTGGATTAATGCTCACTAAAGATGGTCCTAAAGTTATTGAATATAATTGTAGATTTGGCGATCCCGAAACACAAGTTGTTCTTCCGCTTTTAGAAAGCGACCTACTTGAAATTATGATGGCAACGACTTTTGGCACGCTAAAAGGGGAAAACGTTAAATTTTCTTCGGGCTCTGCATGTTGCGTAGTGCTAGCATCAAATGGCTATCCGTCGGCGTATAAAACGGGCTACGAAATCAAAATGAGCGATAGCGTAAAAGAAAACGTATTTGTAGCGGGTGCAAAACTTGACGGCGAAGTACTTAAAACTTCAGGTGGTAGAGTTTTAGGCGTTACTGCAACTGCTGATACGCTTTCAAATGCTGTTAGCAAGGCTTACGAATACTCAAACGAAATCAGTT
>JAZOST010000036.1:0-9146 GCA_045657285.1 Christensenellaceae bacterium
GTCGTTAAGAGTGCAAACACACAAAAATATTCAGTTTATATTAGTTGACGATGGTAGCACTGACGAAACGGGAGAAATTTTATCGGCTTTTGCATTAGAAACTAGCGGAAAATATATAAGAATAGAAAATAGCGGTGTTTCTACTGCAAGAAACGTTGGGCTCAGAGCGGTAGACGGCAAGTATTTTACCTTTGTTGACGCAGATGATATAGTGTCGCCTAATCATATAGAAAACTTATTGCGCATAGCGGTAGACAACAATGCGGAAATGAGCGTTTGCGGTTTTGTTAGATTAAAAGATAAAAAAGCCAAAAGGTATAAGTTTAACGGCAAGCAAGCCCCCGCCGAAATTTTTGATAACGTTAGCGCTTTAGAACAATATTTTACGCAAAAGAAATTTGACTTTGTTTTGTGGAATAAACTTTATAAAACGGAAACGCTTTTAAGTTCTAACGCGCGCTTTTTAGACGGCACGCGTTACGGCGAAGAAACGCCATTTATTTACGCTTTCCTTAAAGGAGCAAAAAAAGTTGCTTATTCGCCAAACGTAACGTACGTTTACGTTCAAAACGATAAAAGTTTAATGCACCAAAAGTTTAATGAAAACAGGTTTCATTTATACGAC
Source organism: Christensenellaceae bacterium (assembly GCA_045657285.1). Lineage (GTDB taxonomy): Bacteria > Bacillota > Clostridia > Christensenellales > Borkfalkiaceae > UBA1259. The sequence goes on from JAZOST010000036.1 coordinate 626, forward strand.
AATATAAATACGTATATAGAAGACTGCAAAAATAACTTTCCTTCCGTTTATCCTTACGTATCGTATATGCGTTCTGGGTATTCGTGCGGGTTTTTATACTTTATGAAAAAGTATAAATATAAAAATGCTGAAAAAATTTCTTTAGTGGTAAAAACTTTAGGTGAAGATATTAAGCAGTATAAAAAATGCAGTAAAGGCGCAAAGTATAGGAAAATTTTTATTCCGCTAGTTTATCGCTTGTCAAAAGTTTTGTTTAGAAAAAAGTTAAAAGAAAAAAAGAAATAAACAAGCCGATGGCAGTTGCCATCGGCTTTAATATGTAAACAATTTCGTCAAACGCCGACGAGTGCAAGCCCAAGCGCGGCTAGGCACGCAAAGAGTGCAACGGTAATTAGCGAGCGTTTGCAAAGAGATGCAACAAGTGCAACCGCCGTTCCCGCAAGCGCAGTGTAAATATTTCCCGTAGAATAAAAAATATAAGGGAAAGTCATTGCGGAAAGCACGCCGTACGGCATATAACCAAGAAGCGCGCGCAAGTATTCCGACTTAATTTTGCGTTTTATAAACACAAGCGGTATGGCCCTTATTATATAAGTTACTAGCGCCATTGCTAGCACGAATAAAATCATTTTAGAGTTACTCATTTTCTTCCCCCTTTTTCACAGGGAATAACCACGCAACAATGGCGGAAGAAATAATCGCGCTAATAATGATTGAAAAACCCGAAGATATTTTGCTAAAGAAAGGCACGTAGTATAAAATACAACTTATAATTGCGCTTAAACCAACTACTGCAAGAACGCCCCTATGCTTTACTGACGGGGGAATAATTATCGCTATAAACATAGCGTAAAGACCAAGCCCTAAAGCAGAAGCAACCACGCTTGGCAAAATATCGCCGGCAACCGCACCTATAAGGGTACCCGTTGCCCAGCCAACGTAAGGCAAAACCATTAGTCCGTAAAAATAATTTTTGCCAATGCCTTGTGGTTTTGAAGATGCCACGCCGAAAATTTCGTCCGTAACGGCAAAAGCACAAAGCGCGCGGTGAGTAATATTAAAAGATTTATCTACTTTTTGCGAAAGTGTTAAACTCATTAAAAAATATCGTGCATTTATTACTAACTGAACGACTATAATTTCAATAAGAGTTCCGCACGAAGCAATGACGTTAAGTCCCGCAAGTTGACCTGCGGAAGTAAGGTTAGTCATAGACGTTAAAAGCGCAATTAAAATGGGCACACCTGCAAGGCTTGCCTGAACGCCGAACGTTATTGAAACGGCAAGGTAGCCAAGCCCTATGGGAAGACCATCTTTAAAGCCGTTAGAAAATTTTAGGGTAGAAAAATCTTTTTTCATAAATCGCCTTTAGTAAATAGTGCAAACATTTTAACACAAAAGGCTAAAAAAAGGCAAACAAAAATAATAAAATAACGCGCGCACGCGTAAGGATAAGCGGATAGGTTGACTTTTAAGGGTGGATATGTTAACATTTTAGAAGTTAAGGAGCAAAAATGAAAAACGTTTATCGCATAGCGGATGTAAATTTTTTAATAGATATAAAGTATTCTTTTACCGAAGAACTTTTTAAGGATTATCTCACTTTTAGCGAAGAAGTGGATTTTGATGCGTCCGCAACTTGCGAAGAAATAAGGGAAGAATTCTTAAAAGATAAGTCTTTTGAAGAATTTTATTACGAAAACGTTTGCATTCTAAGAAAAGTAAACGAATTTTTAATAGAAAATTATAACGGCTTTGTTTTCCACGCTTCTACCGTTGCGTATAAGGACGGCGGTTTTTGTTATTCGGCGCACAGCGGAACGGGTAAATCTACCCACGCTACGCTTTTAAGAAAATATTTAGGTAAAGATTTAACTTCTATAAACGACGACAAGCCTTTCATAAGATACTTTGAAGATGAAAACGCGTTTTACGTTTACGGCTCGCCTTGGAACGGAAAGCATAGGCTAGGAAACAACGTTAGAAAAAAACTTTCCGCAATCACTTTTATTAAACGCGCCGTAGAAAATAGAGTAGAAAAAGCCGAACCAAAAAAAGGGTTACCGCTATTTTTATCGCAAGTGGTATATCCCGAAAATAATTATCTGGCAGAAAAAATGCTTGCGCTCATAGACAAACTTTTATCTAACGTTCCATTGTACGTTTTACATTGCAATAAAGAACTTTCGGCGGCGGAAGTTTCCTTTAAGGAAATAATCGCGAAAAACTCTTAAAATATTTAATAAAAAATCGTTTATTAAGCGTCATAAACTATTGACAAAATATTTTTGGCGTATATAATAATTATTAGCACTTAAAATATGAGAGTGCTAAAACACTTTCAAACGGAGGCAGTAAAAATGGTAGTAAAACCCTTATTTGACAAGGTAGTTGTAAAATCAATTGAAAAAGAAGAAAAAACCGCAGGTGGATTTATTCTTCCTAGCGCGTCACAAGAAAAGCAAGCAACGGCAGAAGTTGTTGCAGTAGGTCCTGGCGGAATTATTGACGGCAAAGAAATCGTTATGCAAGTTAAAGTTGGCGATAAAATTCTTTACTCAAAATATTCTGGTAGCGAATTTAAGATTGACGGCGAAGAACTTACCATAATCCGCCAAAGCGATATTTTGGCAATTGTAGAATAGAATAGGAGAATATAATATGGCTAAACAATTAAAACACGGCGAAGAAGCAAGAAAGGCTCTTCAAAAAGGCGTTGATATTTTAGCAAATACCGTTAAAATCACGCTTGGCCCAAAAGGTAGAAACGTAGTATTAGATAGAAAATTCGGTGCACCGCTCATCACAAACGACGGTGTTACCATTGCTAAAGATATTGAACTAGAAGACGCTTTTGAAAATATGGGCGCTGGTATCGTTAAGGAAGTTTCAACCAAAACGAACGACGTAGCGGGCGACGGCACGACTACGGCTGTAATTTTAGCGCAAGCAATGATTGACGAAGGCTTAAAGAACGTTGCGGCAGGCGCAAACCCCGTTATTCTTAAAAACGGTATAAGCGGTGCTGTTGCTGTTGCGGTAGAAGAACTTAAGAAAATTTCTAAACCCGTAAAAGACAAAAATGCAATCGGTCAAGTAGCGTCAATTTCTGCAGGCGATAAGGCTGTTGGCGAAATTATTTCTGAAGCAATGGAAAAAGTTGGTAAAGACGGCGTTATCACTATTGAAGAAAGCAAAACTATGAAAACGGAACTCACCACCGTTGAAGGTATGCAATTTGACCGCGGTTATGCTTCTGCATATATGGTTACGGACACCGAAAAAATGGAAGCGGTTTTAGACGCTCCCGTAATTTTAATTACTGATAAGAAAATTTCTTCAATTCAAGAAATTCTTCCCGTAATTGAACCTATTGCAAAACAAGGTATGCGCCTTTTAATTATCGCTGAAGAAGTTGAAGGAGACGCACTAGCAGCGCTTGTTGTAAACAAACTCAAAGGCGTATTCAACTGCGTAGCGGTTAAAGCCCCTGGCTTTGGCGACAGAAGAAAAGCAATGCTTGAAGATATTGCTATTCTTACGGGCGGTACGGTAATTTCTAGCGAACTCGGTTACGAATTCAAAGACGTTACCTTTGATATGCTTGGAAAAGCAGGTGCAGTAAAAGTTGATAAAGACAACACTACCATTATCAACGGCGCAGGAAACCCCGCTTTAATTGAAGCAAGAAAACAAGCAATTAAATCACAAATTGAAATTACTACTTCTGAATATGATAAAGAAAAATTACAAGAACGCCTTGCAAAACTTGCAGGTGGCGTAGCGGTAATTAACGTTGGCGCTGCAACCGAAGTAGAAATGAAAGAAAAGAAACTTCGTATTGAAGACGCATTAAACGCAACGAAGGCTGCGGTTCAAGAAGGTATTGTTCCTGGTGGAGGAATTGCACTTATTTCTACTATTAAAGTTATTAAAGATTATGCTGAAACCCTTTCTGGCGACGAAAAGACGGGCGCACAAATCGTTCTTAAAGCGGTAGAAGCCCCCTTAAAACAAATCGCAGTAAACGCTGGGCTTGACGGCGCGGTTATCTTAAACGAAGTATTAAAATCAAACAAGCCAAACTTTGGCTTTAACGCGCTCACCAACGAATATACCGATATGGTTGAAAGCGGTATTATTGACCCGACCAAAGTTACCCGTTCGGCATTAGAAAATGCAGCGTCAGTTGCAGGCGTGTTCTTAACTACCGAATCAGTTATTGCGGACGCTAAAGAACCCGAAGTTCCACAAATGCCCGCAGGCGGTATGGGCGGAATGTATTAAACCGAATAAAGCAAAAAAGAAAAAGACTTGCAAGAGCGCAAGTCTTTTTTTATTTTAAATAATGTATGCACGCGAAAGCAATCGCAAGCCTTTCGCTGTGATAAAAAATAAAAATCAAGAATCTACTTTCTTAAAAATTGTCTTCAATGCCCAAAAGTTCGCATATAGAAACGTCGTAAATTTTAGCTAATTGTATTAATTTTTCGTATTCAGGACGAGAAATATCGTTTTCCCAGTCGCTAACGTTTGATTGATGAATTCCTAGCCTTTTTGCGACTTCATTTTGGGACAAACCTACTTCAAGCCTAAACTTTTTAAAAATTTCCCCAAATCTCATAAAAATATTTTAACAAATACTAAAAATTATTTGACAAATATGTGTGTTGCACATATAATTAAAACCCTACGCATGTTATTATTGACAAAGGGCTAGAGAAAAAAACAACTTTCATAAAATTATGGTTGGTGCAAAAAATGAGAACGAAAAAGAAAGGATTGAGTATTTTTCTAAACGTAGTTGCTTGGGTGAGTTTTGTTTTCGCTTTGTTTATGGTTGCTTTTACCGTACTTGCATCTCACAGTGGCGAACAAAACGCAAAAGAAATCTTCGGCGTTAAGGCGTATATAGTAACTAGCGATTCAATGAGCAAGTCGGAAAATAGCGTAGATGAAGAGATTTTCTTTGATGCTGGCGACGTAATTCTAGTAAAAAGACCTGAAAACGTTTTTTCTATAAAGGCAGGTGATGTTATAACCTTTATCTCAACTAACGCTGATAGCTACGGGAAAACTATTACTCACAAAGTTAAAGAAGTTTCTTATAGTGTGGACGGGGAATTAATAGGGTACGTTACTTACGGAATAAACACGGGTGAAGTTGACGGGGCGATAGTCGTACCTGAAAACGTCGTAGGCGTGTATTTTTCCAAAATAGCAAACGTGGGAAACGTGTTTGCATTTCTTAAGACTCCGCGCGGTTACTTTTTAAGCATATTAACGCCTATGCTATTAGTGATAATATTTTTTAGCATTAAAATAGGTAAGATTGTTGAAAGAAGGCAAATTGCGAAAAGCGGTGTAATTTCCGAAACTGAAGTTCCAAAAATAGACAATATAAATACCAAACAGGAAGTGCTAATTACGGTAAAAGTTTTATTAGACGGACAAGCATTTAACTGTGTTGCTAAACCCGAAGAAACAAGACGGGAAATAGAAAACGAATTAGCCGTTTCGCAAGAGATTCCTACACAAGAAGAAGTTCAACCTGTAGAGAAAATTAAAGTAAAAAAAGTACCTTTTTCAGAAAAATTTCTAAAGCTTGACAAGGAAGTAAAAGAATATTTTGCGAACTTTCACAACGAAATGTTATCTTACAAAAAGGTTAGTTCAAGAATTTCTTTAAGGTGTATTTCCTATAGAAGCGGAAGACAAACTTTAGCAAAAGCAAGTGTTCGCGGAAAAACGCTTTTACTACACTTTGGGTTAGACGTAAATAATTTTGACCGTAACGTATATTTCCAAAGAGATTTTTCTAGTTCTAAAGCGTACGCCGAAGTACCGTTTACGGTAAAACTTAAGTCTGCGCGTGGCGAAAAAAGAGCATTAGCGTTAGTTCAAGCGCTAATGACGGGAAAAGGGGCGATAAAGAAACAAAACCTAACCCCTACGAACGTTATTAAAGAAATTAAACAATTTAATCAAAATATAAAATAGTTTATAGGAGAAAGAAAATGAAAAATTCAAAAAGTTTGAAAATGCTTTTATTAAACGTTTTAATCGTTTGTATAAGTGCAACTTCGTTATTGGGAACAACTTTTGCTTGGTTTACGGACACTGCTACGTCGCAAGGGAACGTTTTGGCAAGTGGTACGCTAGACGTAAAAGCGTATTGGATGGACGGCGCGTTAGACCCCGAAGAACAAAATTCTTGGAAGAACTTTAACGACGGCGCAGTATTTAGCAACGGGAACGTTGAACCAGGTTGCGTGGTTTCAAGACACGTTAAAATTTCAAACGAAGGCAGTCTAGCATTTAAATATAAAATGGTTATTGTTCCAAATGGAACGGTGAGTGCGCTTGCAGACGTCATTGATGTTTATTATATTTTAGGTGCTACAATAGTTAATCGTGCAAGTTTACAATGCGCAACTCCCGTTGGGACTTTAAGAGAAATGATTGAAGACCCCGACGGTGCGGTTTACGGAATACTTCTTCCTAAAAACGCTACGGCTAAAAACGAAACCGAAGCGGTGGGCGAAGTTGACGCAACTATCGCGCTTAAAATGAGAGAAGACGTGGGCAACGAGTATCAAGGCATTTCTATTGGCGAAAGCTTTGACCTTAAGATATACGCTACGCAATACGCTTATGAAGAAGACGGATTTGCTAGTGATTACGACCAAGACGCAACTTATCCAGCTGAACCGTCAGTTTGGGACGGAAACGCTAGTATCGCGTGGTTTTTAGAAAATCCCGAAGCCGAAATTTTTACCTTAAACACAGCGCAAGACCTTGCAGGTTTAGTACAGCTCGTTGACGGTAGTGCGGAAATTCCTACCCCTGCAAATGTAGAAGACGAAATAACGCTTCCCGTAACTTTTGAAGGCAAAACTATTATTCTTAACGAAGACGTTGATTTGCTAACTCTTGATGAAAATGGTGAAGCAGTTTGTTTTGACCCTATAGGTAGTTATAGGCAAGAAAAAGTGTTTAAGGGAACTTTTGACGGGCAAGGACACGTTATAAAGAATTTAAATCAAAACACTTGGGCTCTAAATAACGGATACTATTATGGAGATTTAGGTTTAGGTTTATTCGGTTGTGTTGAAGACGCTCATATTAAAAATTTAGTAATGGACAATGCAAGCATATCAGGAGAAAGCGCAATATGTGGCGTAGTTGCCGCAGCGTCTTTTGGCGACACCACTTTTGAAAATATAGTCGTTAGAAATTCAGAGTGTGCAGATTATCAATATTACGCAGGCGGTATCGTTGGCTGGGCAGGCGGAAACCAAAAATTTATCAACTGTACGGTTGAAGAAAGTACTACAGTTGCAGCGCAATGGGGCGATTTTGACAATTCTATTGGCGGTGTTATTGGTGGCGCAAGTGGTAGTTCAACTATTTTAATGAAAGATTGCACCGTTGCCTGTAGAATAGATGCTTATAACGACGTAACGTCTTCGTACCAATGGTATGCTTATCGCAGAGCAGGTATGCTTATTGGAAACACCAATAAAACGATTGACGTTGACGGAAGCGCCGTTGCGGACGCTCCGCAACTCACGTGCGAAAACGTAACCGTTATTTACAGTGATTGGGCTAACTACGCATATTGCGAATTCGCAGGTACGTCTTGGCCTTACGTAAGAGTTCAAGCAGGCGTAAGCAATTCCGCTTATAGCAATCCTAGATACGGTCATCCTACGGATGCTAACGGCAATGAAGTCGTTGACGATAACCACGTACACAACGACGGCGAAGACCACCAAATTCTTCGTGTGTTTGACCAACTTTACGGCGGTGGACAAGGCGTTTATGGCAATCCTTCACATAACGGAGTAAACGTTGTTTATAATAATAAATAAAGTTTCATCATATTTTCCCAAGGAAAAGGCGTAGCAGTGCTACGCCTTTTCTCAATGAATTTTAAGGTCTATAAATTTTTAACACGCCGGAAACTACTTTAACTTCAAACGGAATATTTTCGTAAAGTTCGCCGTCAACGTTTACTACGTAATCGGTTTTCGGGGTGATTTTAACAACTTCTGCAGTTTTGTGTTCGGCTTCAGGCATTGTTAAAATTTTGCCTTTCTTAAGTTTTATAAACGCCTTTATTATGCGAAGTTTTCTCATATCGTCAACGGCAAGAAAGTTAAGTTTTCCGTCGTCAGTTTTAGCCACGGGGCAAACTTTAATCCCACCGCCGTATCTATAGCCGTTTGCAATGCAAACTACTAGAGAGTGATAGTCCTTTTCTTCGCCGTCCACGTTTGCGCTGTAATTTGTACACTCAAAGTTAAAAAGAGTTTTTACTAGGCAAGTGGTGTACTTAAATTTAGTTTTCTTTTTTAATGCTTCGTAGCGTTTAAGCACGTCAACGTCAATACCCATACCTATAACGTTCATACCGCGAACGGTGGGCATTTGCATAAAGTCGGTATATTTTGGCGTACAATTAAGTATTACGTCAAGCGCTTTTTCGGGATTTTCGGGAAGGGATAGGGCGTTAGCA
>JAZOST010000037.1:0-10270 GCA_045657285.1 Christensenellaceae bacterium
CCCGGCGGTGGATATAGATTCGTTTCTTTTAGGGAAGAAGAACCTTTGGCTTTGGCATACTTACCTTACGGCTTTAACGCTTTCGTTCTTAATTATTCAGTTATGCCGTTAGGCTATCCCACGCAACTTTTAGAAGCGTGCATGGCTATGATTTACATTAGAGAAAATGCAGAAAAATATAACGTTGACGTAGACCATATCGGTGCAATAGGTTTTTCTGCCGGCGGACACCTTTGTGGTTGTTTGGCAGTTCTTACTGAAACAGACGTTGTAAAGGCAACGTTTGGCGAAAAATATAAACTTGCAAAACCAAATGCGGTAATTCTTTCTTATGCGGTTCTTAAAGCGGGCGAAAATGCACATCAAGGTAGTTTTAACGTTTTAGCAAAAGGCGATAAAGAAATTGAAGCAAAAATTTCGCTAGAAAAATGGGTAACTCCAAATAGCGTTCCCGCATATATTTGGTGTACCGCTACCGATACTTGCGTTCCACCACAAAATAGTTTCATAATGGCTTCTAATTACCTTGAAAACGGCGTTCCGTTTGAATTCCACGTTTTTGAAAACGGCGAACATGGTATAAGCCTTGCTAACGATTCAACTGCAAGCAAAGCATCACAGCACCTAGTAAATAGCCACATTGCATACTGGTTTAATCAATCAGTTGAATGGCTTATTTCTAGGGGCTTTACTACTAAAGGTTAAAAATGAAATAGAAAATTAGCGGAAACATTCCGCTAATTTTTTTATTTTAAATTTTTTGCGGTAAAAGAATTGATAAATAAAAATTTTTATGCTAATATATTAAGGCGAACGAACCGCTAGTGTGGCTCAGTCGGTAGAGCAGCTGATTCGTAATCAGCAGGTCGCAGGTTCGAATCCCGTCACTAGCTCCAAAAAGAAAATCACCCATTAGGGTGTTTTTCTTTTTGTATCTAGTGTTTCGGGTGAGCGCCTTGGTTCGCCCGTCATATGACGGACAATCTTTGATGGGCAAGGGCTTCGTAGTTGCCATCGCAACGGAGAAGTATCCCGCGCTCATAAAATAGTTAGCAGTTTCATTAGGGTGCTTCTTTTTTTGTGTCTAATGCTCGGATTGGGTTCTTTGGTCCGTATATGAGCAAAGCGAATATTGCGTAGCGTAAGCGTAGCAAAATCCCGCGCTCATAAAATAGTTAGCAGTTTTTATTGACTTTTTATTTAAATAAATTTATTATTACTTTACTATGTATAATTTACACACTCACACAAACTATTCGCACGATGGTAAATGTACGCTTTTTGAATTAGTTGAAGGCGCAGTTAACGTGTTAGATGGAATTGCCGTTACCGAACATTACGACTTTATAAAAAGCGGAAGCGAAAAAATTGTTGAAACGGCTGTTAAATGCTATAAAGACGTTTTGAAGGCGCGCGAAATTTATCAAGGTAAAATTAAAATTTTTATGGGTGGAGAATTTGGCGAAGAAGATGAAAATATCAATCTTGGCAACGAACTTAGAAGTGCAATACCTTTTGATATGATTTCATGTTCACACCATATAATCCCCGAACTAAAAAGTGCTAAAGACTTTGGGTATTATTACGATTTTAAAAACGCGACGAAAAAAGAACTTGATTATTTTATGAATCTTTACGTTGATGGTTTATTAAAAAGCATCACTAGTACTGACGTTGACGTTTTATGCCACCTGACTCTTCCAGTAAGATATATTATGAGAAGTGGGAATAATTATGACGTAACAAAACTCGACAATAAGTTTGAAACGCTTTTAAGAACTCATATCAAAAAAGGAGGTGCATTAGAAGTTAATACTTCTGAATTTGACACCTTAAACCTTTTTATGCCGGATAAGCACTTTCTTGAAATGTTTAAATCGCTTGGAGGAGAGTTGATAACTATTGGCTCTGACGCGCACACCCCTAGTAGATTAAACGTTGGCTTATTTGAAGCCGTTAAACTTATAAAAGAAGTTGGCTTTGATAGTTATTGTTACTTTGAAAATCGTAAGCCGTATAAAGTTAAAATATAAAAAAACACGCTTTAACTAAAGCGTGTTTTTCATTTTGTTCTAAATTAAATTAAACCGAAGAATTGGCGTAGCGCTAATTTATTTTCATCTGAAATTTGCGATTCGTTTATTGCAGATTCAAACATTGACGCGTCTTCACTTTCAACGGGAAGAATAGCGGGTACCGTGCCTTCTTCCTTAATCATATCTAAAATAAATACGTTTTCGGCAAGACCGTTAACGATAGAGTTAACTTCTTCGGTGGTAACTTCGCCTTCACCCGAAAGTTCAGGGTTTGTCTTTTCCATATAAGTTGCTATGCCGATTAGCGACTCACCTGCAGATGCAAGTTTAAGGTCAGAAAGATTTAAATCTTCAAACATAGCCATTTCGCCTTCTTCACCAGCCATATCTTTAACGGCTTCTAATAAATCATTGATTAATTCTTTAGTTTCGTCGTCAAGACTATCAATGGTATCGCCGATAGCAACTAGGTCATTACCAACGTTTTTCATTGCATTAACTTTTTCTTGAGCAGAAGATTCTTCGCTTGTCATAGTATCCATTGAAGTTGAAAGGTCAGTAACTTTATCTGCTATACCTACTATGTTTGTAACTACGTCAACGGTGGTTGAAACAGAAACTTTTTTGCCGTCTTCATCAGTAGTGGTGGTAAGCATATCAAAAAGCCAACCGCCCGTAGTAGTATAAATTTTACTAGGAATACTGTTTGTATAATCAGAAAGCCCTATTTCTTCGGGAAGTTCTAAAACAGGTTTTCCATCCATTTCAACCTTGCTAAACTTATCAACTTGAATTATAAGCCCAGTGAGAGGTGACCAAACAATTATTGCAATTAAAATGCCTTGAACTAAACCGATAAGTGCACCCGCACCGCCGTGTTTGTTTTCGCCTTTTTTGATAAATTTTTTCAAAATGTTAAAGATTATAAGCCAAGTAATAAATCTTAAAATGAAGAATAATAGAACGAAAGAAGCAAGACCTATAATAAGTTCTACTAACGCAAACACTAAACTGGTTAGTGATTCAGGAAGAGCCGTTTCTCCGCCAGATAGCGCTTCGGCTAAAGTTTCTTTAAGAGTACCTTCGCCTATGTTAAGACCCATTAAAAAGTCAACTATAACGCCACGTAGTAAGAATGCTAAAACTGCTGATAAAACAATTAAAATAAGTCTTGCAATTGCGCGATTTCTACCACGTTTTAAGCCGAAAAGCATGCCGAATATAATTGATATAGCGGTTAGTGCTAAAACGGCGATTGTTAAATAACCCATATTTTATCTCCTTAGTTTAATGAATTTATTATAGTTAAACTATATTCAAAAGTCAATGGAATAATTAAACCTACACGAAAAGCGTTTGGTTTTCGTTTTCTTTTCCGTTTGTCATAAGATTATATACGTCGCTAGCGATAGTATCAATTTCGTAGCATTTTTGCGCCGTCCTTTTAAGCGCATTAGCGTCGCTTTTTCTAGTGATAATAGGAATTTTAGAATTCTCTGCTAGTACCGAAATAACGTCTTTAGAATTACTATTTACTGCAAGAACTTTAGCGTATAGCGGACTTTTAAGCGCGTCTTTAACTAAATCATCTGTTATACCTAAAAGATTAGAAATAAGTATTCTTCTAACGCGTGCCATAGTGTAGCGCTTGGTAGAAACTTTTTCTATAAGGTCAGATAGAGTGCGGTTATCTTTAGAAAGCGCTTTTATGCGGTTTTCAAGCCCTTCAGTGCAGTCGGGAAGTTTTGCCATTTCTTCCGCGGGTGTAAGTAAAACTTTTGCCATAATAAGTTTTTCAAATGCGAAGGGATATTCATCTAATTCTTTATATACGAAGGGGGGAAGGGCGGACTTAAGTTTTTTAATCTTGCCCGTTTTTAGCACTTCTCTAATACTAGACGCGCTTGTTATGCCTTTTTTGAAAGTGGTATCGTTGTGATTTCCCGTTCTTAGCATAGGAAAAATTTCAATACTCGCGTTTTTATCTAAAATCGCTTTGGTGTATTCAACGCCTAAAATGTTGTTGGGGGAAGAAAGTAAGTTTTCGTCAAATTCGTAGCCCGTTTCTTTAACGGCTAAAAATTTTGCTTTTGCTAGCGATATACCCTTATCTAAATGCTCTTTTAAGGCGCGCTTAAATTCTTTGCTTTCGTTATTTAAGGCGGTGGCAAGTGAAATATAATCTTCTTTTGTTCCACTTTCAACGCCAAAGCAAAGCCCTGTTTCAATCTTTAGGTCGTTTAAAATATTTACCGCGCCTTTAGCAAACGTCTCGGCGTTTGCCGTAGCGAATACGGTGGGAAGTTCAATTACCGCGTCAGCACCTGCAATAATTGCTTGCCTTGCGCGCTTAAACTTGCTTAAAATAGCGGGCTCACCGCGTTGGGTAAAGTTTCCGCTCATTATAACAATAAGTTTTTCAGCGCCAAGAGTAGTCTTTATATAATCAAGGTGCTTTAGGTGCCCTAAATGAAAGGGGTTATATTCAGCAATACATGCGCAAATTTTCATAAAAATTAAAAAACCTCTATCTATTTATTTACTTTTTTAAATAAATGTTGTAAAATATATCAGTCAAATATTATTTTACATCATTTTAGATGAAAAGACAAACTATACTTAAAAATTTTTTAGGAGTAATTAAAATTATGGCAACAGTTTTAGAAAAAATCAAAAATGAAGCAAGCAAACTTTCTAAAAACATAATTCTTCCCGAAGGCGAAGATTCAAGGGTAGTTTTAGCAGCCGCTAAAGCAACTAAAGAAGGCCTTGCAAAAATCACCCTTCTTGGTGATATTGAAGAAATAAATGCTAAAAACCCTGGCGTTGATTTAACTGGTGTAAACGTTATCAATCCTAAAACCGACGCAAACAATATGGTTTACGCAAAAATTCTTTTTGACCTTCGCGCAGGTAAAATCAACAAAAAAACCGGCAATCCCGAATACGCTACCGTAGAAGAAGCGAAAGAATCTATTCTTAAAGATTACACTATGTACGCAGCGTTAATGCTTAAAAACGGCGACGTTGACGGCTTAGTTTCAGGCGCTTGCCACTCAACTGCTAATACGCTCCGTCCCGGTCTTCAAGTTATTAAGACCGCTCCCGGAATCAACACCGTATCAAGCAGTTTCGTTATGATTGCTCCAGAAGGCGAAAATAAATATAACCCAGACGGCGTTGCAGTATTTGCTGACTGCGCTATCAATATTGAACCAGACGCTAACCAAATTGCAGACATTGCTATTTCTTCAGCAGAAACGGCTAAAAATATTGCTGGTATTGAGCCAAGGGTTGCAATGCTTTCTTTCTCAACCAAAGGTTCTGGCAACGACGACAAGTTCTTTAAGTCAGTTCCCAAAATGCAAGAAGCAACCGCTATTGCTAAAGAAAAAGCACCTGACCTTATCTTAGACGGCGAATTCCAATTTGACGCAGCAGTTGCACCCGAGGTTGGCAAGTTAAAAGCACCCGATTCAAAGGTTGCAGGTAATGCAAACGTATTCGTATTCCCCAACATCAATGCTGGTAATATCGGTTACAAAATTGCACAACGTTTTGGTGGATACATGGCTTTAGGTCCTGTATGCCAAGGTTTTGCAAAACCCATTAACGACTTATCAAGGGGTTGCGACACCGAAGAAATTATCGCAGTTATCGCTATAACCGCGCTTCAAGCAAAATAATAAAGTGAGGAAATATAAATGAAAATTTTAGTTATTAACGCAGGTAGTTCATCTCTCAAATATCAACTTATTGATATGACTAATGAAAGCGTAATCTTAAAAGGTTTATGCGAAAGAATTACTTTCACGGGTGGTCAATTAACACAAAAAACCGCTGACGGCAAAGAAACGCTTATTAAACAAGATATGCCTTCACACAAAGAAGCAATGCAATTAGTTTTAGCAGCAATGCTTGACGAAGAAAAAGGCGCGCTCAAAAACATTAACGAAATTAGCGCAGTAGGTCATAGGGTTCTTCACTCTGCAGAAGACTTCAAAGAATCAGTAGTTATTGATGAAGAAGTTATTAAAATCTGCGAAAAGAACGCAGTATTTGGACCTTTACATATGCCCGGTAACATTGCTTGTATCAAGAGTTGTATGGAAGTTATGCCCGGCGTACCTATGGTAGCGGTGTTTGATACTACTTTCCACTCAACTATGCCTGCAAAAGCATATATGTATGGTATTCCTTACGAAGTTTACGACGAATATAAAATTAGAAAGTACGGCTTCCATGGCACTTCACACAAATTCGTTAGCGAAGAAACCGCAAAACTCGTTGGTAAAGATGCAAAAATGGTTATTTGCCACTTAGGTAACGGTTCTTCAATCTCTGCAGTTAAAGACGGCAAGTGCCAAGATACTTCAATGGGCTTTACTCCGCTTGAAGGTTTAGTAATGGGCACGCGTAGTGGTGACATTGACCCCGCTGCAGTTGATTATTTAAGAGAAAAACTTAATCTAACTTCAGCAGAAGTTGTTAACTACTTAAACAAAAAGTGCGGTGTACTTGGCGTTAGTGGAATTTCAAGTGACCTTCGCGACCTTGAAGCAGCAACCGCTGAAGGCAATGAAAGGGCACTACTTGCTCTTGAAATGCTTGCATATAGAGTTAGAAAATACGTTGGTAGTTATATTGCCGTTCTTGGCGGTGTTGACGCTGTTGTATTTACCGGTGGTATCGGTGAACACTCTCCCAGAATCCGTCGTTTAGTTATGGAAAATATGGAATTCTGCGGTGCTAAATTTGATAACGAAAAGAACGAAACTTACGATAGTGGTATCGGCTACATTAACGCTGATGATTCTAAAGTTAAAATTATCGTTCTTCCCACCAACGAAGAAC
Organism: Christensenellaceae bacterium; assembly: GCA_045657285.1. GTDB lineage: Bacteria > Bacillota > Clostridia > Christensenellales > Borkfalkiaceae > UBA1259. The sequence goes on from JAZOST010000037.1 coordinate 6,891, forward strand.
TTTCTATCGCAAGGGAAACCAAGGCTTTAACCCAAGGTAAATAATTAGCCCCATAACAAAATACCCGAAAAATCGGGGGATTTTTAGGCGGAAAAGTATTCAAAATCGTTGACAAGCATTTTTAAATGTTATATACTTGTTAGGCTACTTAAATGGTGTAATATGATTATTGACCTTTTTGAACTTAAAAAAGCAGGCATTGAAGAACAAAGTTTTTATTTTGAATATGAAACTGGTGAAGTTCTTTCAACGCTTCCTGAAGTACAAGTTAAAATGCCTATAAAGGTAAACGGCAACGTTTCCTTAACGGGAAAACATAGCGCCTATATTGAGTGTGAAATTGTTTTCACCCTTTCAGGCGAATGTACTAGGTGCTTAAAGCAAACGGAAAATTCGTACTCTGCGGAAATCGCTTTTGAGTGCGACGACCAAAGCGAAATGGTCAAGGTAGTAAACGATAAAATTTCGCTTGATAAGATTGTAGAAGACACTGTAATTCTAAATATGCCTATAAACTTTTTATGCAGTGAAGATTGCAAAGGTATTTGTTTAGGGTGCGGGGTAAATCTTAACGACGAAGATTGTAAATGTAAAAACGAATAGGATGGTATAGAAAAATGGCAGTACAACAAAGCAAAACTTCAAAACAAAGAACTAACACAAGATTTGCTCAATGGAAAATAAGCGCTCCGAACCTTTCGGAATGCCCACAATGTCACGAACTTATTGCTTCTCACAAAGTTTGCCCCAAATGTGGCTACTACAAGGGAACTCAAGTAGTTGATATGGCTAAAAAACAAAAGAACGACTAATTTTTGTTAGGCAAAAATTAAAGCGTATGCTTTTAGCATACGCTTTTTGTATTTTAAATTGTTTTTATGCTTTATATACCACTTTTCCGTCCACGATAACTGTGCATACGTTAAAGTCTTTATCTAAAACGGTGAAGTTTGCGCGTTTTCCAACCGCGATAGAACCCATTTTGCTATCAATGCCAAGGTTTTTAGCAGGGTTTATAGTTGCAAAGTCAATAGCGGTAGTAAAGGGAACACCTAATACGCAAACTAAATTTCTAATAGCGTCGTTCATTTTTAATATGCTACCTGCTAGTGCGCCATTTTCTAATCGCGCGCTGTTACCACTAACTATTACTTTTTGACCACCAAGTTCGCTTTCGCCTTCGGGAAGGTATTTTGCTCGCATAGAGTCGGTTATTAAAATAATTTTATCTTTTGGTTTACATTTGAGAACTAACTTGATAGCGGGGGCGGAAAGATGAATTAGGTCGCAAATAATTTCGGTGTAAAGTTCATCAAGCAGTAAGCCTGCACCTGCCGTGCCTATATCTCTATGATGTATTCCTTTTTGAGCGTTAAACGTGTGGGTGATAGAAGTTAGCCCGTCTTTAGTTGCTTTTTCAATTTCGTCGTAACTAGCGTCCGTGTGCCCTGCACTTATGACTATACCTTTTTCTTTGAGATATTTTATGAGTTCGGTAGCGCCGTCAGTTTCTGGGGATAAGGTAACCGTTTTAATATTATTTCCACTTGCCGATAAAAATTCATCAAATAATTCTACGCTTGGGACGGAAATATATTCTTCGGGTTGTGCCCCTATATGCTTTTTACTAATAAACGGACCTTCTAGGTGTGCACCAAGTAAAGTTGCGCCCGTGCTTTCTTTTTCAATATATTCTTTTAATGCGGAAAGGGAAGATATTATCAAAGATTTATCTTGCGTCATGGTGGTCGCTAAAAACGCGGTAGTGCCTTCCTTTGTAATAGCGTTTGCCGTAACTGAAAGGTTTTCTATTTTAGCGTCCATTGCGTCTGCGCCATTTGCTCCGTGAATATGTTTATCAATAAATCCAGGAACAACTATTTGACCTTCTGCGTAGGGAAAGGTTTCCGTTATTTTACTTTTTTTCGCGCGTGAAATTAAGCCGTTTTCAACTGCTATATCAGTAGTGATAACGCCTTTTCCTTCAATATATGCTTTAACGTTTTTAAATCCTAACATAATTCACCTTAAAAATATTTTATCACTATGCTAGGCTTATGTCAATAAATCACGCTAAAGAACGTTATCAAAACTCACTATAAAAGTTTTAGGTATTTGTTCGCAAAGTTCAATTAACACTTCAAGTTTTGAAATCGCGTCGTTCCACTCTTTATCGCGAACTAACGTTGCGGATTCTGCTAGCCAAAGGTCAATTTCTTTTATTTCGTTATGCGGAATAAACACGTGCAAAAATCTTTTTCGGTTTATCCAGTTGTCTTGCACAGCATAAACGTCTTCTTGAACGGCCGTTTCATCATCAATTTTAGAGTAAAGGACTTCTAAAACGCCATTAAAATCGCTAAATTGTTTTTTTATAAAATACGTTTCGCCAAGCGCCGAAAAAAAGATTATTAGAGATACTACTAGCATTGAAACGAAAGATTTTACCATTTTACACCTTCCGCATGCGTAAAGGAAAGAATTTGGTATTTTTTGTTTTTTGCTTTAAGATATACTCTGCCGTTTCCGTCAATAGTAAGAATTTCAACGTCTTTAAGCGCACAATTAGAGTTTTTTAAGAACTTAGTAAATTCTTTTTCGTTAGACTTTATTATTTCTAAATTCTTCGCCACGAATTTCTTGTTGTTTATTAAAACGATAGGTAGCGAACCTTTTTCTTCATTTTTAGACTGATTTTCAAAGGGCGAAAGTTTACCGTTTGACTCAAAAATAGCGTAGTCAAGGTCGTCAAAAGAAAAGTAACCTAAAGAGCGCATAGACTCAATAAGGTCGTCAACACCAAGGTTGTTCTTCTTTAGTTCTTTAAGGTCAACGCCGTTTTTATTTATAACTACACTAGGTTTTCCTGAAATTAAGCGTTTTAGAAAAGAGCCGGACTGCTCTAAAAGATAAGTTGCTTGGTGCAAGACGAATAGGGTAAGTACGGCAACTAATCCGTAAATAAGCGGTATAGAGACGTCCGCCATAGGAATACAAGCAAGGTCAGCGATAATTAGCGTAACTATAAATTCAAAAGGTTGCATTTCGCCTATTTGACGCTTGCCCATAAACCTTATAACAAATAGCAAAACACTAAAAATTATTAAAGTTCTTAAAAAAATAACAGCCACGCTAAAAGTATGGTTGTTATAAGTGTTTTTATGCTAGATTGCTTGACTTTTTGTGGCGCGTATTATATGATAATAAAAAAATAGAGTAGCAAAAGTGCGTAAAGTGTTGCAAAATGGGATGTCGTTTGCAAACGAAAGGGTAACCTGCGGTACTTTTGCGCGTCCGCTATTATCTAGCACTTTTAGTTTTTTAAGGGTGCAAAATTTTATCGGTCTCTCTAAAAATTCTTTTTAGGAGATTTTTTTATG
>JAZOST010000038.1:0-18864 GCA_045657285.1 Christensenellaceae bacterium
TTAGGGTCGTCAATCGGTGTTTCGGGTTCAACCCAACGAATTAAATCCCTAGGACATTGGTCTCCTGCAGCCGAACAAAGTGCTAAAAGGAAAATATTTTTACCGAAGTGTTTTCTTAAATATTCCTTTACTTTTCCCCAATAATCAGATGAAACAAAACTTCTTTGTTCAACAACTTGTGCAGGGCAAGCAATATTTGCAACAATGCCATTAAGATTTTTATCTTTATCGTAAACGTAAATAAGTTCTATACCCGAATCATTTCCGCCTTCAAGCGCGTCAAAATTAGCGTGATTAGTTTCTCCCCACATTTTAGCAGTTCCGTCGTCATAACAAACACGCCTACACATACCAACAACAGCCCTACCGAACGCGAATTGATAATAGGCATCATCACGATTTTCCCAAGCGGAAAGAATTGCCTTGCAAATGCTATTAGCCAAAAACTCAAGCGCAACTTCAGGTTTCACACAATCTTCGTTAGATACGAGCGCTGTATATTCCATATCTTTAGGAAGAACTTGTTTTAAGTATGAAAAAGAATTGCCTGATAAACGAGAACGTCTATCATAAACGTAAGAAGTATGTGAGTGAATTGAATTTAATATAATTTTGTCCGTAGAAAAGGGCAATTTGCCATTTAATTTTTCTTTTACGAGCATATTTAAGTTATGTGATACACAGATAGTATCAGTAGAACAAATAACCATTTGTTCATCTCCGCTATCAATAGCAAATGCGGTTACCGATAAAGGACTTTCTATAACGTCTGTAATTCTTTCGTAAAATTGCCCCGCAAGACCTATTTTGCTTTTCGGCGTAATATCAACTTCAGCCCAACCTATTTTTATCTTTTTTTCTTCTATTTTAGGCACAACTCAATCTCCTTACCAGCGGGAACAACGTATTTATGACCTTCTTCACCATAATAATCAATATATACGTCTAAAGCACTAGGATTATAAACACGTTTCATATCAAGAGAAAACTCTAAACGTTCAAACGCCTTTATATATTCATATAGTTCTATGTTAGTAGCATAATACACGTCATCGCGGTTGCCTGCTTTTTTAGCAAATTCTTCAATAACTTCCCAGTTGTTTTTATCATTAAATTCGTAACTATGACCCCAAAGATAAAATAGTTTTGGAGCATTTACAGTACTGAAAATACTTTTTGCATATTTATCTTCCAAAAATTCATCAAGAAGTTGCATAAGTCTTGGATTATTGTGGTGGCAAGTTGTTTCAAGTTTAAGCCAATTAGTAGGAATATTAAATTTTTCAGTAGTAATAGTTGTTCTTGCGTATTTTACGCCACAAGTATTAAGCATTGCGCAAACATCATCATTATAACTGCCGTTAGCATATGCCATACCTTTAATAATTTTTCCAAACATTTTTTCCAAATTAAGCCTATCAATTAAAATATCATTAGCGCCCGTATCCGAAGAATATTCTCCTAAAGAAAAATGTCTTGCGCCATGGATAGCAATTTCGTGCCCTGAGTTAGCGTAAAGTTTATACGCTTCGCTTTTACTTAAACGTCTTGTACCAGGCGCTTTGTCTTCAGGTGCAAAAAGTTCACTATTTATATTAAACGTACCTTTAAGTCCGTTAGCGTCCATAATAGCCATCAATCTTTCGTCAAAAATAACGCCGTCGTCATAACTTAACGTAAGTGCTTTTTTCTTAAACCCAGGAAATCTCATAAAACTGTATAAATTCATAATTTCACCTATAAAACCTCAATATTTAATAATTTACAAAATTCTTTGATAACTTTTGTATTGTCGCCATAACTAATAATATAATGTTGGCACATAACGTTTTGTGTGAATTTTTCTACGTCCTCAAGAATAATTCTTAAACTTGGCAATTGTGGTGCAGGTTTGTCCCACCCGCACTCTTCCCAACTTTCAGGAGTAACGCCTTCACCTTTAACTATATGCATAACATATTTTCCATCTAAAACTGCTAAACGGCACATAGTAAGTACCCCTGTTTTAACTTTTGAAACGTTAAGTAAACCTTGTGAAAGTTCGCCAAAAGATGCGGGAAGTATTGTTGTTTCGCCATCAACTATTTCGTTTGGAACATAGTCGGGAACACCTGCTAAAACGCCGTCCGAAAAGAACTCATAAAACTCTAAATAAGCCCCTATTTGCCCCGTTAAACCTTTAATTATAGTTTGGGTTAGATTTCCTAAACAATCGTTTTCAGGTGTGGTGCAAAGCCCATCTTCAGCAAAAAGTGTAAATATTGGCGCAGGCGGAAAACCTAATAATTTCTTAAACCCATCAACGTCTTTAAGAGAAACCGCCTTATAATCTCTTTCAGCAATTATTTGCTTAAGAGCAAGATAGTATTTAGCGGTTTTAATAACTGCATCTTTATTTGGTTCTTTAATAAAGTTCCATTTCATAATGCGGTTATTTATAACGTCATCAACGTCTATTTCGCTAATTTTTTCTGCACGTTGAACGACTTCAAGCATTTCAAAACACTCAAATTCTACGCCAAATTCTTTTTTTGCTGAAACGCCGTCAACAAGAGTGCCATATAATTGCATATCGCGATAACCAAGTTGTCCTATTTTCGTTTTCCTAATGTCATTAATTACGCTAACGCATTTTGCATAACTTAAAACTTCATTTGCTTTTGAAGGAAGTCCTACTATATCGTAAAGGAACTTAAAATTATAACCTAAATCATATAGTGTTTTTCTTGCAGAACTTGTACCCGCTTGGTCAGCGGTAGTTACAAGTCTGCCATCTTCATACCAACCACAAAGCCCCCACAAAACAACTGGTTTATGCCTAAATTTATCAGCGACCTTAATTATTGCGTGTGTGGGAATCCAACCGGCAACACATAAAACTAAAACGTCAAAATCTTTATCCGAAAAATAATTTATTGCATTGTTTATTGCTACTTCTTCATAATCATCTCTTATAGGATAAAATGGAAAAATCTCTACGTCATCTTTTTTTAGACTTTCAAGCGCATTTTTACATTTTCATTCTATAACTTCTAAAGGCGTATTTACTTCGCCAAATCCTGCAAATGCAATTTTAATCATAAAAACTCCTTTTTGTGATTTTATATTATTATAATATAAATTTTTGCTCACTTCAATATAAATTTTACGAAATTATTTATAAAATTTCGTAAAATTTCTTTGTGAAATTTAAGGGTATATTATATAATTAAAATATGAAACAAAAAGATTTGGCAAAATTATCAGGCTATTCGGTTGCGACAATATCAAAAGCATTTTCGGGAAGCGCAGAAATAAGCGATGAAACAAAAAATAAGATATTTGAAATAGCAAAAAAGCACGGGGTTTACAGTAAGTTTTTAAGCAAAAATAACAAAACTAAAAACATAGTAATTATCGTGCCCGAAATTATAAGCGAATACTATTCAAATATAGTTACATTGCTTATAAATGAACTAAAAAAATTAAATGCCCTAACTGCTATTGCAACTACAAATTTTAGTACTCAAACTGAAAAAAAATTGCTTGATTATTACACCACTAATAAACGTGCTGACGGCATAATTTTAATATCAAATAGAACACTTATCGGAAAATACGATATACCTATATCAACCTGGTCTGGAAGAAAAAGTCAGTATTGTGATAATGTTATAGTTGACTATAAAAAAGGTCTTTTTGAATCCGTAAAAACACTTAAAAATTTTGGGCATAAAACAATTGCTTTTATTGGTGAAAATCTTGCAATTTCAAGGGCAAATATATTTAGAAGCGCACTTAAATTTTACAACCTAAATATTGACGAATCACTTATTACCATTTCTAGTTCGCGATTTGAAGAAGCAGGATATTCAGCAATAAAAAAGATTATTAAAAACGAAAATAAACCTACGGCAATTATTACCGCATACGATTATATTGCAATAGGCGCAATAAAATATCTTAATGAACACGGCTATGCAGTTCCTGATGACTTTTCAATTGTGGGATATGACGATATATCCATATCTTCAAATGAAAAAATATCACTTTCTAGTATTAGAACAAATATTAAGGAAGCATCTAAAATAATCAGCGAATCAATTATTAAAAAAATAGAAAATCCCAAACTTTTAAGAAATAGCGACATTTTAATTAATACAATATTTATAAGGCGAAATTCAATTAAAGATATAAAAAAAGAGCAGTAAAATCTACTGCTCTTTTAATATTTTACCCTTATTTTATCTATAATTTTAGTTTCAAGTCTACTTATTTGGACTTGAGAAACGCCTAAATTTTTAGCAATTTCGCCTTGAGTTTTATCTCTAAAATACCTTAGAACTAATATTTTCTTCTCCCTTTCAGTTAAACTACTTATAATGTTTAGTAAATGAATTTTATCTACTAGTTTTTCTTCGGTATCCCCGTAAGAAAGTTTATCCATCAGTTCGGGCGCATCATCGTCATCATCAAATTTATCATAAAGTGAAAGCGGTAATTTTGCACTATCTAAAGCGATTGTAACTTCGTCTGGGGTAACGCTAAATTTTTCTGCAATATGTTCAATAGTTGGCGCAATAGAATTTGCAAGCGAATACGCATCTATATATTTGTTTATTTTATTAGCCAAAATTTTTATTGACCTAGAAACTTTAATCGCACCATTATCACGCATATAACGTTTTACTTCACCTATAATCATGGGAACTGAATAGGTAGAAAATTTTACGTTAAAACTTTCGTCAAAATTAGAAATTGCTTTTAGAAAGCCTATACAGCCTATTTGATATAGGTCGTCGTATTCAACGCCTTTGCCCTTAAACCTATTTATTATACTCTTAATTAGCGGTACGTTATTTTTTACAAGTTCTTCTTTAGCGTTATCATCTCCATTTTTTGCTTTTCTTATGTAATCAAGCGTTAGTTCTTGACTTAGCATAATCACGCATTGGTTTCGGTTATAATATTTTTTACCATATAAATTTTAGTGCCTTTACCCTTTTCAGATTCAACGCTTACGCTCGTCATAAAACTTTTCATAATGGTAAATCCCATACCAGAGCGTTCTTCATTTTCCTTTGTCGTATAAAAAGGTTCTAGCGCCATATCAAGATTTTCAATACCGATACCCTTATCAAAAATATTTATATGTAGTGAACTTTCCACAATCTCGCATTCCATAGTAATTTCGCCTACTTTATTAGGATAAGCGTGTACAATCGCATTTGTAACCGCTTCGCTAACTGCAGTTTTAATATCGCTTAAATCAGATAAACTTGGGTTAAGCCTTAAAGCAAAAAGACCTGCAACTGACCTTGCAAATGATTCATTTTGCGATATAGAATAAAAAGTTAATTTAATTTTATTTTCCATAACAACTCCTATTTAGCACTTGGGCATTATTGAATAAAGCCCTGCTAGTTCTATTACCTTTTCGGTAGAAAGTGATGCGCCCGATATATAGGACGGAATATTCATATTCTTAAGTTTTTTATATCTACCTATTAAAAGTCCTATACCCGTACTATCCATAAAGGAAAGTCCAGATAAATCAAAAATTACTTTTGACGTATTATAATTATCACTCAAAACTTTATCTAAAAGTACTTTTGCATTAGACGCCGTATATTCATCAAGTTCGCCATATATATAAATGCTTAATGATGACTGAGTTTTTCTAAACTTAATTTCCATAATTACTCCTTAAAAAGCGTTAATAAAACTTTAACATAAAAATTCAAACGCTAAATGTCGTTTTAACAATTATGATAAGATTTTTTGTCAATTTCTCCCCTATAAAAAATTTTCAAAAATATTTTGAAAAAAAACCTAATTTTTGTTGACAATTCTTTCGTTTTATTATAATATAAATAGGCGTCGTGAATTAACGGGGTGTAGCGCAGTTGGTAGCGCACGTGGTTTGGGACCATGGGGTCGGGAGTTCGAGTCTCTTCACCCCGACCAAAGAATTCACTAACGTATATTGGGGCCTTTAGCTCAGTAGGTTAGAGCGGTCGGCTCATAACCGATTGGTCCGCGGTTCGAGTCCGTGAAGGCCCACCACTAAAGTTGTTTACCAACATCAATATTTGGCCCGGTAGTACAGATGGTTAGTACGCCAGCCTGTCACGCTGGAGGTCGAGGGTTCGAGCCCCTTCCGGGTCGCCAAAATAAGATAAATGCTTGCCTTGTCGCAAGCATTTATCTAAAAAAATTAAATGCCTCGGTAGCTCAGTCGGTAGAGCAAGGGACTGAAAATCCCTGTGTCGGTGGTTCGATTCCGCCCCGAGGCACCAAAATTTATTTAAACGCTGGTTTTCGCTGGTGTAGCTCAACTGGCAGAGCAGCTGATTTGTAATCAGCAGGTTGCGGGTTCGATTCCAGTCACCAGCTCCAAAATTTAATAAAACGGAAGGGTTCCCGAGTGGCCAAAGGGAACAGACTGTAAATCTGTCGTCAGTGACTTCGGTGGTTCGAATCCACCTCCTTCCACCAAAACCTAAATTAAATTGAATTTAATTTAGGTTTTTATTTTGAAAACAAATGTTAAAGGTTAAATATGTATAATTACACATTATCACTAATTGCAAGTTTTATTGCAATGTCGCTTATCGGATTAAGTTATTTTTCAAAAAAGAAAACTCTATATCTTACAATGCAAGCAAGTGGTATGGTTTTTTTAGTACTTTCATATTTCTTTACCGTTGAATTTTTACCAATGATATCACAGGTGATAGGTTTTTCTAGGGCTTGCACTTTTTTCTGGTATGAGAAAAATAATAAAGACGCCCCTGTTGGTTTTGCCTACCTATTTAGTGGTCTTTCAATATTAAATTTTGTCATTTTGAATATTATTATATTTCAAAATGCTACCGTTTGGGACGTTTTATACGTTGTTGCACTATGCTTTTACACTTTCTCATTTAGGATTAGAAAATTTAACACTAATGCGCTACATATTACTTATCCCCAATGGTCTTTCTATTGCGTATAACTGGATTATTGGTGCACCTATATTCGCTACACTATCATACGGAATTGAACTCACCTCAAACATTGTTTCAATACTTAAATATGAAGTATTTGCTAAAAGAGTCAAAAAATCCTAAAAATAAACATAATAAAAACTCCACGATTAGTCGTGGAGTTTTTTATATAATGTATTAAAATTCTTTTCTAGTACTTCTAGAGAAAACTGAAAGAAATACATCCATAGGTTCTTTATTTTCGTATAAAATTGAGTAAACGGCGTTAGTTATAGGTAAATCTACCCCGTACTTTTCGCCTAAAAATTTAAGTGATTTTGACGTAATAGCACCTTCGGCAAGTTTTGTAAAAGGTTTATTCTTTACAAACGCTTCGCCGAATTTTTTATTGTTAGAATATTCAGAAAAAAGCGTTGTTTCGTAGTCGCCTAAATGGCATAGTCCATAAGCCGAAAGTTCATTACCGCCCATTGCTTTAATAAGTCTAGAAACTTCCCTAGCACCACGTGCCATAAGTGGTCCTTTTAATGTTGAATATCCACCGCCATCAAGCATACCTGCAGCAATACCCATAACGTTTTTTGCAGCGGCACCTATTTCACTGCCGATTAAATCGTCACCATAATAAAAACGAATTAATTCACTTCTAAGGTTATCACACAAATACTTAACTAATTCTTTATTTGTTGAATCAATAACCATACAGTTAGGTAATCCACTAGTAAACGCTTGAATATGACCCGGTCCTACCCATACGGCAATTTTATCCGAAGAAATACCAGCATCAATTAAAACTTCTGAAAGTCTTTTTCCTGTATTTTCTTCAACACCTTTCATACAAAGAACGAATATTTTATCTTTTACGTCAAACTTTGTAACCCGTTCCATAAAAGAACGTAATTGTTGAGAAGAAATTGAAATAATAATTACTTCGCTTGAATTTAGTGCCTTTTCTAAATCAGATGTTAAAGTTATTTTATCGCTTAAATAAACGTATTCGTTTTTACCTGTTTCTTTTAAGACCTTAAACGACGGGCTATCTTCACGCCCCCATTCTATTACGTTGTGATTGTGGTTTGCAAGATACCAACTAATAAAAGAGCCCCATCTTCCACAACCTAAAACAGAAATATTCATAATTTTACCTAAATTATTTTCCTATCAACAAACGCTCTTGCAAGACTAATTTCGTCAGCATATTCTAGTTCCGTTCCGATAGGAATACCATGAGCAAGTCTAGTTACTTTAATACCTAAAGGTTTCAAAAGATTAGAAATATACATAGCAGTAGCCTCACCTTCAACGTCAGGGTTAGTCGCTAGTATTACTTCAGTTACTTCGCCTTCAGATATTCTTTTAAGCAAGCCTTTAATATTTATGTCGTCAGGACCTATTCCGTCAAGTGGCGAAATAGTGCCATGTAAAACGTGGTAAACTCCGTTAAACTCATTAAGTTTTTCAATAGCAACAACGTCTTTAGGCTCTTTAACCACACAAATAGTTTGCGCCGAACGCATCTTACAAACGTCACAAATTTCGCCTTCAGAAAAATTACCACAAATTTTGCAATAATTAACCTTGTTTTTAGCGTCAATTATTGCTTTTGCAAAATTTTCGGCATCTTCTTTGGACATTTTTATAACTTTATACGCGAATCTTTGCGCAGTTTTAGCACCGACACCGGGTAATTTTGAAAATTCATTTATTAGTTTACCTATCGGTTCAATAAATACTTTCATCTTAAATTCCTAAACCGCCGAACATACCCATTTTTTCAGTATAAACTTCGTCAGCTTTTTCATAACCGTCGTTAAGGGCTGCAATAAGTAAGTCTTCAAGCATAGTTAAATCGTCCATATCAATAGCGTTCGGATCAATATTTACGCCTGTAACAACTTTTTTTGCGGTCATAGTAACTTTTACAAGACCACCACCGCTAACGCCTTCAACTTCAGTTTCTTCAAGTTCTGCTTGCGCTTTTTGCATTTCTTCTTGCATTTTTTGCGCTTGTTTCATGAGGTTTTGCATTTGATTTCCGCCACCGCCGAAACCACCGCCAAAGCCACCGAAACCGCCTCTATATCCTGCCATAATTATTCTCCTTAATTTATAGAAAATTTATTTTTTAACAATAACTATATCGTCGCCGAAAATCTTTTTTAATTTTTCGGTTGCATCTTCAATTTTTTCAAGTTGTTTTTTTCCACCGAAAAGCGTAACTTCTATTCCTGTAAAATAATAATCTGTTAACGCCATATTTAATTTTTCAAGATTTTCTTCGCGATTTAGTACTGATAAATCAGTATCATTTGTCGTAATAAGTTTAATAAAATTATTTTCAAGCGTTACTTCCACGCCTTGAACAACGTTCCAAAGCATTTCACTTTTTATTTCGCGAAGTCCGGATAATAATTTACCTTTAATTTCATTTGGGGTAAAATTACTTATTGGTTGCTTTTCAACCGCAGTAACTTTAGGTTCAACTTTAACTTCTTCTACCTTTTCTTTTGCAATTTCTATAGGTTTTTGAATTGGTGTATATATACCGCTTGCAATTTTATCTTCTAAAGTCTTAATCCTAGCAAGCAACGCGTCAATATTGTAATCAGTTTCTGGCATAGTTGCTTTTAACGATGCGGTTTCAACGACAACCCTTGGGTGATTTGTATATCTAACTTCACTTTCAGCCGAAGAAAAAATCTGCATAATTCTAAGTACCCTACTAGAGTTAGTAAGTTCAGCAAGTTCTTTCATTTTATTATAATTTTGTTCGGGTATTGATAAAATTGCTTTAGCGTCTTTGCACGTTTGAATAACAATAATATCTCTTAAAAGTGCAGTAACGTCTTTAATTAAAACGCCCATACTTTTACCAAGCGTAGAGAAAGTATTTAGTATTTTTAAAACCCCACCGTGATTTCCCGTAAACACGTACGTAATAAATTGATATAATAAATCGGCGTTAGTAGAACCTAAAATCTCCATAACGTCATTATAAGTTAAAGCACCATCATTATACGAAAATGCGGTATCTGCTACTGAAAGCGCGTCTCTAATACTACCTTCGCCCGCTTTCGCTATAGCCATAACTGCTTCGGGTTCATACTTTTTGCATTGTTCGTCAAAAATATTAGATATAAGTTCTACAATCTTATCAGTAGATACAAGCCTAAAATCAAAACGCATACAGCGTGAAAGTATGGTCGCGGGAATTTTATGCACTTCAGTAGTAGCAAGAATAAACACTGCATGTTTAGGTGGTTCTTCAAGCGTTTTTAATAGTGCGTTAAATGCAGGGCCAGTAAGCATATGCACTTCGTCAATAATATATACTTTATATCTACAACTAACAGGCGGGAATTGAACGTTTTCGCGAAGTTCCCTAATTTCATTTACGCCGTTATTTGATGCAGCGTCAATTTCAATAACGTCAATGTTTGATGGATGTGAAAGCGCTTTGCAAGATTCACATTTTTCACACGGCGAACCATTAACAGGCGACGTGCAGTTTATTGCTTTTGCAAATATTTTTGCAGTAGAAGTCTTACCAGTACCGCGCGTACCAGTAAACAAATACGCGTGGCCAAGCCTTCCAGTTTCAATTTGGTTGGTAAGAGTTCTTACTATGTGGTCTTGTCCGATAATACCATCAAAAGTTGTTGGACGATATTTTCTGTATAGCGCTAAATATGCCATAATCTTTCCTTTAATTTTTCTAAGTTCTAATGTTAGATATTTTCTTTCTTATCCTTTGAATAGCGTTATCAACCGATTTTTTGTCTTTATTTAGGTCTTTTGCTATATCTTCGTATGAATATCCGTCCAAGAATTTAGCAAGCACGTTTTTTTCAAGCGAAGTCAAATTAGTTAAAATTTTTTCTTTTAATTCTTTTTCGTTTTCTTTATTTATTACGGTAGTTTCGGGATTATAATTTAGGTCTTTTAGAATAAACATTTTATCAATATCGTCGTCATCACTACCCGATAATGAAATATAATTTATAAGCGGTTTATTCTTATCAGTATTTGCCCTTTTTATTGCCGTAAGTATTGAATTTTTTATACAACGATATGCGTAAGACGAAAAAACGTATTCATCATTGAAGGTATTTATAGCCTTAAAAAGACCTATCATCCCTTCTTGCATAACGTCGTCGTTATCACCACTCACAAGAAAATACGAACGACCAATTGAAACGAGCATTTTTTTGTAACGAGCAAAAACAGCGTCAAGTGCTTCGGCATCAGTTTTTGCTAGCGCAACTAATTCGTTATCTGAAAGCGTGTCAAATTTATTTACTAACATTTATTCCTCTGTCTAACGGCTTCGTAAACTGCAATACCACATGCCACCGACGCGTTTAAAGAATTTATTTTGCCAAACATAGGTATTGATACAATTCCGTCGCATTTTTCTTTAGTTAATCTTTTAACACCACTATCTTCGCCACCAATAACTAAGCAAAGTTTACCTTTTAGATTTGCGGAATATATTTCTTCGCCATTTGCTTCAGCGCCGTAAACCCAGTAACCATTATCTTTAAGTTTGTTAATAGCAACGTTAATGTTTGTTACCCTTGCAACCTTAATATGATTAAGCGCCCCTTGAGAAATTCTCATAACCGTATCGTTTACAGATGCACTTCTATCTTTAGCAATTACTATTCCGTCAACGCCAGCGCACTCACATACCCTAATAATGCTACCTAAATTATGCGGGTCTAAAACTTCGTTAAGAACGACTATAAATCCGTCTTTATCTTGCGCTGAAACAATAACGTCTTCAATGTCAAAATACTTATAGTCAGAAGTGTACGCAATAAAACCTTGATGTCTTTTGCTTTCACTTTCCTTTTCAATTATGTACTTGTCAACAAGTTGAACTTTAACCTTATTTGCTTTAATAATATTTATAAGTCTTTTACTAGCGTCGTCTTTAAGGTCTTTTTGAACTAAAATCTTATCAATTTCTTTGTCCGTTTTAAGTAGTTCGTATATAGAGTTTCTTCCTTCAACTTTCATTATTTGTTTCCTTTATTAAGTATAAAATTTAATCTATCAATATCACCAACTAGATATAAAAAACCAAGTACGGCTTCAAAACCAGTTGAAGAATTATAATCAACCGCCCTTGCACTTTTTGCGCGTGAAGTTTTTTTTGCGTTTCTACCGCGTCTAAATATTGCAATTTCTTCTTCGTTAAAAAGTTCCTTAACTTCATTGACGAATTCCGCTTGTGCTGTCGCTTTCACTTCATCAACGGCAAGTTTATTTAGAACGTTTGGCCTATATTCTGCTTGAAACGTTAGTTTTTCACGGATAAATAGCGAATAAACTGCGTCGCCAACAAATGCTAAAACTATCGGGCTTAAATTGTTCGCTTTCGCCCTATCCATTTTATCGCCTAAATTAAACAACGCATTTACTCCTTTTTTTGTAGTATATTATATAATATTTTTATTTAAATATCAATACAATTCGCATATGTCTTCAAAATTTATTTTGGTTTTTACTACTGTTAGCACCTTAAAAACGTAATCAATCGCCGATACAATTCCTTCTTTTGTAACGTAATAGCCGTCTTCGTAATAAACCACTTTTACTATGTCGCGCTTTTTAAGTTCTTGAAGTTTTTTCGTTAAGTATAACGCCTGCTCGTCAGAAATCTCTTTTTTCTCATCTTTTCTAAATAGTTTTTCTTCAAGCATATGTTCGTAACCTTTTAAGGCACTAAAAGGCATAAATTGTTTGGCCCTATCTTTTATAGACATTTTAATCCTCTTCTCCACCGTTATGCCCTCCTATCAATTTATTCCGTTCCCTTGCCGTGCCTTCTTTTTGATAACTGACCCCTTTAAGAAGAGCGTTTTTTCCGTATTTTCCTTTAATATTTGCAACGGTCTTGTATAGGGTGTTTTCTTTTTTTAGTTCCCTATAATCATCTAAAAAATTGTAATTTAAGAATGTGTTTAGAACCGTATTATTTAATCCTACGGTTATTTTGCGAATACCTGTATCTTTCAATGTAGTTGAAAAATAAATATCCTTAAAATGTTTAAAGATTTTTTTGTGTGAATTAGTAAATTCGCCTAGTTTTTGAGATGCACCAGTGTGCTTAATAGTTCTATCAGAATATCCAACAGATAAAGAAACCGAATCGCAAACTAAATCTTTTTCTACTAATTCTAAAACGTTTTGCTCTACCATTTCTTTTAGTATCGTGAACGCGTCGCTAAACGAATAATCGCTAAACAATATTTGACTATTAGAAAATGACGTGTGCTTGGTGTTGTATTCGTGAATATCTTTAATAGTACAAGGTTCAATTCCTTTGGAGTGGTCAATTAAAAGTTCTGCATTAATACCAAACTCTTTATAGAGAATATCTTCGTCCGCATGCGCCACGTCGTATAAGTCATAAAGTCCGTGTTTTTCTAATCTTTTTGCCGTTCCACGACCTATATTCCAGACGTCAGTTATAGGTCTATGATGCCAAATTTTAAGCTTGAATAATGTTTCATCAAGAAAAGCCGTAAAGTTTTTAGCGTGTTTTGCGGTAATATCTAGCGCCACCTTTGCTAAAAACAAGTTTGTGCCTATACCAACCGTTGCACATATACCTGTTTCTTTTTTAACTTCGTCAAGTAGCATTGCACAAATTTCTTCAGGCGTCATATCGTATATTTTAACGTAATCTGTTAGGTCAATAAAACATTCGTCAACTGAATAGACGTGAATATCATCCGCACTGATATAGCGTAGATATATAGAAAATATTTGCGCGGATTTTTCCATATAAAGTTTCATTCTTGGTTTTGCAACAATAAAATCAACGTTCTTAGGGATTTCATATAATCTACATCTATTATTTATCCCTAAATTCTTCATTGCAGGGCTAATGGCAAGACAAATCGTGCCATCCTTTCTATCAGGGTCGGCAACTATAAGATTCGCTTTAAACGGATCTAAACCACGTTCAACGCATTCTACAGATGCGTAAAAACTTTTCAAATCTATACAACAATACACTGTATCGTACATTATGCCCACCCCCTTTTTTTATATACAAATTAAAGTTTTAGCGTCGCATTATGCGACGCTTTATACAAACCTTTTTAGCCAAGAAATATCCATTTTCCACTCATCAACTTGATTTCTACGCCTATGAACTTCGTTTGCTTTTCTTAAATCTTCTTTCATTTCAACATAAGTGCAAGAATTAACCTTCATATAATGGAATTCTACTTTTTTAATGTCGCCAGTAAGCGCAGTTCTACCTATATGAATAGCTTTATGACAATCAGGACATATTGCCAAAACGTCATCAAGTATAATTACTCCGTTTTTTTCGTCGTATTTCCACTTTTCGTGCGCTTCTAAACGATTATGCAGCTTTCCACATATACGGCATTTACCTTGAGCCCTTTTTTTGGCATCAGTTTTAATAAAATCCCATAACCTTTTAGAAAGAATATTTCTTAAATTATATTTCCAACAACCATCGGGAATCATATCAAATTCAAGTTTTCTCAATTACTTAATCTCCCTAGATTCATGACAAGCAAAATATAAAATTTGATAATGTTTCTCTAGTTTTTTAAGCACTTCTTTCATCACAAAAAGTTTATCTTCATCTAGATTTACAAACGGGTCATCTAAAATTATAAAGGGTTTTTCATCAGCATACAAAACGTCTATCAATGCAAAACGTTTGCAAACGTTAAATAAATTTCTATAACCCACGCTATAAAAATCAGTTGACCTACTATGACCATCTTCATCAACGCTAACGTTAAAATCAATATCTATTGACGTATTTTCATTTCCCGAAATCTCTTTATAATATTTTAAGAAAGCATCTTGAAGTGGACGCTTATATTTTATCTTCATATTTTCGTCCGCTTCCTTAAAAAAGCGTAAAGTTAGTGTTAAAACGTCATAATGTCTGACATAATCAGTTAGTTTTTCTTCAAGTAATTGCTTGTCATTTTCTAAATCGCCAAACGAATCATATAAAAGTGTATAATTTGCTAGTTTTGCTTTTAAATTAGAAAGTTCGCTTGCCTTTTTTGAATAAAAATACTTAGCATTTTCAAAGTTTTGAGATAATACTCTTTCGTCACAAAACTCAACTTCCCCATCTAAAACGCCGTCGGCAATAAGATTATTTTTTTCAACGGTTAACGCTTTTAGGTCATGAAGCGTAAAACTCATTTTAAGTTCCGTTTGTTCCAACAATGAAACTTTTGATAAGTAACTACCCCTATCACCAACGTTAAATTTAGAAAAGAAATTATTTAATTTGTTTTCAGTTTCCAAAATCAAACTAGAATATTTATCAATTTCTATTTGTTTTTCGTTTATATATGAATTATTTACGCCCTTATAATTATTGCGTTTAACAAGGAATATAACGCCTAAAATTGTGCCAATAACGATAGATGCAATGCCCGCAATTAAATTTACAAACATTAAGCCTACGCCAAGCAAAACGGCAATTATGCCTGCATACATAAACAAATTTACTTTTTTGTTTTTATTAGATTGCAAATCGGTGCCAGTTAAAATATTAACGTCGTTTTCTAAAACTGTTTTTACACTACTAAACTTATTTAGGTCTGAAACGCAAGAATTGCATATTTTAATTTCTTCTTCAGAAACTCTATTACCTAGTAAAATTTCATTAAGTTTATCTATTTCTTTATTTTTATTAGCAATTTCGCTTTCTATTTTTAATAAGCGGTCTTTTTTAACTTTTAGCGCTTGCGATTTTGCGTTTTTAATGATTTTATCATTTAAGGCGTCAACTTCGTTTTTAAGCGCAAAGCACTCTTTTTCGCAGTCGTTTATTTGGGCTTTTAGACTTTCAATAGTTTCTTTTGCCTTACTTGCTTCTTCAATTTGTGCGTTAACTGAAAAAATTTCTTTCTTTACGTCCGAAATTAACCCCTTATCTCCCCTAAATTGTTTATATTCTTTAGCCTTATTTTCAAGTTTTTGAATATATTTATCCACTTCGTCTACAAATTCACTTTCATTACTTGAAGAATATTTTTGGGTAAGCGAAGTATTAGTTTTAACTTCCAAATCCTTTTGAGAAAAATAAGTGGTTGAACAAAAACCTTCTTCATCAATTTGGAATATTCTTTGCCCTAGGTTTTCGGTTTTTGAATATTCTTTTCCCGTAACGTTATCAAAAAGTTTAACAGTATCCTCACTTGCTTTTGAGCCAAAAAACCTTTCAATTTTATATTCAGAATCTTTCCAAGTAAAAACTATATTACCGCCAAACGTTTCAGTTGAATTCCAAGGCCTAAATTTAGTCCTTTCATTATCTAAAATACTTCTTTTTGTATCATTCAAGCCGTAAAACATTGCTTTTATGAAAGCAGAAAGCGTACTTTTGCCCCAGCCATTGTTTTCAATGATAGTATTTATCCCATCACCAAGGCTTAAAGAATAGTTTTTAATCTTACCAAAGGATGAAATATATAAACTTTTAATCTTCATATTTTATATTTCCTCCTTAAAAGTATTAAGCCCAGTCATAATAACTTGTTTTTTTCTTTCGTCGTCTAAGTCACTTTGAAGTACTAGGCGCACGAATTCACCCTTAAACGACTTATCATTTTCAAAGTCCTTAAGAGTTATTTTTAGCGACGTTCTATCATAAATTTTTGAATAGAAAAATACGCCGTTCAACTTGTTTTGCAATGTTTCTAAATCTATTTCAAAATTGGTGTCATGCTCACCTGTTAAAATAACTTTAATTAAACTATTTTTGTCAAATTTAGATTGCAATTCTAAAACGATTTCATCAATACATTTATAAAAGTTAGTTTTATCAGTTACCGAATACTCAAATTCGTAAAATTTATATACCGAAATAGGCTTAAAACTAGTTGTAAGTTTTTGATTTTCAACTTCTATTAAAACGTAACCTTTTTCACCAAGTTCATCATATCCACGCCCTTGTAAGCACCCTGAATACGCATAAAAACCACGTTCGTCTAACTGATTTTTTTCATAAAAATGAACGTGCCCAAGCGCCAAATAGTCTATATATTTATCTTTTAATTTAGGAAGACTTATAATTTCAGCATTATTATCGCTTTTGTATCCAGCAATTTGTCCGTGCATACAAACAATATTTATTTTATTTTCGTCAAGTTTTAATTCGTCATATAAAAACTTATTATTTACGCCATTAAAAGTTATACCACTAATAGAGACGTTATCATATACAAATTGCGCCCATTTATCGCTAAAAATCTTAAAATTATTAGGCAATGTTTCATTAGAAAAAATTTCACTTTCTTCATCGTGGTTGCCTGAAAGATATAAAAAGTCAATATCGCTAGCATTAATTATAATACTATTAAGTCTTAACTTCGTTTTAACACTGACGTTGGCAGTATCAAACATGTCGCCTGAAATAATGATTGCTCTAACGCCTTGCTCTTTTGCTTCATTAACCATTTTTTCAAACGACGAAACAACTTCTTCGCGAATAATTTTACTTTTTTCACGCGGAAGCGAATCAATTTTAGAATCAAAATGCAAATCTGCACAGTGAATAAATTTCATAAAAAACACCTATTTCCCTATTATAATTATTATACTATAAATTATCGCCAAGGTAAAGAGCAAAAAAAGAAAAACCGCTTAAATTTTAAGCGGTTTTTTTTCAGCAATTAAATAATATATAGGTTTATTAATTGAAATAAATTTACTTTCGTATTCCGTCACTACGTTTTCAATCTCTTTATTTTTAACTTTATCGCAAACGTTTGAAGTAATAAAGCCAAATTTTTCTAATTGAGAAAAAGAAAAATCAAAAAAGTCTTTATCATCCGTCTTTTGAAAAATTTTGCCACCATCTACTAAAAAATCAACATAATTTTTGGCAAGTCTATCACAAGTTAGCCTTCTATTTTTATATCTATCGCCAGGAAAAGGTGGTGAAAAATTTAAATAAATATTGCTAATTGACTTATCTTTTATATATCTTGGCAAATAATCCGCACCACAATTAAAAAACTTTAGATTTTTTAGGTTTTGGTTTTTACCATTTTCGGCTGCCATTACAATAATATTACTTAAAAGTTCAACAGCAATATAATTCCTTTCGGGGTGAAGGCGTGCCATCTCAACAATAAATCCGCCCTTGCCACACCCTATTTCTAAATCAACGGGGTTATCATTTCCAAAAATCGTAGAAAAATTCAAATATTTTTTATCTTTAATCGCTAAATTTACGTTTGGAATATCAAAGTCCGAAAATAGCAAAATATCACTTGCATTTTTAAGTCTTTCGTCAATATGTTTTTTTCTTCTAATTCTCATAATTTAATTCCTAAAAAATTCTAGAATATTTTAACATATTTTTTAATATCAGTCTAATATTTTGTTGCAAATAAAAAAATTATGTGTTAAAATAATAGCGTCATCGGGGTATGGCGCAGTTGGTAGCGCGCTTGTCTGGGGGGCAAGAGGCCGTGAGTTCAAGTCTCGCTACTCCGACCATCAAAAAATACGATAGCATTTTTGCTATCGTATTTTTTGTATTGTTGACGTAGTGTTTGATTTGTGCGAATTTGAGTTCACATATGAGCGACAGCGAATATTGCGGAACGTTAGTGTAGCAATGTCCCTCGCTACTCCGACCATCAAAAAATACGATAGCATTTTTTGCTATCGTATTTTTTGTATTGTTGACGTAGTGTGTGATTTGCACGAATTTGAGTTCACATATGAGCGACAGCGAATATTGCGGAACGTTAGTGTAGCAACGTGCCTCGCTTGTTTTATAAATTTTTAGAAAAAAGGATGGCTTTTGCCATCCTTTATGTTTTTATTTTTTTCCAAAAAGTTTACGCATAAATGCAGGTAATTC
>JAZOST010000039.1:0-23551 GCA_045657285.1 Christensenellaceae bacterium
GTTAATATTGTTGACAAATTTTTTTCAATGTTATATTATAGTTAAGCAAAAAAGAAAGCACATCGCGGGATGGAGCAGCTAGGTAGCTCGTCGGGCTCATAACCCGAAGGTCGTGAGGTTCAAATCCCACTCCCGCAACCAAAACACGAAAACAGCCTAAAAAAGGGCTGTTTTTTTCTTTTAAATGATTTTTTAGGGCTAAAAATGGGGGCTCTTGACCACCACCTTCCCCAAAATTTTTTCTTTTTGGGGAATAATTGGGGAATAAAAAGCCTTTAATAATCTACCTTTTTTGCTTGTTTTAGCATAAAGTCAGGGGGAAAGTGAGTGTAAGTATTGTCTGTTATTTTACTAGACTTGTGGCCAAGCCACCGCCCTACGATTTCTTGCGGTACACCGCACGTCTGACAGCGCGTTGCAAAGGTATGTCTAAGGTCATAAAACTTATGGCCGGGAACTAATCGGCTAAAAATCTTTGCAAGTTCGCAGTTAGGCGTAAGCGGTAGAGCGCTTTTAATTCTTTCAACGTAAGGCGCGAGCATAGGCGTAATAGGTATATCTTTGTAAACTATGGCGTTCTTTTTTTGCTTAAGGTTTCTAAAAGTCAAAAATCCTTCACGTTCAAACGCTACCGTGTAAAGTTCACAAGGGCGACACCCAGTATAAAGCGCAAGCGCAAAATGAAGTTCATATTTTGTCCCGGCTATTTTTTTAACGAATTCCTTTTCAACGTCAAGCGCCAAAGCCGAACCGTTAACCCTTTCGTGTAACGGTATTTGAACGGCGCAAAGCGGGTTTCGAGTAATAAGTTCATTATTAACGGCGTAATCAAGTATGGATTTTAGCGTATAGAAAATACCTTCGGCAGTTCTTTTATTGCCTTTATCAATAATACCGTTTAAGAAGCGCTGAATAAACGGCGCTTTAACGCTCTTGAGTTGTAAGTGCTTAAAAACGGGTACTACGTAATTACAAAATCGGTTGTAGTCGTTCTTAAAAGTTTTTTCCGAAACGTTCTTCTTTTTAACGTTGTTAAGGTAGTCTTCAGCGAAGGTTATAAAGTTAACGTCGTTACACGCCATCAACGCGTCGTGGTCGTTAAGTGCTTTTATAAACTCAAGCGCTTTTCTTTTTGCTTCCTTAAAATTAGTGCTAGAAAACGACTTATTAAAGCCAGTTCTTCTATATCTAAATTCGTGAAGGTTTACTTTTTCTTTGTATCTATAAGATAAATCTTTTAAATTCGGCATTTCTTTAATCTCCTTTTTGGTAAAAATTTCAGTTTCGCCGAATTTATTCTCATTATTCAGTTTTGAATCTTCTAAAATAGCGCGACGGCGCTGACTGTCAAATTTCTCAAAGTCCGGAAAAGAAAAACCGTCAAGTCTAGGCTTAACGGTTTGTATAGTTCGCGTCTTTGATAGTTCCGCCTGTTCGTGTTTTAGGCGAACTAAAAATGCGTTTAGTTTTGCTAGGGTTTCAATAATCCCGTCAATTTCGTTAAAGTTCATACAATATTCTCCTTTGTTTTAATAAAGAATATTGTAACTTAAAAACCCCTATAAAAGTTAATACCGTTTTAACTCACTTTTTTTATAACTAACTACTAATTAAAGTTACTATAAAAAGTGAGTTATTTTTTTATTAGGCTTTTTTCCCTGGCTAAAGCGTTAACCTGGATTAGTATAGATTCCTTTTCGTAAGCGTCAAGCGTTCTGAACGCGGAAAGAAGTTTTTGTTCGTCTTCAGAGTTAACGTCTAACGTCCGAACGGACGCAACGTTGCCGAAGTCATCTTCAAGCCCTAACAGATAGTCGGAAGAAACACCTAGAGCACGCGCCAAAGAAGTTATAGTATGCGCGTTTGCTTCTCTTTGTCCGATTTCAATCATTGAAACACAGGAAGTTGCAAGATTAGCAAGTTTCGCCAATTCCCCTTGTGTATAGCCTTTGTCTTTGCGTATTTCACGTAATCTTGTCGCTAAATTCATTTTTTTACCCCTTTTTTAAAAATTTTATCACGAAAGTGAAAAAAACACTTGACAAAACACGAACGTGGTGTTATTTTATTATCAAATTACACGATTGTGTAAAAATTCTTTTCACAAAGTAAAAAACCTGCAACGTTAACGTTACAGGTTAGAATTGTGATTATTGTGGGTAGGAAACTTAAAGCCGTTACGGTGTAATGATTAAGCCTTTAGTAAATATTGATAAGTTCGTGGAAGAAATCACAAATCATATTATAGCAAAGTTTAACGAGATTTTCCAAAGCGAAGATTTTAATTTAGTTGACGACGCTTCAAAAGTATCAAATATTATTACTTAATGGAGATTTTATAGAACTTTCAAAAAAAGAAATTTTAAGTCTTGAGGTTGTTTTATACGATAAGCTTGTTCATTTTAACAACTGTTATTTTCCTGTTGCGAAAAGTGGTTTTATTAAAATGAAAATAGATAATAAAAAGCCAAAATATGACGATTCTTCAGTTTATAATGAAAAAGGATATTCAAAAGACAGAAAATCGTGTATTGAAAAGGTTTGTATAGAAGAAGGAGTATTTGCTATTCGCTTATTTGATGATTTAAATTGGCATGATACAATTATTGGGAATATTATCGCTAAAAAAGAGGGCGATTTCTTAATTTTTAGTTTTATAGAATACCCTGCATTTGGCTCGTCGGATAGAGAAAATCATTTTATAAAATTAAAAAACGTCAATAAAAAAGATATTAGAGTTTTGCATTTAGATTTTGAAAACTGTGAAGGTATAGACGTTTATCAAGATGAGATTAAAGAAATCAATTTAAACTTTGAAAAAGAATTAAGTTGGAACGCAAATGGATATTGTAGAGTAATCAAAAACGGATATATATGCCTAAAGTTTGATAAGGATTACGATTTTGGTAGAAAAACCCAACTTTATGTTCCAAACGATAAACACGCAAATTTCAAGCATTTAGAAAAACGCATTTGTGGAAAAGGTGAAGACGACGTTGATATTTGCAATTTATATATTTCTAATTATTACAGTGGTTATGGGTTATCGAAAGAAGAGGTAATAACCTTAAATGACCTTTCTGAATACCCAGAAAATTATAGTGAAGATGATGAGTATTATAATGATATCCCGTATATTTCTGGATATGCGCAAAAGAAAAAAGATGGTTCAATATTAATAACTTTTGGCAAAAAAAGAGAAGAAAGGTTTTAAGGTGTAAAATGAGTACTTTTCTTTTTATAGTTGCTATTATAAGTGGTTTTTTCAGTGGATATGTTAACAAAAAATAACGCAAAACACTTACTAATTGAGACGGCGTGAATACGGTTATATCTCTATTTTTGTCTATCTTCTCTCTAACAATTTCGTAAGTAGAGGTAGGAACTATTTGTGGATACATGTTATTATAAACCTCATAATTAAATCGGTAAACGCCTGAATACTTTTCGTTTTTAAGTATGTTGTAAATAGTATTTCTTGCAAATGGTTTTCCTTTGTTTAGGCGAAAAAATAGTCCAGTGGACTATTTTGCGGGAGGCTCGAGAGAAGCAAATCCCACTCTCGCAACCAAAAAGAAAAAAATCAACCAAAAGGTTGGTGTTTTTTTTTGTTATGAGAAATGAGTTTGTTCTTCCACGACCTTCGGGACGAAGGGAGTGGGGCGATGAGCCGAAGCGCACCCAGTGGGTGATAAAGCGAGGCGAAGAGGTGGCAATGGTCGAAATTTTGTGAGCAAAAGCGAACAAAAAATTTCGGGTACCACAACAGGGCAAGCAAATCCCTTCCTCACCGGAGACGGCTAACCCCTCGTGCACTTCGTTTACTTTCCCCTTATCAAGGGGTAGAAACCCCGCAACCAAAACAGGCATTTTATCGAAGATTTTAAGTTTTTTAAAATACGATAAAATGCTTTTTTATGCTAAAAAGGGGTCCAAAACCCCAAATTTATATCATATAGATAATTGCTAGAAAAACTTGACAATTAACTATCGGTAGTGTAAAATACTTTTAATTAGAATAAGGAGGTGTTTTAGTTGAGTCAAAATTATTCGTTTGTAACTGTTATTTGTAATGAAAGATATATTCCAGGTGTTATAGCTTTGAAGCGTGCATTAGAAGAAACTAAAACCAAATATCCTTTTCATGTTTTGATACCAAAAGAGCAAGAAGATATTTTAAAGCCACAACTTGTCAAACATGGTATCAAGATAATAACGAGACCTAACATCATAAAAAATAATGGTTCAGAATATTCAAAACACTATTGGAATAATACTTTTTTTAAAATAGCAGTAACATCCCTTGTTGAGTTTGACAAAATTGTTTTCTTAGATAGTGATATGTTAATTTTAAATAACATAGACGAACTGTTTTTAAAAAGTAACTTATCTGCAGTTGTGGCGGGGAAAACTTTTCATCCAGAATGGGTTGAATTAAATTCTGGATTAATGGTTATAGAGCCTGAATTAAGTATGTATGATAAACTTGTAGAAGAAATAGATAATACTATAGAAGAAAGAAATCAAAAAGGGCTTCCTTGTGGAGACCAAGATGTTTTTGCTAGGGCTTTTCCAGAATGGAAAAATAATGAAGAATTACATTTGGACGAAAAATATAATTCCTTCTTTTCAGATTTAAACGCATATTTTAAAAAGAAAATATATAAAAGGAAAAAGGACGTAAGCATAGTTCATTTTATTGGAAGACGTAAGCCTTGGGAATATAATTTCAAAAGAAAAGTATCTATTTTAGTTTCTTCATTAAAAAAACTGAATTTTAAAACGTTGTGGTATTATAAAAAGTATATTAAATTAACAAAAACTCATTAATTAGGGCTATTATTGATAGTTTTTCAAAATCGTTTGGAGACTGAATAACTGAGGGTGTAACTCTTATTATAATAGTATAGTCGATTTAAAAGTCTTTCGAGACAGAGGTGAGATTATCAGCGAACTCACTAAAAACGCATTACAATAGACCGTTTTTCTAACGGTCTATTTGGTTAGACGGTTATTTTTTAGTCATTTTTCTTAAATATTTTAATGGCAAGAATACTAACCATTTAAAACCCTTGAATATAACTTTAATAGAGTATAAATAATACTTAATATCCTAGGAAGAAACGGAGCGAATGTAATACATATCTAATTTTTAGCAAGTTAAAAGGCGAGAAAGTTCTCGCCTTTTATGTTTGCTTTTACAAACTTAAAATTACTCCGACTGACCATTTGTAAGAAAATAGTTCAATTAAATTAGCACTCTCTTTGGACACTAGACTATCAATTGAACTACATCGGTTAATTGATAGTCTTTTTCTATTGCATTGAATTTAAAAAAGTGCTATAATACGTAAAAAATCTATTAAATTATCGTATGCAAAGGAGAAAGTTATGGAAGAGCAACAAAAAATAAACAATGAAATAATAGAGACAATTTGTACAGAAGGCGAGCCTGTTTATTGTCATAAATGTGGAACGCAACATTCAACAAATGATAAATATTGTAAAAATTGTGGGGCAAGTCTTAAAAATTATGAAAATGAAGAAGATGAGGTAAGATGTCCAAATTGTGGTTCAAAAAATATTGATTTTGTAACATATCAAGCATCATCAAATTTTGATAAAGGAGATGCGTGTTGTGGATATTTGCTATGCGGGCCTATTGGATTGTTATGTGGGGCAAAAGATAAAACAGAAGCGCGTACTGTTAGAAAATGCAAAAAATGTGGAAAAGAATTTTAATGGGAAATGACTAATAAACAATACTTAAAATGGAAGAAATGGATGCATTTCTTTGGTAAACTTTTTAGATGTCATCAACTTTCTGATAGGTCGTTTCATATTTGTGGTTTTCAATTACCTTTATGTGCCCGTTGTACTGGAATTTTCCTTGGGTTAGTGCTATTTGGCCCATTGTTATGTGCTTTATTGCCACTAAATATGTATGTATCTCTATCTTTTGTGCTGGCAATCTTTATTGATGGCTTTACTCAATTAAAAGGTTGGAGAAGCTCGAATAACTGCTTAAGACTTATAACAGGACTTGGTTTTGGCTACGCACTTGTGAGTTTTATTTTTCATATAGTGATTATGATTATTCGGCTTTGTGTATAATAAGGTTTAACAAATAATATAAAATATTATCTATAATCCAATAAAAGCGTTAGAGATTTTCTAACGTTTTTTTATTTTAGGTTCTTTTAGTTCACCACTCCCTTTGGCCACTAGATACTCGTTTGAACTTTTCTTGTTCAAACGAGTTTTTTTATTTCTTCTAGATTCTTGACGTTTATTAGGAAATCCTTTTTTTAACAAAATCCGTAATATTTTTAGTTATTTAGTAAATTGGTTGATTTTTTAAGGTAAATATAGTATCTTATTAGTATGATTTATAACGACGTACTACAAGCAATAGGGCATACGCCCATAATTAGACTAAACAAGATAGTAGAAGAAGATTCTGCTGAAATTCTAGTTAAGTTTGAAGGGCTTAACGTGGGCGGTTCAATCAAAACACGCGTGGCGTTTAATATGATTACCGAAGCCGAAAAACAAGGTCTTATCAATAAAGATAGTATTATAGTTGAACCGACAAGTGGAAATCAAGGTATAGGTCTTGCTTTGGTTGGTGCAGTTAAAGGCTATAAAACCATTATAATTATGCCGGACTCTGTGAGTGAAGAACGCAGAAAATTGGTTCGCCATTACGGCGCGGAAGTAATTTTAATTCACGACGACGGAAACATTGGCGACTGCATTGATAAGTGCTTAAAAATGGCACTTAAAATGCAAGAAGAAAACCCAAAGGTTTACGTTCCGCAACAATTTGAAAACCCTGCAAATCCTATCGTGCATCGTCATCACACGGGACTTGAAATATTAGAACAAGTTGCAGGCCCTATTCACGGTTTTTGCTCTGGAATAGGCACAGGCGGGACAATAACGGGTATAGGTGAAGTATTAAAAGCGCAAAATCCCGATATTAAGATTTGGGCAGTAGAGCCCGAAAACGCGGCAATACTTGCAGGTGGAACGATAAGTTCGCATATTCAAATGGGTATAGGCGACGGCTTAATTCCGCCAGTGCTAAACTGCAATATTTACGAAGACGTTTGCATAATATCAGACGAAGAAGCACTTGCAACTTCAAAAGATTTAGCAAGGCTTGAAGGTATTATGTGCGGTATTTCTTCGGGAACTAACGTGGCGGCGGCAAAAAAACTTGCTAAAGTTTTAGGTAAGGGTAAAACGGTTGTAACCGTTCTTCCAGACACCGCTGAAAGATATTTTTCAACACCGCTTTTTGAAAACGAATAATTCTAAAGTGGCAATGCTCTAAAAAAAGGCTCAGGTAAATGCAATTTGCACTAATTGCAAAAATCAAATAATTTTTATAAATAAACTAAAAGCGCTAGCAAACTGCTAGCGCTTTTTATATTATACTTTTGCAAAGAAAATAATATTAAACATAAGTGATTGATATTGCAATGATATTTTCCGTGTGTTAAACTTAAGATACACTTTAAGGAGAATGCTATGAAAATTATATTTGGTTCAGACGTTACATTTAACTATTTCTTAGATAAGTACCCCGGAGATGAAAGCGCCGTAAAAGCAATGGCTGAAGTTAAGGCCTATTTTAAGACGGCAGATTTTTCCGTTATAAATTTAGAATCTGTTGTTGGCAATAAAAGTGAGAGCACGCCTATAGTAAAAGACGGTCCTAATCTAATGTTCAAGAAAGAATTTATGAAATACATAGAAGAGATTTCTCCGTCGGCAGTAGGTCTAGCAAATAATCATACGGGAGACTTTGGTTTTGAGCCGATTTTTGACACGATAAATGCTCTAAAAGAAAGGGGAATTGCACATTTTGGTGCAGGCGCAAACGTTAAAGAAGCGTATAAACCCGCTCTTTTTGAAAAAGACGATATGAAAGTTGCAGTTATAGGTTTTTGTGAAAACGAGTTTGG
This sequence comes from Christensenellaceae bacterium, assembly GCA_045657285.1. Lineage (GTDB taxonomy): Bacteria > Bacillota > Clostridia > Christensenellales > Borkfalkiaceae > UBA1259. The sequence continues at coordinate 7,974 of JAZOST010000039.1, forward strand.
CACGGCAACTGAAAGCGCTCCCGGTAGTGCAGGCTATTCGCTTGGCAGGGTGACTGCTGAAATTAAGAAAGCGCAAAAAAATGGATATCTTCCTATAGTGTATTTCCACGGCGGAAACGAGCACAACCCATTCCCGTCGCCAAAGAAAGTTGAACTTTACAGGCACTTTGTTGATATAGGTGCAAAAGCAGTTATTTGTGCTCATACACATTGTCCGCAAGGCTATGAAGTATATGAAGGCGCACCTATCGTTTATAGTATGGGTAACTTCTTTTTCCCTGCGGGCGACTATTCTTGGGGACCAAGGGATAAGGCTTGGTATTATGGTTATTTAAGTGAACTTGATATTACCGACAAAAAGGTTGATATAAAAGTTGTACCATATAGACAAAGTTTTGAAGGCCTTAAAATTTTAGATGGCGAAGAACTTGAAGAAATTAAGAAATATTTAGACGTTATTTGCGCTCCCATAAAAGATAGCGCGTTTATTCAAAGATATTTTAATGCGTGGTGCAAAAGGAGTACACTTATCAAAGCGCTTCATTACGAAGACAAGATGAGTGAAGACGCTAAGCTATGTGTTGTGCCTAAAAACGTTTTAAATTGTGAAGCCCATAACGAAGTCGTTACTAATCACATACGCATTATTTGTGAGCAAGATAAATATTCATACGAAAAAGAAATAAATAATATACTTAAACTCAGGAATATGGAAATTCCAGAAGAGTTATAAAATTAAGTAACTATACCGCCCTATCAGTTTTTACTGATGGGGCGTTTTTTTATTTTAAATTTTTCATAAATAAAAATTAAAAAACATAATATAGTTACGTGGGTAGGTTTTGTCTTACAAAAACAAGCAAAATTCTACAAATTCTAACAAAAAATAGGTAAGGATAAAAGATATAATGGTTTTTGCTTTCGCCTATAAAAAACGAATAAAAATCGCACTATTATTAGCCATATTATCACTTGCCGTAATAATTACCTTAAACGCCACAGGGTTTAGCACGGTGTTTTATGGAAGCAATTTAAGAAAATTGCCTATTTATTCGGTTAAGACGGAAGAAAAAAAGATAGCCATATCTTTTGATTGCGCATGGGGCGTTGATTACACTGATAAACTTTTAGCGACTATGAAAACTCACGATATAAAATGTACCTTTTTCGCGGTGGAATTTTGGACGGAAAAGTACCCCGATTATATAAAAAAGATTAGCGATTTAGGGCACGAAATAGGTACGCACTCCGCTACTCACCCTTATATGAGTAAACTTTCTAAAACGGCAATAATAAATGAACTTACGTCATCAAGCAAGGCAATAGAAGATATAACGGGGAAAAAGGTGGAAGTTTTTCGCCCGCCGTACGGCGATTATAACGATACGCTTATAGAAACTGCAACCGAACTTGGGTTATATGTTATTCAGTGGGACGTTGATAGTTTAGACTGGAAAGATTTATCTAGCACTCAAATAACTACTCGTGTTGTCAGCAAGGTAAAAAACGGCTCAATAGTGCTATTTCATAACCAAGGCTTACATACGCACGAAGCACTAGGGGATATAATAACCATATTAAAAGAAAAAGGCTATACTTTCGTACCGATAGGGGACTTGATTTATAAAACTGACTACAAAATTTTACCCGACGGCACTCAAATACAAGCAATTTAGAAGTTCAATGGAGGAATAATATATGAACAATTTAACAGATAAGAACAACAAGGTATTTATTAGTGGGGAAATCGTTTCAGAAGCCGAATTTTCGCACGAAGTTTATGGGGAAGGTTTTTATGAAATGAACGTTTTAGTTAAAAGACTTTCTGGGCAAGCGGATATTTTGCCCGTAACTATTTCAGAGCGTCTTATTCAAGATAAGGACCTAAAAATAGGCGTAAACATCAATGCGATAGGGCAGTTTAGAAGTTATAATAAACTTGTAAACGGCAAAAGCAAGTTAATGCTAACGGTATTCGTTCGCGAACTTCCCGAAGTGTATTCGGTTAAAAACCCTAATAGCATTGTGCTTTCGGGCTATATTTGTAAACCGCCCGTATATCGCACTACGCCTTTCAATAGAGAGATAGCAGATATTTTAATTGCGGTAAATCGTTCTTACAATAAAAGCGATTATATTCCGTGTATAGCGTGGGGAAGAAACGCACGCTTTGCCAAAAATTTGGCGGTTGGCGAAAAAATTGCGGTAGCGGGTAGAATTCAAAGCCGTGAATACCAAAAGCGTATAAGTGATGAAGAAATAAAAGTAATGACCGCTTACGAAGTTTCAATTAGCAAACTTGCAGCGTACGAAAATGCCGACAATTTTGACGCCAGTGAAGAGTTTGAACTAATTACCGCAAGCGAAGAAAATTCTAGTTCAATATATTTTGCTGAATAAAAAAGCACGCTTAAAAGCGTGCTTTTAATTTTAATTTAGTTTAGTTATCTTTTTTCTTTAGGATAAAATAGATTGCAGAAGAACAAGCGCAAGTTACCGTTATGAAGATTATAATTGCATTGCGAACTGACGTGTTTGGGGTGCTAATTATATCCGTTTCGTTTACGTAGCCTTTAAGCCAAATTTCGCCGTCAAGGAAGTGTATTTCCGCAACGCCGTTTGACTTTTTTATTAGTCTAACGTCAATAGGCGAAGTAATTTCTTTTAGTGCGGTTTCAAGGTTTTGGTCGGCGTAAATGGTTGACTTACCTAAAGAAGCTGTTTCAAAGTCAATATACGTTTTGTCTTCCGCTAAAACGTCAACGGTAAATTCTTTGGGAATATAGCCGTAATATTCATTTCCGTTAAAGGTAACCTTTGCATAGTAGAAAGTTCTTGAAAGAACGCTTATCGTTTTTTCGGGCGAAATGGCGGTAGATTTATTTAGCCTTATAAGATTTTCGCCGTCGGTCAAGGTGTATTCAGCATCAAGAGTAATAATTGGGAAGAAGTAAACGTGAACGCCTGTTGTAATAAACGTTTTTTGCGGAGCGTTAGAAGTCGTTAGGTCTTTTTGGGTGCAGAACGCGTCGCATACAAGAATTATTCCATTTTGCCCTGCAAGGGCAAGTAAATTAAAGTTTCCAGAAACGGGTACGTTTGTTATGAAAACGTATTCGTTTTCTTTTTGCGCTATTCCGTTATAAGCAAAATTGCCGTTTTCGGTTTTTACTGAATATAGCACAGCGTTATTGCTAACGGTATAAACTTTAAGCGCGTCTAAATCCGCATTAGCGCCGTTTATAATAAATGATTGTGGAACGAGGGTGCTTTCTATTGAGTAGTTTAAGAAACCGCTAGTAGAATAAACAAATTCTTCGTTCGTTTTAACAAAATAAACTTGCTTTTTATCGTAGCCCATAGCCATTGCTTTAATACCGCTAAAGCCGTCTAAAGATTTAAGGCTAACGTCAAAGTATTCAGCCGTGCCAGTATCGTTTAAAAGATAAATTTTGCCCGAAAGGTCAATCGCTATATCGCTTACGTGGTTTTGGCTTTGGCATACAAGGTTTTCCGTAGTGTTTTCGTTTTTGTAAACGTTATTTGCGGTGTCAACGTAATAAATTTCGTTAAGTTCGCTCACGCAAATTTTTTCCATTCTAATATCAAAAAGCGTGTTGTAAATGGTGGGGACGGTGTCTAAAGCGGTAAGCGTATAAACGTAAGAATTTGTGCCGTCAGCAGTAAGAACGTAGAAAGTGCCGTTGTGATAGAACGCGTCCTTAAAGTTGCCGTTTTCTAAAATAATTTCATTACCTAAAACGTTTCTTTTAATATCTAAAATTCTAACCGAGCGGTTGTAGCATAAAAGCGCGTTATCGTTTCCTAGTGTAAAGAAAGACGGGCTGTTTAATTCGGCAATTTGGAAGTTATAAAAATTACTGGGGTTTTTGCCGTCAAAGTTGGCATCTTCAGTGATTATAGTAAGTTTATTGCTGTCCATAATTGCAAGCGTATCTTTAACTCTATCAATAACTGTTGCAGTGTTAGATATACGGTTGTATGCAGTTTTTTCTTTCGCTATGGCGTAACCAGTAAAGGCAAGCGAATTTTCGCTTACGCTGAATTCTTGAACGGCATCAAGCGACGAGTCCGCAATTACTAAATTATTTCCCTTAAAACAAAGTGAAGACGGGGTAATGATATTGCCAAGGTCGTAAATAGCCGACGCGCTTTCGTTAGTAAGTTCGGTAACTATGCCGTTTGAAATATTTATTTTGAATATTTTGTTGTTGCTAATAAGATATAAAAATTCGTTATTAGCAATCATTTTTTCGGGCGAAATTTCCGCAATGGTAACGGGTTCGCTTGACAAAGCGGAAGCGTTAATCATACGGATTGTATCTTGACTTAAGGTCTTATCAACGTAGAAAATTTGTCCATTGTTGTTAATGCAAATAGGCTTATCGTCCTTAACGTCAAAAGGTGCGCGTTTAGAAACGATTGTGCCGTTTTCAAGGGTGTAAACGGTGGCTTTGCCAGAATAAGCGGTAATAAGGAAATTTTCGTTAATATCAAAATAGTTTCCGCCAACGTTGCTAGAATCAAAAATTAGTGGGGTTTTAGTAAAATCAGATTTACTAACTGAATAAAGAGAGCCGTCATCAGATACTAAAAAATAATCTTCATTAAAGTTTTTGACTTGTTTTAAGATGCTAAAATTAGTGGTTGTAATAAAAGCGTCGCCCTTTGAAAGTAATACTTCGTTGTTATTTTGAAGAATTATAATTTCGTCGCCAAAATAAACGTCAATAGGCGAAGAAAGGGCGGTATTTTCAATTTTTGCTTGCGTTAAAAAGGTAGAAATTACTTCATCTGCAAATGAAATGCTTGATTTTCCACTAAATAAAAATAATGCAAGCGCAAACGAAAATGAAACCGCTAAAATAAATAAATATTTAATTATATATAATGTTTTGTTTCTCATACGAATTATTGTATCATACATTTTTCGTTTTGTCAGTAGTTCTTTAAAAATTATAAAAATTTTTACCCAAAAAATAACTTAAATAAAATTAAATTATATGACAGGCGTGTGTCAATAAACTATATTAAAATACGAACATAAAAAGCGAACAAATGTTCGTAAATTTACAAATTATAAATATGCACAAGCGAAAAAGCAAGGGGTATATGACGCAAAAATTGATTTTTGTACAAAATGTTTTATTTTTGTACAAAAAGCGACATATATCGTTGACTTGGTAAAAAACGCCATATATAATTGTGGTAATTTCCGGAAAAATTTGGTAAAAAAATTGGAGTAAACATGAACCTATTTTATGCAAAGGTAGCGCTATACGCGTACCCGAATTTGCTAGCAGTAGCAAAACAAATTGACGATTTAGTATTTAAGAAAGCGTTTGCGTCTATGAGTGATTTTTCTTCGGCAGAAAAGCAATGCGAAAAAATCATGGCACTCACAGAGCAAAAAGACGTGATTTTTGAACTAAAATTGACTTTAGACGAGATTTTTAAGAAATTTTCAGTACAAGATTTAGATTTATTAGACTATAAATATTTTAGAAAAAAACCGAAAAAGTATTTTGAAGGTATAGACACGTCTAGTAGAAAATATTTTAGAAGGCAAATATCAATTTGTAATAGATTTGCTTTGCTTTTGGAAAAGAAAGGGTATGACGATAAAAGGTTTCAAAAAGAACTTTTTAAGATAGAATTTTTTAGAGAATTATTAAAAAGGGTAGTTGAACACGAAAAACTATGTAGAAAAAATAAAACCCAAAAAGAAAAAATGAAAAACGGAATTCGTGTTTGCGAGCAAAACGCCAAGGTTAAAACGGCGTAATTATTCGTATTCGTTTTCGTCGTAGTAGCCCGTTTGTTCTACGCGTTTAGTTTTATTTTTAAGGGCTACTATAAGTGCAAAAACACCCGCAATACATAAACACGCTATAATTAGCACGCGCAGTTCGTTTTGGTTAAAGTTTTCTGTTTGTATAGGCTCTTCTGTTTCAGGGGGCGCGGGCGGTGTAAGAAAGGTCAGTTCGTTCGGGTGGTTTGGGATAGTAAATGGAAAAACGTCTTTTTCAGTAAGATAACCTAGTTTGTTGCCATAACTTACAAATAAACAATTTTCGCCGTTTTTAAAAGGTAAGTATCCAAAGTAACTAAGCGTTCGTGATTCAAAAACGTAGCAGATAGCGTCCGTAAGTAAGGCGTTATCGTACAATACGGTAGTTTTAAGGGTGGTAACATTGACAGCGGGGTAAGGCGAACTGACCGAAAGGTCGTCAAAATAAAGTTTTTCCTTTGGAACGTAGCCGTCTAAAGCAACACTATTACTTCCGGGGCAGTATTCAACGTGGCAAAGTGGCGCGTTGTAGGTAATAACCTTAACGTAATACGTATAGGGCAAATAGAATAAAAGATTTTCGCCCTTTTCGTCACTATAAAACGGCGTGGTGTCGTCAATAATTCGGTAATAGCAGTTTTCTTCCGCAAAAGTAACGGATATAGAAGGGGTTATTGATAAAATAAGTGCGCAAATAATTAAAGCGCAAAAAAGTTTCGTTTTCATAAGTAAAGCCATTATATAGCAAGAAAAATGGTTGCTAGTTAGTAAATATAGCGTTTTATGGCATAAAATAAGGAAAAACACCAGCATATTTTTTTGCTACTTGCCTAAAAAGACGTAAAAGTACGTATACTTATTTATAACTATGAAAAAATTTTTTGGGCTTATCTTAAACCGCAGGGTGTACAAAGTTTTAACCATTGTTATGGTTTGCTGTTGGGCTATTTTTGGAATAAATATAGCGGTTAAGTTTGTTTATAGATTTGGCTATCCCGTGAAATATAAAACCGAAGTTATAAAAGCGTCAGAAGAGTTTGGACTTGATGAGTTTTTAATATTTTCAATGATAAAAACCGAAAGCGGGTTTAATGAAAAAGCAGTAAGTGACAAGGGCGCGATAGGCCTAATGCAAATAACTGAAAAAACGGGCGAATATATTGCCGAAAAACTAGGCGCAACAGATTACGACTTAAAAAACGCGGAAGATAATATTTACTTTGGTTGTTATTACGTTAAATATCTGATAACTAGATTTAAGGACTTAAACGTTGCACTCTGCGCGTACAACGCTGGCGAGGGAAACGTAAGTTTATGGCTTTTAGATGAAAGATATTCTTCTAACGGGGAAACGCTAAAAGAAGTGCCGTTTAAGGAGACCAAAGAGTACGTAGATAGGGTAAACAAAACTTTAATAAAATATAAAAAATTGTACACGAATATTCTTGACAAATAAAAAAAATTTAGTTAATATATATAGGCTACGTGAGGGTGGCGGAATTGGCAGACGCGTACGTTTGAGGGGCGTATGGTTATCCGTGTGGGTTCAAGTCCCATCCTTCACACCAATAAAAAAGATACACCAAAAGGCGTATCTTTTTTTGTGCAAAAAAGAATGGGACTTGAAAGGTAGGCGGAGCAAGTTCAATCCCAAAAAATAGTGCATTTATATTAAGGAGATTCCAAAAATGAAGCAAATATATAATTCTATTAAAAATAAAGAAGATTTAGATTTTTTATTAGAGATAAAAGGAACGTTGGACATTGATTCACAACGTGAAGTTTTTTTACAATATAAAGATACTTATATTATGTTAGAGCCACACGGGGAAGAAATTGCCGTAAAAATTAATGGTTCTATTGCTGGTAATTTTTCTAACTTTGAAAAAATGCTTACTGAATTTATTCTAGACGGGAAGCCTTTTATAGAAAGAATTAGCGAAATTGATTATGAATAAAAAAGCGTTAGGAATAGGCGAAAAAGCAAAAAAAGGAAATTTTGGAAATGATTGATTATGATAAGTTTTTAAAACATAAAGATGATAAAAGTTTACTTGAACACATATGTTTGGCTTTAAGCGATGAATATTTAAATGAAGTGCATTTAATTTACAAAAAAAGTTTAATTTCTATAGAACCTGTAGATTCTAAAGTTGCTGTTTTTTATAATGGAAGTAAAGCAACATATAACAATGTAGAAGAATTATTTTTACAGTTCTTCCTAGATGGTAAACCTTTTATAGAAAGAATTAGCGAAATTGATTATGAATAAAAAAGCGACACCTAAAAAGGTTAAATAAAAGAAAAACCCCAGTAGCAACTTTTCTACCAGGGTAAAAGAATATCTCTTTTATCCGTTTATATTATATTCTAAAAAAACCAAAAAAGTCAACAAGAAAAATAAAAAAAGCGCACCAACGCGGTTGTGACCCGCCAACTTTGTGCGCTTACAATCATTGATTGCAATATTATTATATTCAATTCTAACAAAAAAGTCAACAACTTCGGTCAAAAAACAATAAAAAAAGACGGCCGATGTGCGACCGTCGTGAACACAAAGTGTTCGTCAATCCTAACATTTGTTAGTAATTATATTATATGCGACTTTAACAAAAAAGTCAATTTTTTTATCACAAATTTATTAAAAAGGAAACAAAAAAGCAAGGCTATCGATGAAGTCAATTAAAAAAATTGAAAACTCGCTCCTGGCCTTACTTCTATTATTATTATATTTAATTATAACAAAAAAGTCAACGTTTTATCACAAATTTAGTAAAAAAAGGAAAATAAGCAAAAAAAAGAGAACGGACACGGTACGAGCCTGAAACGCATTGACCGCGATTACGGGACACCGAAACTTAATTCGTATATCTCCCAACGTTCTATTATTATTATATTCAATTCTAACAAAAAAGTCAACGTTTTATCACAAAATTGTTAAATCCTAAAACTTTAGTTTTGGAAATATAAAAATATACTTTTGGTTATTGATTAAAAGGGAAAAAGGGTGTATAATGTTTTCATAAAATAAAAGGATAGGCTTTATGAGAGTTGCTGTTGTTGGAATAGGTGCTATTTCAGGTAATCATATTAACGCGTTAATTAAAAACGGGCAAGAAATAGTTGCGCTTTGCGATATTGTTAAAGAAAAGGCGATTAACAGCGTGGATTTTTATAATCTTAACGCCAAAGTTTATACTGATTACGATGAAATGCTTGACGCTGAAAAATTAGATGCGGTACATATTTGCACTCCGCACTATTTGCACGTACCTATGTGTATAAAGGCGTTAGAGCGCGGTATAAACGTGCTTTGCGAAAAACCGCTTGCTATAAATTTTGAGCAACTTCTTGAACTTGAAACGGCGGTAAAAAATTCTAAAGCGACGCTTGGCGTATGTTTACAAAATAGATATAATGCGTCAATACTCTACTTAAAAGACTATCTTAAAGATAAAGAAATTACTTCGGCATCTGCAACGCTAGTATGGAAGCGTGATGCGGAATATTATGCGCAAGGCGAGTGGCGTGGCAAATGGGCAACCGAAGGTGGTGGGGTTATGATTAACCAAGCCGTACACGCGCTAGATGCACTTCAATGGTTTTGCGGATTTCCCGAAAGCGTAACCGCGCAAATTTCAAATAATTCGCTTAAAGGCGTAATTGAAGTTGAAGATACGGCTTACGGTATGTTTACCTTAAAAAACGGCGGAAACTTTATAATAAACGCGACAAATTCAGCAAAATTCCCGTTCCCCATATATTATACTTTCCGTGCTGGAAGTGAAACAATTACGCTAGTAAACGACGATATTATAATCAACAAACAATATATTTCAAAGAGTGATAATTTAGAAGTCGTTGGCAAAGAAGTTTGGGGCGTAGGGCACGTTGGCCTAATTAAAGAATTTTATACTTGCCTAAAAACTGGCAAAAAATTCCCGATAGATTTTTACGAAGGTAGTAAGGTTATAAAACTTATACTTTCAATGTATAAGTCAAACGGCGAAAATATTGAAATTAAATAAGGAAAAATAGTTATGCAAAACGAAAATAGAAAAAAAGAACTTGTTCGCGCAGTAAAGTTTACGCTTTTTTCAATTAGCGCGGGTATTATTCAAATAGGGCTTTTTACCTTTCTTAACGAAGTATGTTTACTAAACTACTGGGTGGCGTATTTAAGCGCGCTTTTAGCAAGCGTGCTTTGGAATTTTACAATAAACAGGAAGTTTACCTTTAAGTCGGCAAATAACGTTAAAATTGCTATGCTTTTGGTGCTAGGTTTTTACGCCGTATTTACGCCCGTTTCTACAGTTTTAGGCAACCTTGCCGAAAATAACGGCGCTAACGAATATTTAGTGCTTGCTGTAACTATGATTTTAAATTTCGTTCTAGAGTTTTTATACACTAGATTCGTGGTATATGGTAAGTCCGTTGATACCGCGCCCGTTAAAAGTAAAAAAGCAGATAATTAAAGCGTTTATCAATCATTATAAAATGAAAGTAAAACATTAAAAAACACCATTATAAAATGGTGTTTTTTACTTTTTACTATTTTGTTCGTAAAAACCTACCAAAAAACGCGTTCTAAACAAAAGTTTATTATTGACTTGACTTATATATAATGTTATAATTAGATAGTATAATTATAATAGTGTCATTATGACGAAAAATAACATCCAGCAATGCTAAAAGGGGAAGACCATGTATAGATATTTCTTCAAAAGACTTTTTGATATTATATGTTCGCTACTTTGTTTAATTATATTATCTCCGTTTCTTTTAATAATTTCAATAATTATAAAAATTGACTCTAAAGGTCCGGTAATATTTAAGCAAAAGAGAGTGGGGAAAAATAAAAAATTATTCAATATTTGGAAATTTAGGTCTATGCCTATTTCCGCTCCACACGATACGCCTACGCATCAACTTCAAAACGCCGAAGCAATGCTTTCAAAGTGGCAAAGGTTTATAAGAAAAACTTCGCTTGATGAACTTCCACAATTATTTTGCATACTCTTTGGCAAAATGAGTTTTGTTGGCCCTAGACCTGCGCTTTGGAATCAGGACGATTTAATTGCAGAAAGGGATAATTACGGTGCGAACGACGTTGTTCCAGGGCTAACCGGCCTTGCACAAGTAAGTGGTCGTGACGAACTTGAAATTCCTATAAAAGCAAGAATTGACGGCGAATATTCAGACGCATTAAAAGCAGGCAAGTTTAAGGGTTTTGCTATGGATATTAAGTGCCTTTTCAAAACAGTACTTTCCGTTCTAAAATCGGACGGCGTTGTTGAAGGCGGTACTGGTGAACTAGAAAAAAGAGAACAAGAAAATAAAGAAAACGAAGAAAAGGTGAATAAATAATGAAGAAAGTTTTGTTTTTAGCAAATCATTTCATTACGTTATATTCTTTCCGAAAGGAACTTATACAACAACTAATCAAAGATGGCAACGAAGTATATCTTTCTATTCCAGAAAGTGAAGAAAATAAATTTTTTACAGAGATGGGGTGCAAAATAATCCCTACCGTAATTGACAGAAGGGGTGTTAATCCTTTTAAGGACTTAAAACTTATTCGCTTTTACAAAAAAATGATACCGCAAGTAAATCCCGATATTATTTTTTCGTACACTATAAAGCCAAACATTTACGGCAGTATTGCAAGTAATAAAAAAGGTTACAATCAAGTTTGTAATATTACCGGTACGGGCGGTGTTTTTCTAAAAAAAGGTTTTGTAAATTCTATTTGCAAATGGCTATATAAAATTTCAGTAAAAAAATGCTATAAAGTTTTCTTTCAAAATACGGGAGATAGAGATTTCTTTATTGAAAACAAAATGGTAAAAGATAATTACGCAATGCTCCCTGGCTCTGGTTGTAACATTACTGAATACGAATATTCTAGTATTCCCGAAACAGAAGAAGTAAACTTCATTTTTATCGGGCGCGTTATGAAACTTAAAGGTATTGACGAATATTTAGCCACTGCAAAAATGGTAAAAGAAAAATATTCAAACGCCAACTTTTATATCGCGGGCTGGAACGAAGAAGAAGAGTACGTTAAGATCGTTGACGAATATCAAAAACAAGGCATAGTTAAATACATTGATTTTAGAAAAGATATAAAAGACTGGATAAAAAAATGTCACTGTACGATTTTACCATCACTAGGTGGCGAGGGTGTTCCTAACGTACTACTTGAAAGTTCGGCTTTGGGTAGAATTTGTATAGGGTCTGATATCAACGGTACAAAAGACGTGATTGAAGACGGTATTACGGGGTTCTTATTTAAAACGGGTAATCCCGATAGTCTTATAGAGAAAGTTGAAAAAGTTATAAATATGCCTTATGCAGAAAAAGTAGCGATGGGCGAAAAAGCAAGAGTAAAAATAGAAAACGAATTTGATAGACAATTTGTTGTAGAAAAATATTTGAAAGAGGTTGAAGGTTAAAATAAGCGATGGAATACAAAAGTATTTTCAAAAGTAGGAAATTGAGAAAAGTTATTTTACGTTTTTTTAAGTTTATTCCAGATAAGTTGATGCTTAAAATTCAGTACAAAATAAAAACGGGAAGAAGGCTAAATCTTAAAAACCCCGTTCGTTATACCGAGAAATTGCAATGGTATAAACTTAATTATAAGAACCCCATTATGCATAGTTGTGTGGACAAGTATTTAGTTAGGGAATTTGTAAAGGGTAAAGGTCTTGAACATATACTTGTAAAACTATATGCTAAATATGAAAAACTAGGGGAAATAAATCTAGATAGTTTGCCCGACAAGTTTGTTATAAAAAGTACAAATGGTAGTGGTGGACATAATGTAATTCTATGCAATGATAAGAAATTACTCAACATAGAAGACGTTAAAAAGACTTTAAAGAATAAGAAAGTAAAAAAACGTGTCGGCGGTAGAGAGTGGGCGTATTATGGATTAGAACCAGGAATTATCGTTGAAGAGTTGCTAGTTAATACAGAAAATCCCGATGCAGGTGTTAACGATTACAAAATTTTTTGCTATAAAGGAAAAGCAAAATATGTAATAGTTGATGCGGATAGATACATAGGACATAAAAGAAATATTTACGACATAAACTGGAACAATTTAAATGTAGTAAGTGATTGCCCTGCTTTAGATGAGGAGGCCGTTAAGCCAGAAAATTACGAAGGAATGATTAAAATCGCGGAGAAACTTTCTGAAGACTTTCCATACGTTAGAGTGGATTTATACAACGTTTCCGGTAAAATTTATTTTGGTGAACTCACGTTTTATCCGTGGAGCGGATATGTTGATTTTAATCCAGATAGTTTTGATTTTGAGGCTGGAAAAGATTTTGAACTTATAAAAATGTGATAGAGGGAATATGAAACTAGCATTCATTTTTGATGTAAAATTTACTGAATATGACGGCAAATTCTATTCAATTAACCTAGCGCAAGATTTTTGGGAAAATAGATATTTAAAAATTTTTGATGAAATAGTTGTTATCGGTAGAATGACAAAATCAAGCCAAGACCCCTCGGGGAAGTTAGTTTTGTCTAGTAGCGACAAGGTTACCTTTAAATGTATTCCAGCATGTGGAAGATTAAAAAGGATATTCAAAAGAAAACAAGAAGAAAAGTTTATAGAAGAAATTGTAAAAGATTGTGACGCGGTAGTTTGTCGCGGTGTGTGGGGAGTTAAGGTTTGTAAAAAACTTAAAAAACCTTATGTGTACGAGGCGGTAATTTGTGCTTGGGATGCTATGTGGAATCATAGTTTCTTGGGTAAATTATACGCAGTTCCTTTTTTCTTTAAGACAAAGAAAATTATTAAAAATTCACCATACGTTCTATACGTTACCAATAAGTTTTTGCAAAAAAGATATCCGACAAAGGGAAAAAACGTAGGTGTTTCAAACGTTGCGTTATTAGAACCTAAAAAAGAAGTGCTAAATGAACGGATAGAGAAAATTAACAAATTTGATAATTCATTTGTTTTAGGAACGGCGGCGGCTATTGATGTTAAGTATAAAGGACAACGTTTCGTTATCAAAATGCTTTCAAAATTAAAAAAGAAAGGTATAACAAATTATCGCTATCAATTAGTTGGAAAGGGTGATAATACGAAATTAAAAAATCTTGCTAAAAAGTTAAGAGTTGAAAACCAAGTGGAGTTTTTGGGGGCTATGCCTCACGATAGAATTTTTGATTGGTTAAAATCTTTAGATATTTACGTTCAGCCAAGTTTGCAAGAAGGTTTGCCGAGGGCGGTTATTGAAGCGATGAGTATGGGGCTTCCTTGCATTTGTTTGAAAACCGGCGGAATGCCCGAACTTGTTGAACAAAAATATATATGTTCAAAAAAAGGCGATATCGCAAAAACACTAATGAAAAAAGTTCTTTTTATGAGCGATAAGGAAGAAATGATAAAGTGCGCTAAAGTCAATTTTGAAAAGGCGACGGGATACGAAAAAGAATTACTTGATAAAAAAAGAATTGATTTTTACAAAGAATTTGCTCAAAGCATAAATAAGCAATAAGGAGAGTCGTTATTTAATGGCTTTTATTCAAACGAAGGAAAAGACAATTAAATATTTTTTTGAAGCATTAGTATGCCTTTTCTACGTATGGTTCTTTATGCCCATTGTAAATGCAAGTTTTAATGGCACAATTTACAATATATTTTTCTTTATGTGTCTTGCGATAGGTATGGTGGGGCTAATTATCTTAAACGGCATAAGAAAAAGTGAACTACTTATAACTTTGATATTTTATTATTTTTCATTTTTTGTAATGTACGCTTTGGGATTTGGTCAAATAGAGAAAACCATTAGAATAACGTTAATCTTTTTTGGCATGGCGATTATATATTTTGGAATACTTGACAATGGTGGAAGAGTTAGAATTTCAAGATTTATGTTGCTAATGTTTATTGCTACGTGTATAACGTCGTCAGTGGGTGTTTTAACTGATAATAATGCCGCGAGAACGCTTTCACATGCTGCGGCAGACGAGAACATGCAAAGAATGTTTAAGTTAAAAAATATAGGCAGTATTTATATCTTTCAAGGTATGGTAGTTATTGTTCCATTGCTTGTTATTTTGCCAAAAAGAAATATTACAAAAGTATTTTCAACAATACTTCTTATCTGTATTCTTTTTGTTATTATAGGTGCGTCTTTTACAATATCACTTATCGTTTATTTATTTGCTCTTGTCCTTTCGTTTTTTATTAAGAATTTAAGTAAAAAAACAGCAAAGGGATTGTTGTTAGCAATTGTGGTAACGTCTGTTTTGGCGGGCTGTTTAATGTTTGGCGAACACATTTTGACATGGCTTGGCAATAAACTTTTGAATAATGAAAGAATATCAGCTCGTATTTTTGAATTAAGAGATATGTTGTATTACGGAGCATCTTATGGTGATGCTGGTTTACGTTCGGAGTATTATGCGTCGTCTTTAAAAACATTCTTTGACAATCCTTTTGGCGTTGGGGCATATTATAGTTATAGTCCATTAGAAAATGGAATAGGGTATCATTCTCAAATTCTTGATGATTTAGCAAGGTTTGGCGTTTTTGCGATAGTATTTTATTGTTTCTATTTTGCGGGATATTATAAGTTCTTAAAAAGAGAATACGATAAACTAGGTTGCGGATACGTGTCATTAATAATTTGTATAATCTATTTTGCTTTTCTCACGCTAAACATAGGATTTCGTTCGGGCGCAGAAAGTATTTTAATGTTTTGTATTATACCTTCTATCCCGAATTTAATAATTA
>JAZOST010000040.1:0-9585 GCA_045657285.1 Christensenellaceae bacterium
TTTTCGTATTAACCTTTCATTTTCTTAGTCTATTTTTCTTTGCTCTTTGCCTTAATGTACTTTAAAAAATTAAGTCTTCTCGATTGATATTTCATTTTCTGATCTATCTTTCTTTCTTACTATGCAGTTGTCAATCTACTGGGCATTGACTTCGGTCAACGTGCAGTGCTTTTGCACCACAAATTAGTGCTACTCAAAGCGGTAGCCTATTTATATTATCATTTTCGTCAGTTTAAGTCAAGCGAAAACAACAACTTTTTTCTATATTTTTTAAATTTTTTTAATATATTTTTTTGCTGTTTTTTCATCAAAAAAGACGCGTATTTTTACGCGCCTTTTTATTTTTTTTCTAAATTATTTTACTTTTACCGATTTAATAGATGCGGTTGAAGCATTAATCGTATCAGGGTCTACAATTTTGGGAATATGAATTCTTCTCTTTGAATAGAATTCGTATTGTTCACCTTCAGCATAGAAAACTTCTTCTTTTTCTTCATCAGTCATTTCATTGAAAGTAAGTTCGGGAATACAGTGGAAGGTTAAACCAAAGTTTTCGTCAGGTTTAGACGCGTCATATTCGCCCGTATAATATATAATGTATGAGGTGTATGAACCAGTGGTTTGTAAAACGTCGGTTACTGCATCAATAGCGGTGAGCGCGTTTCCATCAAGGTCATATTTACCAAACATACAGTAGTAGCCGTTATAGCCTGCACTTGAAACTTGAGGGAGCATCCACGTTGCTCTACCAGAGTCACGTGCGGTTGATGATGCATCGTAGTTAGCGTCGTTATTGAAATAAGTACGATATAAACCTACCGTTCCTTTTTCAGCAAGAAGGTCAGAACCCTTAACGCCATTTGCTTCAAATTCGCCGTAAATTTGTGAGGGTTGTTTGCCGTCAATTAGGTTTTGAACAACGTTACCTTCGGTATCAAACTTAAGGTCGCCAACTAAAAGAACGTTATAACCAGACGCTTCTTCAACGTAGAAGAAAGTATTGTCGTAATAACCATTTTGAACGTGTGCAATTATTGCATCAACAGTTTGCGGTGCAAGGTGACGATAAAGTTCAAGTTCAAAAGTAACGTCTTCTTCGCTTAAGAATTCTCTTTCATCAAAATCGTAAACTTGAACTACAACTTCTAAGGTCTTAATATCCGCACAAGCAGTCATACCTATCGTAGTAACGAAAAGCATTAAAACTGCTAAAGCATTTATGAGTAATTTTACTAGTTTTTTCATAGAAACCCCGATTGTGATTTTTAACTATTATATATTTTACTAATATTTTGCCTAATTGTCAATAAAAGTTTAACATTTACATACAAATAATACACATTAAAGATAAAAAAATAACCCTCTGCACAAGCAAAGGGTTATTTTCACCATAAGAAATTAAATTATTCAGCAACAACCGTAGCGCCAACTTCTTTGAAACGAGCGATAATCTTGTCTGCTTCTTCTTTGGTAGCGTTTTCTTTGATAACGCCTTTAGATTCAACAAGAGCTTTTGCTTCGCCGAGGCCTAAGGTAGTAAATTCACGTACTGCTTTGATTACGTCAATTTTCTTGTCGCCGATTTCTTTAATAGAAACTTTGAATTCAGTCTTTCCTTCAACAGGAGCTGCTGCAGCTGCTACGGGAGCTGCTGCTACTGCAACGGGAGCTGCTGCGCTTACGCCGAATTCTTCTTCTAAAGCCTTAACTAATTCGTTAAGTTCTAAAACCGTCATACCTTTAACTTCTTCTAACATTTTTTGAATGTCTGCCATTGTTCTATTCCTCCATTATAAATACTTTTGTTTTTTAATTTATTTTTTTCGCTTACGCGATTTTTGCACTAATTATTGTGCGTTCTTTTCGGCTATAGCATTGAGCGCGATAACCAAACTTCTGGGCATTGCTGAAAGCACACCAACAAAGTTGGAAATAGGTGCTTGCAATGAGCCAAGCATTTTTGCAATGAGTTCTTCTTTTGAAGGCATTGCAGCGAGTTCTTTAACGCCGTTTTCGTCAACTTTGCCACCTTCAACGTATGCGCTCTTTACAGAAACCTTATCATTGTATTTTTTAGCGGCTTCAATAATAACTTTTGCAGCGCCCGTTTCATCAGAACCGAAAGCAACTGACGTAGGACCGTTAAGGTCAGCGTCAAAATCAGTAATACCTAAATCATTAAAAGCCCTTCTAATTAAGGTGTTCTTTAATACTTTGTATTCTACGTTGTTTTTGCGGAATTCCCTACGAAGTTCGGTATCTTCTGCAACGGTTAGACCGTTAAACTTAACGAATACAACTGATTTAGCGTCTTGAATTTTTTGTTTAATTTCTTCAACAACAACTTTTTTTGCTTCAAAATTTGCGGACATGAACTTTACCTCCTTGTAAAAATTGAAATGCCCTTGTACGCGAAACGGACAAGGGCATATTATTAGCCTTAAAAATCATCCGCCTCGGTGGGTTTGCGAAGTTTCGCAATTAAAACCTACTGTCTTGGGCTATTAAATTAACGATACTTATTATAGCACCCGTTTTTTATATTGTCAACTAATTTTTAGCAACAACTTTTACACCGGGACCCATTGTGCTTGCAATTGAAACGCCTTTGATGTAAAGACCTTTTGCAGCAGCGGGTTTTGCTTTGATGATTGCTTCCATTAAAGCGTCAAAGTTTTCTTTGATTTTTTCTACGCCGAAACTCTTTTTGCCGATTGAGCAGTGAATAATAGCGTTTTTATCTAATCTATATTCAACTTTACCTGCTTTAGTATCTTTAATTGCTTTGGTTACGTCCATAGTAACGGTACCAGATTTCGGGTTAGGCATTAAACCTTTAGGACCTAAAACCTTACCGATACGACCAACAAGACCCATCATATCAGGGGTGGTGATGATAACGTCGTAATCAAACCAGTTTTCAGATTGGATTTTTTGAATCATATCTTCTGCACCAACGAAGTCAGCACCTGCTGCTTTTGCTTCGTCAGCCTTTTCACCTTTAGCAAGAACTAAAACTTTTACGTCTTTACCAGTTCCGTTAGGAAGAACGATAACGCCTCTAACTTGTTGGTCTGCTTGCTTGGGGTCAACGCCTAAACGAACGTGAAGTTCAATCGTTTCATCAAATTTTGCTTTTGCAGAATCTAATACAAGACCGATTGCTTCTTCGGTTTCGTACGCTTTAGCGGTATCAATGTTTTTAATACTGTCAATATATTTTTTTCCGTGTTTCATAATTAACCTCCCGTGGTACTTTCGGGGAATTCCCCTCCCACGCACTTACTATTCTTCTACTTTTACACCCATACTTCTTGCAGTGCCGGCAATCATGCTCATAGCACTTTCTAAAGTATTTGCGTTAAGGTCAGGCATTTTTAATTTTGCAATTTCTTCAACCTGAGCCTTGGTGAGCGTTGCTACCTTGTTTTTGTTGGGAGCAGCACTTGCCTTGTCAATGCCACACGCTTTCTTGATAAGAACGGGTGCTGGCGGAGTCTTCAAAATAAAAGTGAAAGAACGGTCTTGGTAAATCGTCATAACAACGGGAATAATAAGACCAACTTGGTCTTGCGTTTTCGCGTTGAATTCTTTGGTAAAGCCCGGAATATTAATACCGTGCGGACCGAGTGTTGAACCTACGGGCGGACCGGGTGTTGCCTTACCTGCGGGTAATTGTAGTTTTACGATTGCTGTAACTTTCTTAGCCATAAAAACCTCCAAAACTGTGGTAATAACGTTGCGCCAGTGTGAAAAATTTATCCGCAACTCCCACCTTATGCCAAATCGGAATACCGATTAGTTACCTTTTTTAATTAGCGTCTTCGGTAATAACGCTTACTTTTTTGATTTGTACGAACGTTACTTCTACGTCGGTTGCTCTACCAAACATAGAAACGTTCACCATTGCCTTTTGAGTAGTTTCATTGAGCGAAACTATCTTACCACTGAAAGATTCTAGCGGGCCTGAAACGATTTGTACTTCGTCACCCACGCTAAAGTCAGCATTTATTGCAACTTTGATTAAGCCCATTCTAATAACTTCTTCTTCGGTTAAAGGTAAGGGTCTGCCTTGAGGACCAACGAAACCAGTTACGCCCCTAGTATTAGTTACCAAGAACCAAATGTCGTTAGAATAAATCATTTTTAAGAAAACGTAGCAAGGAAATTTCTTTCTTTCAACGATTTTCTTTTTGCCGTTTGCTTTTTCTTCTAAAGTTTCTTCAGTAGGAATTTGAATTTCAAAGATGTTTTCTTGTAAGTTGTTGTTTTCAATCAACTTTTCAAGAGAATCTTTTACCATTGCTTCATAACCAGAATAGGTATGAATTACGTACCACTTTGCTTCTTCAATTGCCATAATTCACCTACGCCCTTGGAGAAACTAAACCAAGCAAGTTCATAAGACCGTAGTCAAAAGCGGTAATAACAATTAAAAATGCTATTACAACTACTAATACGACACCGGTTTGCTTAACAATCTTAGGGAGTTTTGGCCAACTAACTTTTTTAAGTTCAGAGAATACGTCTTTAATTTTAAGACCTATTCTTTTGAAAAAGCCAGGTTTGCCGTCTTTCTTCTTTGATTGTTTAACTTCTTTTTTTGCTTTAGGTTGTTCCGTTCCTACGAAATCACCTTTTGCAGATTTGTTTTTTAACATATCTGTTCCCCTTAAAATACGAATTACTTTCCGTTATTTTGCTTCCTTGTGGTTGGTATGTTTTTTGCAGAATTTACAATACTTTTTCATTTCAAGCCTTTCAGCATCGTTCTTTTTATTTTTGAACGTATCGTAATTTCTTTGTTTACATTCCGTACACGCTAAAGTAATCTTATTTCTTGCGCCTTTTGCTGCCATAATGCACCTTCCGAACATGAAAAAATTAACACCCCGAATCCGAGATGCTAATCTATTCTAACATTTATGATAAAACCTGTCAAGTTTTTTATAGTGTTTTTTTAGTTTTACTTTCCTTTTTTTAGCGTTTTTTGCGCGTTTTGGCTATTTTGTTAAAAACCTTGCTAGCCTTATACAATATCTAGTATTTTCTATATAAATTTTTCTAAATTTTCGTAAATGCTTGCGCTATTTATAATCTCTAAAATGCGGTTTTGTTTTAACACCGCTACCTCTTTCCCGTCCGAAAACACTACTATTTCGTTTACACAGTTGCTTTCTAAAACTGAAATGAGTTTTTTAATGCTCACGCTTTTATCAAGAGCTTGTTTTTTGTAAGGCAAGCCCCTTTTTAAGTTTTCTTGTGAAAACGCCGAATATACGGATACGTAAACGTTTTCTTTTTTTCTATCTAGCGCGCCTAAAATTATAAACGCCGAAAAAAATAAGAGCGATAAATTGAAAGTATAGAATAGCGAACATATAAATAGCGCAAATAGCCCTGCGCCTAAACCCAAACCCAGTGCGCTACAAATCACGCGCGCCTTTTTCTTTCCCATTGCCAAAGACAGCGTCGCTGAAAGCACTCTACCGCCGTCCAAGGGATAAGCGGGAATAAAATTTATAAGAGCAACGGATAAGTTAGCAGTAACCGCCGTGTCTGTAAAAGTATAGCCTTCGGGAAAAATCCACCACGTAGCAATAAAAAAAAGCGCTACTGCAAGATTAAGAAGCGGTCCCGCAAGCGCAATTTTAATTTCGTCTAAAAGTTTTAGTCCGTCAATATTACCCGACGCGACCGCCCCGTACGGCATAAGCGTTATATTATTTAACCTATACCCTAAACCTTCGCTGACGAACGAATGACCAAGTTCGTGCATCAGCGCGGTAAAAGTATAAATAATAAAAACGAAAATTCTGCCCGTAAATGCGTAATAAAACCCAAATGCAAAAAATAACGGGTGGATTTTAAGTCTTATACGTCCCATACAACCGTGTTATCTACTACTTGATAATCGGTTATCACGTTTTTGTCTTGACCTATAAAACACATTTCTATACTATCGTTAACGTAACCTACTGGAATATTGCCGAAAACCTTATCGCCAACGTTTGCATAAACAAAATCTAGCCCGCTTATTACTGACGAAAAATTATCGCTATGCGCTATTTCTAAAACGTATTTTCCGTTTTCCATTAAAGAAACGCTAGAAACTTCTCCGTCGCACCCAGCATAAACGCTACCCTTACCTAGAAAAACTAGGTTGCCATTTTCATCTGCACTTACGTCGCCACCGCTAAAACTAATACAAGGCGTAAAATTTATAAACGTGCGGTCATCAGTAGTAGATACTTGCGTGTTAGAACCGAATACCGAATTCATAAACGCGTTTATACCACTTGGATAAAAGGCGTTGGTTAAAACTATAAGCGCCACTAACGCCCCAACAACCGCAACTGCTATCACAGACGGCTTTTTTAGAAGTTGTTTTCTTTTACTTGCACCTTCGGTTATGGTTACGGTTTGCACGGGCGGGGTATATTCTTCCGCTTGTTCTTCGGTTTCGTTAATTTCCATTGCATTTACCTTTTCTAAAAGTTCCGCCTTAACTTCTTCTGGGTTATCTTTTTTCTTGCTCTTAAAAAGTTTTTTCCTTTTAGGCTTAAAGGTTACGTTGCAAGTACTTACGGGAATTTCAAGCATTGATGCGTATTGAAGTTTTTCGTTCATAATCTCTCTCCGATATTTTTGGTTTGTAAAAATATATGAACGACATAAAAAAAGTATGACAAAACCCCGCCCGTGAAAACGGGTGGGGTTTAGATTTTATTTTTAGTTTTGAGCGACTTCTAATTCTCTTTGCTTGTCTAGTTTTACGTTTCTAAAATATAAGCCTATATCTATTGCTATCATTGCAAAGTTAAGTATGTAGAATAAAAATCCTAAATAGAAAACGAAACCGCTGTTGCCAAATACTGCAACTTGAATTATTTTTCTAGCAATACCAACTAGATAGCCCGTTTCCACGAAGAGTTCAAACATTAAACTTTTACCTTTTGACGTGCGTGAAACGTAAGACTTTCTTATTGACAACGGCCACGATATACCAAAACAAAAGATTGTAAGCGCTTCCAAAATTTCTACTGCTAATTCCATAATTTTTTCTTCCTTTATTTATTTAAAAATCTTTTCATAAGTTCTTCGCCCGAACTAATTTTAAGCCCTGTTTTTTCCGCTTGTTCTTCAGTATAAGCGGATGCACCATTATTTATATTCGCGTTAGAGCGATAAATTAAAAACGGAACGGGGTCAGAACAATGCGTCATTATTGATAAGGGCGTTGGGTGGTCGGGCGCTACTAAAACAGCAAAATCTTCACCAGATTTTTCTAATTCTTTTACGATAGGACCAACTACTTTTTCGTCTATTTGTTCAATAGAATAAATTTTCTTTTCCGCGTCGCCGTGGTGTCCGCACTCGTCGGGGGCTTCCATATGAATATACACAAAATCACAACCGTTATTAAGCGCATCTAAACACGCCTGCATTTTGCCCGTAAAGTTAGTATCGTAATTACCCGTTGCGCCTTCAACTTCTATAGCGCGCATACCGTTTAGTTTTGCTATACCTTTAAGAAGGTCAACCGCCGATATCATTGCGCCGTTTAAGCCCGTTCTTTCCTTAAAGTTTTGTAATGACGGCTTTGTGCCTTCACCCCAAAACCAAAGCGAAGTTGCAGGGCGCTTGCCTTCTTTTATTCTTTTTAAGTTTACGGGGTGGTCTTTTAGTAATTCTACGGACTTCTTCATTAAGTCAACGTAAAACTTTCCACCGTCGCTTGTCGGCAAATGCTCTTTAATAGGTTTACCCGTAATATCGTGCGGGGGCGTTAAATCACCAGAAACCTTTCCGCCGTCCATTACTAAGCAATGCCTATAACTAATACCTGCAAAAAGTTTATATTTATCACAATTTATGTTTTTTGCAACGTACTCTATTAAAATTTTTGCTTCTACAGTAGAAATTTCGCCCGCGCTATAATCTACCATAGTTTTATCTTCAAAAACTTCTTCGTCTGTTAGCGTTACTAAATTAGCGCGCGCAGTTACGTCTGTATCTTTTAGGTCAATACCCATACTTGCCGCTTCTAGTGGAGAGCGCCCCGTATAGCACGCTTTTACGTCGTAACCTAAAACTGAAAGGTTAGCAACGTCGCTACCCGGTTTCATACCGCAAGGCACGGTAGTACATAAACCTAATTCGCCCTTTAGAGAAAGCGCGTCAATATTCGGTTTTTTTGCGAGCATTAACGGGGTTTTTCCTCCAAGTTTTTCATTAGGAAAATCCGCCATGCCGTCGCCAAGTATTACTACGTATTTCATAATTTGCTCCATACTATCGGTAATTTGCCGTGTTTAATTAAATATTCGTTTGCCTTTGTAAAATGTCCGCACCCGAAAAAGCCGTTGTATGCTGAAAGTGGACTTGGGTGCGCGCACTCTAATATTAAATGCCTTTTACTATCTATAAGTTGCTTTTTACTTCTAGCGTTTGCGCCCCAAAGCAAAAAAACTACGTCTTTAGTATTTTTAGAAATCTTTTTTATTACGCCGTCAGTAAATTCTTCCCAACCTTTGCCTTTGTGGGAATTCGCTTGATGTGCCCTCACCGTCAAAACGGTGTTAAGAAGAAGTACACCTTGTTTTGCCCAACCAGTAAGGTCACCGCTTTCGGGCATTTTGTCCCCTGTTTCGTTTTCTATTTCTTTATATATGTTAATTAGAGAAGGCGGTTTTTTTACGCCGTTTGGCACGGAAAAGGATAGTCCCATTGCTTGACCTTCTTCGTGGTAGGGGTCTTGACCTAATATTACAACCTTCACGTTTTGGAGCGTTGTAAGTTTCAAGCCGTTAAAAATATCGTGCATTGATGGATAAATTGTGCGTGACGAATATTCGCTTTTTAAAAACTCCCTTAAAGACAAATAACTATCTGAAGAAAATTCTTCGCTTAAAAGTTCATCCCACTCTTTCGTAATTTTTACCATAACTAAATATTATTTTATCATTTTGTTTTGACAAAAGCAATAATATTTAATATAATAAAACCCTATTTAACCTAAAGGATAAATTTTATGACATTTTTTGAAATCTCACTAATAGGTGTTGCGCTTGCTATGGATGCTTTTGCAATAACTCTTGCAAACTGCACGGCTTACGGAAAGAAACTTTCTAAAGCAAAAGGCTGGCTTATGCCTACTTTCTTCGCGATTTTTCAATTTTTAATGCCCGTTATAGGTTTTTACCTTGGCTCAACTTTTGCCGATAAAATTTCTGGGTTCGCAGGCTACGTGGTTGCAGGCGTATTCTTTATCTTGGCACTCAAAATAGTGGTTGACAACCTAAAAGGCGAAAAAGAAGATGAAGAAAAAAAGGAATTTAGCATTCCCCTTTTAATACTTCAAGCAGTTGCCACTAGCATTGACGCGCTCATTATAGGCGTTACCTTTTCCGTTAATATGGCTTCGCCGTTTTTGGCAAGCCTATTGATAGGTGCGGTAACTTTCTTAATCGTTGCTATCGCTCTCGTGTTTGGCAAAACTCTTGGCAAGATTTTAGGAAAGTATGCGGAATGGGTTGGCGCGGTTATTCTTTTTGCTATAGCCGTTAAAAATCTAGTTCAAGC
>JAZOST010000041.1:0-12906 GCA_045657285.1 Christensenellaceae bacterium
AAATCTTGTCAACTTTTTTACGAAAAAAATTAAAAAAGACGGCGAAAAGTGCGTGTCCCATAGGGATTTTTAGTTCGTAATAAAAGTGTAGCCCACTATACTTCGCAAAAAGCGAAATATGGTGGGCTTTTCTTATCCACAGAATAGTTAAATAATTTAGTTATATTTTTAGCCTTGTGGCTAAAAGTGATATTGTTTACGCAGTAAACAGTGTAGCCGAGCGTAGCGAACGCCAACTGCGTAAGCAGTTATATTTTAACCTACGGTTAAAGTTATATTATATTTGCCACAACTTTCCAGAAAGGGAAAATAAAACTTTGCGTAGCAAAATATCACTGCTTTTAGCAATATAACTTGCCGTTAGGCAAATATAGTTGTGGCGTAGTGATAAATCCCTATCACTACGCCACTTAACTTCGTGGTTTTTAGTTTTCCCTAATTAAAATTCTTCCTTGCCTGGATAATTTTCGTAAGAAGAATCAAGCGCAACAAGTTCAGAAAAGTTGTCAATTTCAACTATATCTTCTTTATGGCAATTTCTAATTCTAATTTTATAGTCCTTTTTATGTACTTTTAATGGTGCGGCATCCCAGAATTGTTCTTTACCGCCCTTACTTGCATAAACTTTTTTAAGGTCGTTTTTAAGTTTAATTCCGTCCTTTTCCGTCCAGTAAGAAATGCCATACATTTGATAGCAATCTTCACCGCCTTGGCTAAATTCGCTAATGTATCCGTTAACTTTCTTAAAGCACCAGTCGTCAGTTTCCATAACTTTCGCGCCTAAATAGTTAGTTTCGTATTCGTACTTGCGAACGATATCTTTGTTTGAAATAAGAAGGTCTGCTTCGCAAATATAACATCTATCAATCATATCAACTACTTTCATTGCTGAAGATATGTTGTTGGTAACGTTAAAGTCAGGGTTATCAACGAAAGTAATGAAAGGATATTTTTCTAAAAGTTCTTCAAATTTTTCTTTTTTGTAGCCCCTAACGATTGTTATATTAGTAATTCCCTTTTCTACTAACGCGTCTAAAAGAGTATCAATAATTCTAACGCCGTTTACTTTTACTAAAGGCTTGGGAAGTTCTAACGTTACGGGTGCAAGTCTAGAACCAAAGCCCGCCGCAAAAATAATAGCCTTTCTTACTTTGTAAGGCTCTAAAAGTTTTAAGCCTTCTTCGGTTATACTGGTTTCCATATTAAGATTTACACCTAGCGCGCCTTGATTTTTAAGTTCGTCAAGCGTTTTGTTTATCATCCCAACTGAAACTTTAAGTTTATCTGCTAAAAATCTTTGAGTGCATTTAGCAGGGCCGTTTTTTTCAAAATAGGTAAGAACGTCAAATTGATATCTAGTTAGTTCCATTATTTTTTCCTCTTTTTTATTCTTCTTTGATATTGCGCTAGATAAAATATTTAGCGCTACTTTAGTTACTAAATTTACAACGAGTAATACCACTGATATTACCGCTTGCATTTCATAGTCTCCACTCTTTTCATAACTAGAAATAAGTATTGCAAGTGGCATATTTGCGTAAGAGCAAAGGAAGGCAACCGCAGAAATGGTTATCATACTATTTAAGAAGAAGTATGCAAACATTTCAACAAGCGTCCCTAGTGAACTTGGCACCAAAACCTTCGTAATAATCTTAAACTTTGAAATACCAAGCGTTTCGCCAACAACTTCATAGTCCTTATTTATTTTAGACAAGAAGTTTTTAGCCATTATGTAAGGCGAGCCTAAAAAGTGGAAAATATTTACCACTACGATAATCGCCATCGTTTCGTAAAAAAACCCTTTCGTACCCTTAAATAAAGTTAGGTAACCTATACCCAAAACTATACCGGGGATTGCAATACTACCCATTGCAAAAAAGTTTAATACCTTGCCTAAAAATCCTTCCTTTCGTGCCGAAAGATACCCGAAAGTATACGCTATAATCGTACCGAAAACACCGACAAGCGCCGATATTACAAGCGAATTAGTAAGCGATTTTATAAACTGCTTGTTTGCAAAGAGTTTAGTAAAATGCTTTGTGGTCAAAATCGGTTTGACGGGGTATGATTCAAAGAACGCGCGAAGAACGAATGATATTTGCGGTAAAAATAAAAGCAATGCAACAAAAACTGATAAAAATACCGCAACTGCGTTAAAACCTTTACCCGTTTTGAGTAGTTGATTTCCCGTATCGCCGGTTATTCTTTCTTTCAAAAACATGTCGCTCACAAAAGATACGATTGCGGGAAGTAATAGAACTATACCTACGATTGCACCCCTACCGCGTTCTAGCGTAAACGCGTAAGTGTATAAATACATAGGAAGTGTTTGAACCTTATTTGCTACTTCCATAGGAACGCCGTAATCACTAAAAATAAGCGTAAAAGATGCGAAAAATGCTGAAATGAGTGCAGTTTTTAAGTAAGGTAATTTAACCTTAAAGAAGGTTGAAAACCTATTTATGCCCATAATTTCGGCAACATCGTAAGGGCGTTTATCTTCATAGCGAAGTGCATCGTACACGATTAAAAAGCAAGACGGGAACGCAACGATAACCGAGCCGAAAATAAGGCCGAACATACCCGTGCCTTCAATATTAATGCCTAAAATATTATTTAGAAAACCGCTTGCTCCGAAGAATACCCTAATTCCAAGACCGATTGAAAGGGACGGAACTAGCATTCCAAGAGTTAAAATAATTACTAAAAACTTTTTGCACTTTAGAGAAGACGTTTCTAGAAAATAAGCGACAAGCGTTGATAAAATTAGTGCAATTAAAGCCGACGCTAAACTATAAATAAAAGAATTTTTTAGTGCGTCGTAAAAAAGTGGGTCACCTATAACGAAAGAAAAGTCCTTTCCACTGATTCTAAAAATTAAAGTAAAAAGCGGTAAAAGTGAGAAAGCAAAAATACATATTATAGAAATAATTCTAGAAACTTCGCTTTTGCCTTTCGCTTTTTGCATTTTAGCGTTTGGTAAAAGTTCCTTCGTCATTTTATGCTATCCTCTATGGACTTAATTTTTTGGTCAAGTTGACTTACAACGAAATTCTTAACGAATTCTGACGACGGATTTTTGTAAATTGCACTTGGGCTATCAAGTTGAGCAATTCTACTATCGTTAATAACCATAATTCTATCTGAAAGTGCAAATGCTTCTTCTTGGTCGTGCGTAACGTAAATCATGGTAACGCCGTATCGTGCTTGAATATCTTTAATAAGTTTTCTTAAAACTAATTTAATATTCGCGTCAAGCGCGCTCATAGGTTCGTCAAAAAGAATAATATCAGGATTAAGAACTAACGTTCTTGCTATAGCAACCCTTTGTTGTTGACCACCAGAAAGTTGATTAGGCTTTTTGAAAGCGTGTTCGGTAAGTTCAACCGTTTCAATAATATCCTTTACCTTTTTTTCAATTTCTTCCTTGGGAAGTTTTTTGCATTTTAACGCGTACGCAATATTTTGAAAAACCGTCATATTAGGGAATAAGGCATAGTTTTGAAAAACTATACCTATATTTCTTTCTTTTGGCGGAGCAAAAGTTATATCTTGTTCAAATTTATAAACTGAACCGCTATTTGGAAACTCTACACCAATAAGTAGTCTTAAAAGCGTAGTTTTACCACAACCAGACGGACCTAAAAGGGATAAAAATTCGCCTTTTCTAACCGTAAAAGACATATCTTCTAAAACGGTTTTATTTCCATATTTTTTATTTATTCTGTCAACGGTTAAAATGTTTTCCATTAACTTCTTCCCCATGCATCAAGTAATTCTTGTTTGTATTCGTAATCGTATAAGAACGGCATATTAAATTCAGTAAATTCGCTTGGATAGTTAGCAACAACGCTAGCACCTTGATTAGTAAATAGTTTTTCGCCACAGAATTGTTCTTGACTAAGTTTATTGACGTCCGTGAATAAATAGTTAAATACTTCAACTACTTCTGGGCGAGTTTCCCTGCCCTTTACAATAGCCATATTATATAATTGATACGGAAGTGTGTTGTCGGGCAATACTACTTGCAAATTAGCATTTTCGTTAGCATATTTTACCGCTTGCCAAAGCATACAAACGCCTATACCGATTTCACCACTATTTACTTTTTTTATGGGCGCTGAACCAGACGAAGTGTATTCAACTATATTTTCGTTAAGTGCGTTAAAATAAGCAAGCGCTTCGGTTTTGCCTAATTTTGCTACCATACCGCTATAGAAACAGTATCCCGTACCCGATTGATTGGGGTTTGGCATACAAATTAAGTCGTTATAAATAGGATTTAGCAAATCTTCGTAAGTTGCAGGAATGGGGACGCCTTCACTAGCAAGCACGCTCTTGTTTACAATAATAGCGCCAGCAAGTTTAGCGTCGGTAGCATATTTTTTGTGCCTTGCCGTATATCCCTTTGCATTTTCAACGTAATTAGAAAAATCACACGAAGATAAATCGTAGAAAAGGTCTGGCGTATTTGCTAAAAGCATTTCAGCATTAGTTGCTTCTAAATCGTAAATAATATCACCGGTGATGTTTTGCTTTTCTTCGTTAAGTTTAGAATAAAGTTCCCCAGTACCAACGTATTGAATAGTTATATCGTAATCAGGAAATCTTTCTTCTAATTTTTCGGTTAAAAATTCAATTCTTTCTTCTTCAGTCGCCGCAAGAATAAGAATTTCGTTTCCACCGCCACCGCAACCGATAAATGCAGTACTAAAAAGCATTACTGCCGACAAGATTAAACTACCTAATAATTTCTTAAACATAATATATCTCCTTAAAAAAGATATATTTAAATTACTACAAATATTCAAAAATGTCAAGTATTTTGTTCAAATGAACAAAATTTTTACTAATTTTTGAACATACATATACTATAACGAATTTTGACCGAATTTTACCGATTTATGCTTGTGTTAATTTTTTTGCATAATGTTTTTGACCGAAAGTGTTGACTTTTGACCGAAATGGCGATAAAATTTAGTTATGGAGGACAATTATGGTAACCGAAGAAAGACATTTAAAAATTTTATCTATTTTAAGAAACAAAGGTTTTATAGAAGTAAGCACCTTATCTAACGAACTAAACGTTTCAGTTGAAACGATAAGACGCGACTTATCTACCCTTGAAACGTTAGGCGAACTAAAACGCGTACGTGGGGGCGCTTCTTCAATAGAAAGCCCGTCTGCGCCCGCCACCCCAAAACCCGAAAAACCAAATGAAAGCGACTATTTTTGGTACTCGCCCGCTATTGCGCCTTTCAAACTTTGCGGTTTTCCGTTTTTTGAAAAAGACGGGGTGTATAGTAGATTTCCGCTTAACCCTAAAGAGCCATTAAACCCCAACGTTGAACATCACGGCAATTTTACTTCTGGCGGACAAATTCGCTTTAGCGCAGAATTTTCTCATCTTGCCTTAAAAGTAAAACTTTCGCATAGACTTTACGCTACTACTTTTATTACCGGCATTATGCGTGCGGGTTTTGACGTTTATCTTTCGGACGGCGACGGCTATTACTCTCTTTTTGACGTTACAAAGTTTAGCATTTCCACCCCCGAAGAAATTAAAGATAGCTACACTTGTTTCTTTACCGAAATTGACAGAAAGAAATATGACGTTATAATAAACTTCCCACTTGGCGTTGGCGTAGAAAAAGTTTTAGTTGGTATGGATAAAGATAGCGTACCTATGTCTCCCCCACCTTTTGCAAGCGATAAACGTATTTTAATGTACGGCGCTTCAATAATTCACGGCTACTGTGCGTCCCGCCCCGGCATGAACGTTAGCAATATTTTATCGCGCTGGCTAAACCAAGAAGTAATAAACCTTGCGGTAAATGGAAGCGCTAAAGCAGAGCGTAGCGAAGCCTTGGCGGTTAGAGAAATTGATAACGTTGACTGGTTTATAATAAGCACTGAAGGCAACTGCCCATCAGCAGAGTGGGTTAAAGAGCACTTAAAAGAATTTTTAATTCTTTACCGCGAAAAAAATCCCAACGTAAAAATAGCGGTTATGAGTTTTATGCGCGAAGCAAGAGAGCGCTTCCAACGTGATTACCACGAAAAACGCCTTTCTAAAAAACAAGCCCAAATTGACGTGGTAAAAGAACTTAAAGATGCGGGCGATAAAAATATTTTCTTCTGGGACGGCGACGATATTTTTAGCGAAGAAGATATATTATTTAACGGCTTTAGCATGAGCGACGAAAACACCGTTGACGGACAACATAAAACCGACGTTGGCTTTATACAAATGGCAAAAGCAATATATAAACGAATTAAGTAAATTTTTTAGAATAATAAAAAGACCGAAATTTTTCGGTCTTTTTTATAACAAAATATTAAAATCCGCAACCTTGCAAAGCAAGATTTCACCGCCGTAGGCAATTTCATCCGTCATAAGACGGATTTAACAAATCCTTTAGGATTTATTTAATTCCTGTTTTTCCCACTTGCCTTTTACTAACGTATAGTAATGCTTAAAGCCTATATTTAATAATAATTTTTTAACGTCTTCAAAATGCGAACTTAAATTTTCTTTGCAATGCGCGTCCGAAGTAATGGTTACTTTGCCACCTTCTTCTAATATTATTTTAAGTAATCTTTCGTGCGGACAAGGAAGTGAGCGAAAATCACGTGCCATAAGCCCCGTGTTTACTTCAAAAATACAATCGCTTTCTAGTGCTTTTTTAACGTATTCTTCAGCCATTTCCCAATATTTTTGGTTATCTAAAAACCTATTGATTTTTGTTTCATCAAACTTTGTCATAAGGTCAAAGTGCCCTATTACGTCTGGCTTTCTTTCGTTTATATACGCGCAAAAATGTTCGTAGTAAGATTTTGCAAGCGCCAAAGCGTCCCCGTCAAAAACTTCAATACATTTGGAAAAATAATCGTAATTAGAATCAAGCGGATACTTTTTTCCGTCCTTTTCCATATAATGACAAGAGCCTATTATATAGTCAAAATCCGCACGGTTTTGATAATGCCTACTATCTTCCTCTACGCCAAGGTAAACGTCAATTTTATCTTTGTATTTTTCTTTTAGTCTATTAACTTCCGCTACGTATCCTGCCGTATCTTTCATACAGTAACGTTCGTCGTAAGGCGTGTAGCCGTGGTCTGAAAACCCTATGGCTGAAAAGCCGTTTTCTATAGCGTATATAATCATTTCTTCGGGCGTGTTTTTGCCGTCTGAAAAGGTCGTATGTGTGTGGAGATTTATTAGCATTTTATTTTCCTATCTAGTGAATTAGTCGTTGTTTTTTTCTTTCTTTTTTGCTATCAATTTTTTAATTAAAACGATTAAGTAGTGAACGGAAAGTCCTACGCCGATAGCAACCACAAGGTCAAAAACTACGGTTAAAACGAAAGTTAAGACAAGCACTAGCGTTTCGTATATAGGC
This sequence comes from Christensenellaceae bacterium, assembly GCA_045657285.1. Classification (GTDB taxonomy): domain Bacteria; phylum Bacillota; class Clostridia; order Christensenellales; family Borkfalkiaceae; genus UBA1259. The sequence continues at coordinate 7,404 of JAZOST010000041.1, forward strand.
GAGGTTTTGCATATCTTAACGAAATGACGCCACTCACTCATATTATAAGCAACGATAAATAAAACCGCCGCAATTACCGGCATAGGTATCCACGCCGCGTAAGGCATTAAAAGTACTAAAACTAAAAGTAAAACAATTGCGTGAACAATTGCAGATATAGGTGAACGGCCACCATTTTTAACGTTAGCGGCAGTTCTTGCTATTGCGCCCGTTGCGGGAATTCCGCCAAAGAAAGCCGAGCAAATATTGCCTGCGCCTTGTGCGATAAGTTCAGTATTAGAATTGTGTTTATCCCCTATCATTTTATCTGAAACAACGCAAGAAAGTAGCGATTCAATACCAGCAAGTATTGCTATTGTAAACGCGTTAGGAATTAGTTTTACTATCTTTTCAAAATTTAGTTCGGGCAAACTAAACGACGGAAGTGCGGAACTAATAGAATATAAATCCCCTATCGTATTTACTCCTATTCCCACTACAAGAACTATTACCGTAACAAGTATTACCGCTATTAGCGACGCGGGGATTTTTTTACTAATCTTTGGCCATAAAATAAGAATAGCCAAAGCAAAAAGCCCAACGCCAACCGCCCAAGGATTGATTGTCCCTATAGACTCTATTATCGCTTCAATTTTTTCTACCGATTCAATAGCGTGCGTGCCTTCCTTAAAAGTAAGACCTAAAAAGTCCTTAACTTGACCTATAACTATAGTTACTGCAATACCCGAAGTAAAACCAACCGTTATCGTTTCGGGAATAAACTTTATAAGCGAGCCAAGGCGAAGTAGCCCCATAAGTATTAAAATAAGCCCCGCCATAAGCATTGCAATAGTAAGCCCATCTATACCGTGGGTTGCAACTATTCCCGCAACCATCGTCGCAAAAGCTGCGGTTGGGCCTGAAATGTTTACTCTACTACCACCAAGCAAGCCTATCACAAGCCCCGCAATAATTGCCGTATAAAGCCCTTTTTCTGGCGAAACGCCCGACGCAATTGCAAGAGCAATAGAAAGTGGCAAAGCAATAATTGCAACTATAATTCCTGCAACTATATCCGAAACTAGTTGCTTTTTAGAATAGTTATTTTTAAGTTCAAAAAGTTTAGGCTTAAATACTTTCATTTGTTTATCCTTTGCGTTTAGTGACGAAATATATTATACACTCTAGCCCCAAAAAAGCAATAGTTTTTATAATTATAAATAAAATTTCTGCAAATAAAAAGCGTTACTTTTTAGTAACGCTTCTATCTAAATTATTTTTCATTTTTATAAATTTCTTTGAAGTATTTATAGGTATCAACTTTAAGTTCGCCACAAGCAGGTTCATCACACACGATTATACCGTCTTTATGTAATTGAAGCGCGCTTATCGTCCAAGCGTGGCTAGCGCCGCCTTCTACACAGTGGCGAAGCGCTCTTGCTTTGTTGTGCCCGCTAATTAAAAGCATAACTTGTTTTGAATCACAAACCGTACCAACGCCAACAGAAAGCGCGGTTTTAGGAACTTTATTTACGTCGTTATCAAAAAAGCGTGAGTTCACGATAAGGGTATCTTCAGTAAGTGCGCGAACACCAGTTCTTGAATTTAGGGAAGTGAAAGGTTCGTTAAAAGCAATGTGTCCGTCAACACCACTACCGCCCATAAACAAGTCAATACCGCCGTATGATGCGATTTTATCTTCATAGCGTTTACATTCCGCTTCTAAATCTTCAGCCATGCCGTCTAAAATATTAATATTTTCAGCGGGAATATCTATGTGGTTAAAGAAATTGTCGTGCATAAAATACCAGTAACTTTGGTCGTGGTCTTTGGGAAGACCTACGTATTCATCCATATTAAAGGTAACTACGTTCTTAAAGGTAACCTTGCCCGCTTTGTTCATTTCAATAAGTTTTTTATAAACGCCAAGCGGAGAAGAACCCGTAGGAAGACCTAATACAAAAGGACGGTCTTCTTTATGATTGTTTATTGCGTTTGCAATATGTTCTGCGCCCCAAGCGCTCATTGCTTCGTAATTGTCTTTAATAATTAATTTCATAATCTTGCTCCCTAATTTTATTTACTATTTTATTATACTCACTTTTATAAATAAAGTCAATCGGTTTTTAATCACCTAAAACAAATAAAAACTCCGCCTATTTATAGCGGAGTTTTTACTATTTAATATCTACAATCTAATATTCCTTTTATTATAGAAATAACAAAGCAAACGATAGACGCTGCAAGTATAATTAATGAAAGCACCATTAAAACAGGCTTACCACTAGCGTTACCTGCGATAACGCATCCTACAACTATTAGCACTACGGATAAAATTGCAAACCAGTCTAAATTTTTGATTATGGTGATAAGATACACAATCAAAAGTGCCATAGACATAATTACAAGGAACGCCATTAATAAGCCGTGGCTACTTTTTTCTGAAATAAGCGCCGTAACACCTATTGCCGTAATTCCAAAACCAAGCATTGACCAAAGCAATAATAAAAGTATGTTTCTTATAGGTTTATCAGGGTCAATTTCAGCCTTTCCAACAGACCAAGATCCAAAGCACACTAGCCCAACAAAGATACAGAAAATAGCATAGCCCGTACTACCTGATTCTATATTAAATAGAATAACGAACGTTGAAATAAAACAAAGCAATGTTGCAAGTTTATAATATAATTTTCTAAACATTTCCATAATTAACTCTCCTACCATCTAGACAAAGCCATAATATTTCTCGCAACGAAAACACCTGCGGTTATACATAAAAGTATCATACCAATTACGGTAGGTGCAGTAGTAAACGTGAAAATAGTGTATGAGCCAATACCAAGACCTAAAATTGTAGGAAGAAAATCGCTAAACAAAATTTGGCCGTCAGTATAATTATTTACCGCATTGTCTACTTTTAGCGAAAGCGTCATAATAAATAATATAAGGGTTAAGCCGAGAATAATTCTAATTCCTACGGGAATAGAGAACACTAGCCCAGCGATACCGCCAGCGATAGCATTTATCATTAGGAACGTAATAATTTTATGTAGCCAGCCGTCCGCAAGATATACGTCTATGTATTCGCCGTCGGCAAGCCCGTCAATACCGGTTATTCTAAATAAAAATGTACCCGCAAACGGAACAAACATTAGAATAAACGCCATAATTTCTATAATCGCAAGCACGCCTATAACTAATGCGTCAATAATTACAGGCCCTATGATTGCCGTTAAACAAAATATAACGGTCAAAATCATATGAAAAATAAATCTTTTAACACTCATTTTTTTATAAACCTACAAAAAAGTAAGTCCTCCTCTAACTTTTATTATAACAAAATAAATTTGCAAAATCAAGCCGTTACACGTTTTCAGTATAAAAAAAGACCAACTTATTGTTGGCCTTTTTTTAATCTTAAATCGTTTTATTTTTTGTTTTCTAAACGTTTAGTTGCTTCTTCAGCGGAAATTTCTTTCATTTCTTTGCCACAACATCTAATGCCACAATCTTTACAAGTGCATTCAATTAAAACCTTAACCATAGCACCGCACTTTTCGCAAATTACGTACTTTTCCATTTTTTACCTCCTTATTGATTAAATCTTTTAAATAAACTAATTAGTTCGTCAATTGTATCAAAGTCGCCGTTTTCTAAATCCTTAGGCACACACGTATATAAATGATTCTCTAGTATATGCGTTGATAAGCTTTTAATAGAATTTTTAACAGCGGAAAGTTGAATTAATAAATCGTTGCAGTACGCATCGTTTTCAACCATCTTCGTTATACCTTTTATTTGTCCGCCAATTCTATTTAACCTACTTATTATTAACTTTTTTTCGCTTAAATCTCTTTTAGTTTTCTTTTTGCAACAATTATTTTCCATAACCAGCCTCCTAAAAATATAATATACCCCCTAGGGGTATATTGTCAATACGGAGGTATATTTAAATTTTTTTTAATAAAAGGAAGACCGCCATTTTCAACCGAAGGCAAAAGAAAAAGACCAACATTTGTTGGTCTTCTCTTTTGATGCGTTAGTACAACAATTTTTGATTATGCGATTTTTTGCGTAAGACTGCGGCCCCGCTGAGGGGTCTGAAAGGTGTAGATTTTTGACCTCCCCCTCCCCTTACCCTGCATTTTTTCCGCACTTTTGTAAACTTTTCTACAAAAGTGTGGATTTTTTGTTTTTTGCGGGATTTTATATCTTATCAGTTTTTCAACTGTTATTTTCTATATCAAAACAATCAAATAATTCTATTTAGTTTTTAAGTAAATTATCTTGGCATCATTTATTAGCCTGTCTTTTAACGTTTCTATCGTATGCTTGTCCCTACAGGCGTTATCCCAATCGGCAAGCATTCTGTTTGTTACTATTATTATACTCCTGCTTTCGTTTAAGAAAATCAAGCCCTTGTATAAAACTCTTAAATCTTCTTCGCTTATAGGCAAGTACATCATTTCATCTAATATGATTAGGTCACTCGCTACAAGACTTTCATAAATTCTATGATTTTTTGCATTATCGTTTTTCTGGTGCAGGCACTCAATTAGCCCGTCGCTTTTTATATACTTAACTTTATACCCTTGCTCTATTGCTTTTTCACCAAGCATTGTAGCAAGCGCCGTTTTACCCGTTCCACATTTCCCGCTTATTACTAAATTACTCTCTTCTTCTATCCACTCGCATTTTTGAAGTTTTGTTATCATCCATTTAGTAATGCCGTTAAACTCTTCTCTATTACTACTTTTTGGCAATCGGCTCAATTTTCGGTTATTTTCTACCGAACGCCGTTTTCTTTCGTCTATTTCGTATTGCAATAAAAAAGATAAGTAATCTACGGGCGAAAGGTCTGTTTGATAAGTTTCTAAACGAGCAATGTTATACAAGTTGAGTTTTCTTGCCATTTCCCTTATTTCAAGTTCGTTCGCCATTTATATCCTCCATAATTTTAAGAGCGCGTTGCTTGTATCTGCCCCTTGCTCTTGATTCTACTAGGTGCGCTACTTTTTCATAACCACATTTATACATTAAGTACGGCAGTAAAAATCCTATTCGACATTTGCTTTTCCTTAAACAGTAATCCATTCCTTCTAAAACGTCGTTTCTTGGAATATCCCTTACTATCCGTTTAAGCATAAAACAGCCTTGTATGTAATAGGTAGGCATGTACTCTTTCATTCTTTTTAGAAACAGCGTCCCCACTTCGTTATCTTTAAACAAGTTTTCCATCTGTCTTACCGAAACGGAATCCATTGCGGTCGGTGGTATCTTGACGTGCATACCTTTCTTGTCGCAAACGTCGTGGATGTATAAAAAGCCCTAAAAATGCAAAAAAAGAAGTGAAATCGTCGTTAGACAAATTTCACTTCTTATGTGGCTGCCCCTGACAGACTCGAACTGACGACACTGCGGTTAACAGCCGCATGCTCTACCTACTGAGCTAAGGGGCAATGTTTTGGATTCTATATTTCATAAAATCCAAAAATTTGGATGCAGCAACGACCTATTTTCCCGG
>JAZOST010000042.1:0-7551 GCA_045657285.1 Christensenellaceae bacterium
GATATGTAACTTTGGGATATACCGAGAGTGTCGGCAACTTCCTTTTGCGTCTTTTCTTCTTCACCGCAAAGCCCGTAGCGAAGTTCCATAATTTCCCTTTCGCGCTTACCTAAACTCATTATTGCTTTTCTTAAGAGGTCGGTTTCTACACCGTTTTCTATTTTTTTGTAAACCGCTTCGGCATCAGTACCCATTACGTCCGCAAGAACAAGTTCGTTTCCGTCGCTATCCGTGTTTAACGGCTCGTCAAAAGATACTTCGTTTTTTATTTTAGAAGACTTTCTTAAAAACATTAAAATTTCGTTTTCAATACACCTTGAAGCATACGTCGCAAGTTTTACGTTCTTGTTTGACGAAAATGATGAAACGGATTTTATTAAACCTATCGTTCCTACTGAAACCAAATCGTCTAAATCAACGCCCGTGTTTTGAAAACGCCTAGCAATATACACAACTAAACGAAGGTTGTGTTCAATAAGTTTGTCCCTAACACCTTCTTCACCGCCTTCTAGGCGAAGTATCATATTGTTTTCTTCTTCGGCGCTAAAAGGCGAAGGTAAAACTTCAGCGCCGTTTAAGTACCGAAGTAAATTTTCGGATAAAAAAAGTTTTCTAACTAGCCTTTTCAGTTTTAGCGTTATTTTTAGCATATTCCCCCTCCATAAAAGCAGGCGATAAAATTACGTCGTACGACACGCCTAACTCGTTTCCGCAAACACAAAGCATTACGTTATTAAATATATTTAGTTTACCTAAAAAATATATCTCTAAAGCATCTAAATTAAAGCACGGCTTTTCGCTATACCCGTTCACCGTTGAAACGCCTATCTTTTTAATTTCCGCATAAATTTTAGCGTCTGTTAGAAATTCTTTTATAGAGTTTTTACTTGCAAAAATCACGGGCGAATCCTTATAATAAACACCGTTTCCCGTATCAAAAAAACCACTTGCTTGTACTTTTATTCCGTTTTTTACAAGCACCACTTTTGCCGTGAACGATTTAACGTCTTTTTGGCGGTAAAGGTATTTTATAAGCGCTGAAATAAGTTTAATAAAAAGGTACGCTAGCCCTATAACAAGCGGAATATTTAGATTTTCGTAATAAGAAACGCCTAAAAAATTATAAACGGCTATAATTGCACCACCTAAAATAAGCGTGTAACTAACAAAAAATATAAAGCAAAGATATATTTTTTTGCCCTTAACTTCTTTTGACGAAATTAAAACTAAAATTAGCCCCGACAAAATTTTTATTGCCGTTAATACCGCGCCGTTTATACTTAAGAGCGGAAAAGTAAGCGCCGTTACCGCGCCAAAAAAAGCGCATAAAAAAAGCCTACGCCTATCCGCAGAAATTCCCACGGTTTTAAGGGTGGCTTTAATCAGCATATAGTCAATTATAAAATTTTCTAGTAGAACGCTTTCAATATATACTGCCATTTTGCCCCTTTAACGCATTTTATCACGAACGGCTTTTTGCTTTTAGGCGAAAAAGGTTAAACGGGGGCAAGTTTTGGCGAATACAGACGTTTAGTCTTCTTTCATAAATTCTAAAATGATATCGTTTTGAACGTATATGTATTCAGGTTTAATTTTTAAGTAGTTATTTTCTATCGTTAAATAGGCTTGCTTTTTAGCAAGTTCTTTTTTGTATTTTTCGGTAAAATCAGCGTTAAATTCCTTATTAAACTCATCAAGGTTTAAGCCTTTTTCAGTTCTTAAAGCGAGCATAATTTTTTCAAATTCCGCATCTTTTTCGTTTATAATTTCACTTGAAATTTCGGGGGTTTTGTTGTATATAACGGCACTAATATATTCTTCAATAGAAAAGGTATTAGTAAATCTTCTATTGTTTATGAACGAAGACGCTGAAACGCCTACGCCGATATATTCGCCCCTATCCCAGTAATTTTGATTATGTTTTGAATAATAGCCGTCTTTTGCAAAGTTAGATACTTCGTATCTATTAAATCCAAGTTCCTTTAAGTATTTAACCGCCTCTTCGTAAATATCGGCAACTTCGTCGCTAGATAAAAGTTCGCCGTTAAGATAGTCCGTGTAAATTGGCGTGCCTACTTCTGGGGTTAGTGCATACATTGAAATATGGCTTGCCCCGCCACTAACGGCAAGTTCTATACTCTTTTTAACTTGCTCTAGCGTTTGACTTGCAAGCCCAAGCATTATATCTGCACTTATATTTTCGCCTTTTAGTAGCGAGCAAGTAAGTAAAAAGTCTTTAGCGGTATGTATGCGGTTAAGTCTTTTAAGTTGGTCGTCGTAGCCAGTTTGAAGTCCTATTGAAAAGCGGTTAATTCCTACGCTTTTATAGTCTTTAACCTTTTTTTCGTCAATCGTTCCTGGGTTAATTTCAATGGTAATTTCAGGGCTATCGGAAAGCGAAAAACACCTTTTAACTTGCCTTATTGCGCCCATAATAAATTTAGAATCTACAAAGGAAGGCGTTCCGCCACCTATATAAATAGTGTCAAAAACCTTTTCTTTTAATTCCTTGCCCCTTGCTTCTAATTCGCGGTAAAGGCAGGCAAAATAACTTTCTATTCTGCCTTCCATATTCGCGTAAGACGCAAAGTCACAATACGTGCATTTACTTTTACAAAATGGTACGTGTATATATATTCCTTTCATATAAAAATCCTTTTATTAAAGCGCCCTTATGCTTTCTACAGGAGATTTTTTAGAAGTTCTTATAACCGGCATACTTGTAGAAATTCCAGAAACGGCTAGCGCCATACTTAAACTCATTAAAACATTTATTATGCCGTAATTTAATAGTGAGATACTTACCGACATTGAAAGCGTAAACTTATTTATAAAACCACACACAAGCGCACTAAATATCGTTGACAATGCAAAGCAAAGCAAGGTAATAAATAACGCTTCGGTTATAAAAATCTTAAACACGTCTATTCCACGCGCACCAACAGCACGAAGAATACCTATTTCTTTAGCCTTTGCTTGAATAGAAACAGATATAAAGTTAAACAGCATTAACATTGCGAAAATGCCCATTGCAATGGTCGCAATTAAGAACACGACTTTTATTGACGCAATAGTACTTGCAACGTTTTCTGTCAATTTGAAAATAATATTAGTCATTAAATATGCTGTGCCTTGTTCAGCACTTTCCAAAACGAAATAAGATTGCTCCATACGGTTATCAGTTTTAGTAATTAAATAGCCGTAGCGTTCGTTTTTCCAGTCCACTTGATAATCTGCCGAATACGTTGTACCATCATCTTCTTCTAATGGCATTGAAAATTCATCGCAAAATACATCTGATACAAAATATATTCTATCGATATTAAATATGCCATCACTCTTTAAGTAAAAACCAACTACTTCTAGTGTCAAGGTTTCGCCTTCATAATTCCTTGTATGGTAAATTTCTGGAAGAGTTAAACTTGTTCCGTGAACTATTTCATACGTTTCAAATGCTAGATTTATAAAGTATTCAAATTCATCATAAGTTCTGTTGCTATAATCCCAACCGCTATATTTATCAAATAAAGTTATGTATTCGGCGCAAGTAGTATCCGCGGTAAGTCCTTTTTCCACTATTTCGCTTCTTAAATTATCAACCAGCGCTAAAACGTGTGCGCCTGATAATAATACCTGATTTTTTTCTAAATTTAAGCCTGAAGTTTTTTGTCCATTTCTATCAAAAAAACTATACATTTCAATATTTTGCCATAGGGTTTTTGGCGTTAAAACACCGATTGAATTCATATCACTAACGTTATGATTTATTTCTTCTATATTAATTGCAACACCTTTTAACGTACGATATGAAATTTCAACCTTTTCATATTTATGTTCCGCATAAAAATCTTCCGTTACGTAGCCTATAGTATGGAAACTATACCCTATTAAATCTTGAAGTTCCGTCATTAAACTTTCTTTTTCATCTTTGGTAAGTACGCTATATTTATTTAACAACTCATCATACTTTTCTGGAATATCGCCAACGTCGTAAATACCCGTAACGGTAAACGTGTAATCCCCTACCCTTATTTCGTAACCCAACATATCTTTAGGTTCATTAAAACCTAAAGGTCTTGAAGGATATGAGTTCGTAACGGCGTGAGCGTAGTAATCGTAAACGTATTCTGGCAATGCAATTTCCGTTGTCGTTTCGGGATAACGCCCTGCAAGTAGAGTAAACCCATTATCAAGCATAAACTGCGCTCCGCAATCCGAAAATCCGTAAAGAACGTCCGTGCTGTAATACTTATTGTAATCACTTGGCACGCGTATATCGTTTTGGAACATAAACGACATACTTTCGTAACCACGAATACCATCGCCCCAATCTATCTTATAATTACCTAAATCTAAAATACCTGCAAATTTAAGCCCTACTTCGTTTTGGTTAAGCCTTTCCACTTCATTAGGCGTAAATGCCGTTCTTAATTTACTTTTAGAAGGTTTTCGCTCTGTATCTCCATTTGCAATATCTCTATCCAAGGTAGAATACACTGAGTATCGCTTTTCAAAAGCAACGCTTTGATAATCTGATTTATACAATGCATCTGCAATAGAATAGTTGGGGTCGTAAAGCATTAGTGAAGAGAAAACGCCAAAGAAGGTAAACGAAATTACTGAAAGAAGTATAGTAAACGCTAACCTTATTGGTTTTGATTTTATAACGTTCCACGCCATTTTTATTGCATTGCGAAGTGGCAAGCGCGATTTAATAAATTCCGCACTTTCCGCTCTTTTTTCGCTCTTTTCAGTTTTAACTACAATTTTTTCTTTTTCTTCTTTTATGCCTAAAAGATTTTTAACGCCTTCAATTTTAGACGGGTCTGAAGTAATAACCGTTTGTTTATTGCGTTTTTTCATAACGCTAACAATTTCACTTACTTCCTTTTCGCTAACTTTAGACCAGTCATTAACCGTAATAGTGTTATCGTTTATAATACGAACGTTTTCTTCTGCAGTTTCATCTGCTTGCATTAGCGTATCGCTATATACTTTTCCATCAACTAGTTCTATAATTCTATCCGCATACTGCCTAGCAAATTCATTATCGTGAGAAACAACTATAACTAATCTATCTTCAGATAATTTTTTAAGCGTGTCAAAAATTTGCTTACCAGTTGTGGCGTCAAGAGCACCCGAAGGTTCGTCCGCCATAATAATTTTTGGATTTTTTATAAGAGCGCGCGCAATGGCTACCCTTTGACGTTGACCGCCCGAAAGAGTGTTTGGTTTACGCTTACCCATACCCGCTAAATCAACTTGTTTTAAAAGGTCTTCAATAGCCTTTTTATCGTTGGGTTTATTTTGAAGTTGCAAAGCGATACCGATATTTTCGGCAATGGTAAATTCTTCCAAGATATTATATTCTTGGAAAATAAAACCGACGTAAGTATTTCTATAACTATCAAAATCCGCCGTAGAAAAATCTTTACTGCTTTTGCCGTTAACTATTATTTCACCCGCGGTTGGCTTATCAAGACCACCTGAAACGTTTAAAAGAGTAGACTTACCCGAACCGCTTTTTCCTAACAAAAAAACCATACCCGTTTCGGGAAATTTTACTGATACACCTGCTAAAGCGTGAACGTCAACGCCTTTTTTAGTTGAATAAACCTTGAATAGATTTTTTACTTCTAACATATTACCCTACTTGTCACTATCAGTTTTTAGTATTGAGATAAACGCTTCTGAAGGTATTTCAACAGTACCTATTGAGCGCATCTTCTTTTTGCCTTCTTTTTGTTTTTCTAAAAGTTTTTTCTTTCTTGTAACGTCACCGCCGTAACATTTTGCGAGTACGTCTTTTCTAAACGCTTTAACCGTTTCACGCGCGATAATCTTTCCGCCGATTGCGGCTTGAATAGGAATTTCAAACATTTGACGCGGAATTATATCTTTAAGTTTTTCCGCAATTTGTCTTCCGCGTTCGTACGCCTTGTCTTTATGAACAATAATAGAGAGCGCGTCACAAATATCGCCGTTAAGAAGCATATCCATTTTAACTAAATCACTCTTTTCATAGCCCTTAATTTCATAGTCAAACGATGCGTAGCCTTTAGTTCTTGACTTTAGGCTATCAAAAAAGTCGTAAATAATTTCGTTTAATGGTAATTGATATTTAAGTTCTACCCTAGTTTTATCTAGATACGTCATATTCTTATAAACACCGCGCTTGTATTGACAAAGTTCCATAATAGGACCTACGTATTCGGGCGGAGTTAAAATACTAGCGTCAATAATGGGTTCTTCCATATAGTCAATTTCAGTTACGGGCGGAAGGTGGGTTGGGTTTTCAATAACCATCATTTCCCCGTCAGTTTTATAAACTTTATATGAAACACTTGGCGCGGTAGTAATAATATCTAAATTAAATTCACGCTCTATCCTTTCTTGAATAACGTCCATATGAAGAAGTCCTAAAAATCCGCAACGGAAACCAAAGCCAAGCGCTGCAGAGTTATCAGGCTCAATAGAAAGCGACGCGTCGTTAAGTTTAAGTTTAAGTAGCGCATCTTTAAGGTCATTATATTTACTGCCGTCTAGTGGGAACACGCCAGAGAACACCATAGGTAGTGCCTTTTTATAACCAGGCAAAGGTTCACTTGCAGGGTTTTCAGCGTCAGTAATCGTATCGCCAACTGCCGTATCCTCAATACTTTTAACGCTTGCTGCAATATAACCAACTTCGCCAGCCGAAAGACTATCTTTAGCAAGCATATGCGGTGCAAAAACGCCTACTTCAGTTACGGTAAATTCCTTTTTTGACATAAAGGTCGTAATTTTAGAACCTACTTTTACCGTGCCATCCACAATGCGAACGAAACATATTACGCCCTTAAAATTATCGTAATAACTATCAAAAATTAACGCTTTTAACGGTGCGTTTTCATCACCTTTAGGTGCGGGAATATTAGTAACTATTTGCTCTAAAACGTCTTCAACGTTTAGACCGCTTTTTGCCGAAATTCTTGGGGCGGTTTGCGCATCAACGCCTAAAATATTTTCTATTTCTTCAGCAACGGCGTCGGGATTAGCAGACGCTAAATCCATTTTATTGATAACGGGCATAATTTCTAGGTCGTTATCTATCGCCAAGTAGGCGTTGGCAAGCGTTTGGGCTTGCACGCCTTGGGTTGCGTCTACTATCAGTATCGCGCCTTCGCAAGCCTTTAACGAACGGGAAACTTCGTAAGTAAAGTCAACGTGGCCGGGGGTATCGATAAGGTTAAGAGCGTATTCAATACCATCGTCCGCTTTGTAATTAAAACGAACCGCACGCGCTTTTATGGTAATACCTCTTTCACGTTCAAGCTCCATGCTGTCAAGCATTTGCTCATCAAGTTCGCGTTTTTCAACTGCGCCTGTATATTCAAGCAATCTGTCGGCAAGAGTGCTTTTGCCATGGTCAATATGTGCGATTATAGAAAAATTTCTAATTCTTTCGATTTCTGTCATATTAATTCATTCCATTATTTTTTAAGAAATGCTCGCTTCTGTTGTGAAACGAGCATTTTCAAAATATTTATTTGTTTTCTTTTTTGTTGGGGA
>JAZOST010000043.1:0-15442 GCA_045657285.1 Christensenellaceae bacterium
TTCTCTTAAATGTTTCTTTTTTCTTATTCTCATAAAGTTTTCCTTAAAATTATTTGACTAAAAATATTGTAACATTATTTTTTAAAATAGTCCAATATTTACCTTGATTTTTGTTGCAAAATAAAAAAAGTTGTGATACAATATCTAAGCAATCGGGGTATGGCGCAGTTGGTAGCGCGCTTGTCTGGGGGGCAAGAGGCCGTGAGTTCAAGTCTCGCTACTCCGACCAATAAAAAAGACAGTCTTATGGCTGTCTTTTTTATTGTCCGAATAGTGATTTGACTGACTCACAAGTTCACATACGAACGAAGTGAGTATTGCGTAGCGTAAGCGTAGCAATGTGCCTCGCTACTCCGACCATCAAAAAATACGATAGCATTTTTTGCTATCGTATTTTTTTGTATTGTTGACGTAGTGTTTGATTTGTAAGAATTTGAGTTCACATATGAGCGATAGCGAATATTGCGGAACGTTAGTGTAGCAACGTGCCTCGCTTGTTTTATAAATTTTTAGAAAAAAGGATGGCTTTTGCCATCCTTTATGTTTTTATTTTTTTCCAAAAAGTTTACGCATAAATGCAGGTAATTCCCTACCTTTATTTTCTTGTTTAGGTTCTTCAATAGGTTCGGGTTCGGTAACTACTGCTTGTTCTTCTACAACGGGCTCTGATTCTAAAACAACTTCGGGGTCATTTTTAGGTGCGTTATTTTCTATTGCACGAAGAAGTGGCAACGTTTCTTCAGATGAAACTGAAATGCTTGGTTTAGCGATTGAAACTTCTTCAACGTTGTTAGGAATAAAACCAGTAGCAATAACAGTAATTTTAACTTCGTCAATCATACTTTCGTCAATGGTAGCACCGAAAATAATGTTTGCAGAAGCATCAATAATACCTTGAACAAGAACTGCTGCTTCATTAACTTCGCTAAGCATAAGGTCTTTACCGCCAGTAACGTTAAGAATAACTGATTTTGCACCTTCAATAGTAGTTTCAAGTAGCGGACTAGAAACGGCTTGTCTAACAGATTCTATAACTCTGTTTTCACCTTTTGCCCTACCAATACCCATATGAGCAAGACCTTGATTTCTCATTACAGTGTTAACGTCAGCAAAGTCAAGGTTGATAAGTGAAGAAGTAGCAATTAAATCCACTATACCAACTATACCTTGTTTAAGCATATCGTCAGCAACCTTAAATGCATCAAGCATACCAACGTTTGAAGGTAAAAATTGAAGTAATTTATCGTTAGGGATTATAACCAAAGTATCTACGTATTTTTTAAGATTAGCAATACCTTTATTAGCGTTTTCATTTCTAACTTTACCTTCAAAAGAGAACGGCTTTGTAACTACTGCAACAGTTAATACGCCAAGTTCTTTTGCAATTCTAGCAATAACTGACGCAGCGCCAGTACCAGTGCCACCACCCATACCTGCAGCAATGAAAAGAAGGTCAGTGCCTTTTAGAATTTCGGCAATTTGTTCTTTTGATTCTTCAGCGGCTTGTTCACCAACGCTTGGATTACTACCTGCGCCAAGACCTTTAGTAAGTTTTGCACCGATTTGAACACAAGTATCAGCCTTTGAAAGTAAAAGGGCTTGATTATCCGTATTTACAGCGATAAATTCAGCGTTTCTAACGTTAGAATCAATCATATTATTAACGGCGTTACATCCGCCACCGCCTACGCCCATAACTTTTATTACGGCTGAGCCGATTTGAACGTTTTCTTGAGCAAACATTAATATTTTCCTCCTAAAATCTTATATAAACTAAAATATTAAATCTAAAACTGAAAGCACCGAAGATTCGGTTGGCTTGTCCATAAGTGGAACTTGCGGAGCAATTACTGATACTGACGCGCAAAGTCTTTCAGCAACGCGTTCCTTTGCCCCTCTTAAGTTACTAATTCCACCGCCAGTAATTAAAACGGGAACGTATTCAGGAATAACGTAACCCGAATTTTCCATTGAAAGTGAAAGATTTTCACACAAAACGTCTAAACTTGCACACATAATTTTACGAATTTCTTCAGCATTGTAAAGTTTGTCATCTTCACCTTCAATAAGTTCATAATTACTTGAAGATATTTTACAAAGGTTTACCTTACGTTTTAAATCTTCTGCCGTTTCAAAACTTATTCCCAATTTTTCAGCGATAGACGCGGTGATATATCCACCGCCATAATCAAATGAATTTTGATAAAGAATGCCATCACCTTGAACAAGTGTAAACGTAGTTGAAATATACCCAACGTCAACTATAATTGCTATCCTATCCCTAGCGTCAGAAGACAACAAATACATTGCTTCGGCAAGTGAAACAGACACAAACTCAACGTTAACTTTTTTAACAACTGCAACAGAACTTTTTACAAGTTCAGAAAAATAATTACTACAAAGAATAAATGATAATTTACCTTTCAAAATCTCACTAATTTCGCCTACGGGATTAGCAAGTCTTCTAAAATCGCTAAGTTCGTAAGCCATTGCGGAACGATTTATAAGCGAATATTTTTGTGAAGGTAAAACAAATGCTGATTCAAACAACATATCTACGTCTTCATCAGTAATTTTCTTCTTCTTAGGGAAAGAAATTTGGCTTTCTTTAATAAGAATATCCGTAAAAGCACCCGGAACACCTATATAAAGACAGGTAAATTCAGATATGGATTTTTTTACAAATTCAGTCGCTTTTATAATAACTGACTTAAATTCTTCAACGTCTAAAAAATCCTTATCCATAAAACCTTCATAAGAAAAATCTTTGCGGGCTTTAATAATAAAAGTTTTATTTATGCCACGTTCTGCAACGATAGCCGTTACTTTTGAAGAACCAACGTCTAAAAGTGCAACTTGTTTCTTTTGCATACCAACTTCTACCCCCTTGGAGTCCAAGACGCGTCAATAAATCCGTCTTGCCTTATAAATACGGTTATCTTATCAAATGATTTAATATAATCAGAATCACATAAATCATATTGCTCAAATGCGTATTCTATTTTCTCATCACCGCGAATATGAACGTCTGGCACTTCAATAACTACACCTGAATAAGTATTAAAGTATGCAAATTGTTTTTCTACCGCTCTTTCAAGTTTAATACTTTCAATACAGTTATAATAGTTTATTTTTTCAGCCATTGACATAACGGTAACTAGCATTTGATTGTCAGTTGTTGAAATTACTTGTCCAACGTTAAAAGAAGATACGCTTATTCCGTCTAATTCTAAGGTCACTAACTCGCGGTTGTTTATATAATTTTCTTCAGTTCTTAAAACAACGCCTTCGTTATCAATAACTATAGCCAAATCATCACTCAAAACTGCAAAACTTTCAATCCTTTCCTTCACAGAAACTACAAGTTTATTAGGATATTTTTTTTCAACGCTAACAACTTTATAATTACTAAACGAAGAAAGTTTTTCTAATACGTCGTCAGTATCTAAAAAGAGTAAATTTTTACCTTCAAATTCTGATACTGCTGTTTGTATTTCAGAAACTTCAACCCCTTCAATTGCTTCTACTTTTAAGTCAATTTTATTAAGCGTAAAAAGATAAATAAAAGAAAAGGAAAAAAACACTGCAAACGCAATGAAAATTAGCGATACGTATAATTTCTTTTTCTTCATAGTACACCTACTCAATTTTATAGACATCCGCACCAAGTGCGGTAAGTTTTTCCGGCATGTTATAATAACCGCGTTCTAGATGTTTACTACCATCTATAATGGTTTTTCCGTCAGCAGTAAGCCCTGCCAAGATAAGCGCTGCAGCACAACGCAAATCGTGTGCCGTTACCGAAGTACCGCATAAACGCCGAACGCCCTTTATTATTGCGGTTTTGCCCCTGACCTTTATATCCGCACCCATTTTAACAAGTTCGGGAACGTGACGAAAACGCATTTCAAAAACGTTTTCTTCAACAACTGATATGCCTTGAGAAACAGAAAGAAGTGAAGTTACTTGCGCTTGCATATCAGTAGGAAAAAATGGATAAGGACCAGTGGATATTTGGAAACTTTTTCTAATATCCCCACTTTGTAAATATATTATATCATTTTTTAACCTAATTTTACAAGTGTTATCACAAAGTTTAACGATTAAAGACGAAATATTTTCGGGTTTTGCGTTATTTAGTTCTATTTCGCCACCTGTAATTGCCGCTGCAATTAAGTACGTACCCGCTTCAATCCTATCTGGAATGGGCTTATACACGATACCATGAAGTTTTTTTACACCTTCAATACTTATTACGTTGCTACCTGCCCCGTGAATTTTCGCACCCATTTGATTAAGCATATTCGCTAGGTCAACAATTTCCGGTTCTTTTGCGGGGTTATGTATCTTTGTAATGCCGTTTGCAAGCGTTGAAGCAATCATAACGTTTTCGGTTGCTCCAACTGACGGAAAATCAAAATACACGTCTTTTCCGTTTAGACAATTAGTCGTGCAATTTAACTCTCCGTCACTTTCACTAATAACAGCGCCTAAAGTTCTTAATGCTGAAATATGTATATCAATAGGTCTAATACCTATCTCACACCCGCCTGGGTATGCAATTTTAACCTTTTTATAACGCGACAAAAGCGCGCCAAGCATTAAAAAAGACGCGCGAAGTTCCTTTGTTGTTTCATATGGTATATCACACCTAGAAATTCCCGAACAATTTATTATTAAATCATCTTCGTTAAAATACGCAATTCCACCCAAAGAGCGAATTATTACAAGCATATTCATAACGTCGGAAATTTTTGGGCACGACTTTATTATTACGTCTTCATCAGTAAGCACCGCCCCTGCTATCATTGGCAAAACTGAATTTTTAGCACTCTCTAAAGTTAGACTTCCGCTTAATTTTCTTCCACCGTTTACTACAAACTTCCCCATAACATTCACCGCTAAAGATTGATATAATATTTTATGGCGTGAAACGTTAAAAAGTTAAATTTGATTTTTTAGAAACGTTATAAAGCACCCCCATTTCAGTCATAAAAATTATTATTGAAGTATTACCACTTGAAACTAGAGGAAGCGGAAGCCCCGTTGGCGGAATACTACCAGTAACTACTAACGCATTTACAACGGCTTGAATACCAAAAATCAAAGTAATACCCATTGCTAGCATAAAACCGAATAAATCTTTTGCTTTAGATGCAATTCTAAAACCCTTAAAAATTATTACACCTATAAGTAAAAAGAAAAATGTAAGCCCTATAAAACCTATCTCTTCACCAATTACCGCCAAGATAAAATCAGACTCCGCAAACGGCAAAAATGCATATTTTTGTCTAGAATTAAATAGCCCAACGCCAAAAAAACCACCCGAGCCTAGAGCGTATAATGATTGCAAAAGTTGATAGCCTTCACCTTTTGGCGATGACCAAGGATTTAAGAAGGCTGATAGTCTTTTAAGTCTATACGGCTCAGCAATTATTAGTATTACACCTAAAATAATTGCAGGCAATAAAAGTACTAAAAATAATTTTATTTTCATACCTGCACTAAATAGCATAGCAAGCATTAGCAAAACCACGCAAACGGTTATTGACATATTAGGTTCAAGCATTATAAGAACGCACGTAGAAAGCCCGAACATCAACACGGGTAAAATTCCTAGAAAAGTTCTAGTTTTTTCGGGGTTTTTAGAAAAATATGTAGCACAAAATAGAATTAACGCAAACTTTGAAATTTCAGATGGTTGAAGCGTAACCACGCCTAAATTAAGCCATCTTCTAGCGCCGTAATTTTCTACACCTATTCCTGGAACGAAAACTAATGCAAGAGTAACAAAAGATATTATACATATGGGCAAACAAAATTTTTTTAATTTATTATAATCAAAAAAACACGTGCCTAACATTGTACAAAAACCTATAACAATACCTAAAATTTGTTTTTTTACAAAGAAAAAAGCGTCGCCATAAGTCGCCTTTGCCGAATAATTGCTTGCCGAATATATAAAAACTGCCCCTATCAAAGCAAGTAAAACTACTAAAACAAGTAGCCAATAATCGCCTTTTTTTTGATTGCTTCGCAATAAATTATTCATTTTAGGCTCTCCACAAAACTAGTAAACACACGTCCACGCTCTTCATAACTGCTAAATTCATCTAAACTTGAACAAGCGGGACTAAGCAAAATACTATCTCCATCTTCCGCTAAAATAGCCGAAATTCTTAAAGCGTTGTTAAATTTAGAAGTAATAGTTACGTCGTTAATTCCGTGACTTACCGCACAATTTGCTATTTTGTGTCTTGTTTCGCCATAAATGACGACATGTTTTATTGGACGAAGTTTAATTTTCTCCATTAAATCATCATAAGTTTCCCCCTTGTCTTTACCGCCCAATATCAATATTATTTGTCCTTCAACTGAATTTAGTGCAGAAATACATGATGCCGTATTTGTTGCTTTAGAATCGTTATAAAAAGAAACACCGTTAATTTTATCAATAAATTGAACGCGGTGCTCTATACCCTTAAAGGTAGAAAGAGCGTCAGTTATAACGTCATTTGAGATATTATCAATCTTTGCAACTGCAATAGAAAACAAGGCGTTTTGAATATTATGTTCACCTTTAATTACTAATTTATCAACGTCCATAATAAAATCGCCTTTATAATATATTTTTTTATCTAAAGCGTAAGCGCCATCAACTTTTTCTCTTGTTGAAACCCAAACAATTTTGCCTTTTGTTTCCGAATTAAAATTCCTAACAACAACGTCATCATAGTTAAGCACAGTGTATTCGCTTTCACGTTGATTCTTAAATATACGTTTTTTAAGAAAAATATAGTTTTCCATTGTAAAATGCCTTTCCAAGTGGTCGGGCGCAATGTTAAGCACGCACGATATATGTGGACAAAAAGCATTAGTACTTTCAAGTTGAAAACTAGAAACTTCAGCAATTAAAATCGTATCTTTTCTTACTTCGTTTACTATTTGACTTACAGGCACACCAACGTTACCACAAAGCATTGAATTATAATTCGCTTTTTGGTATATTTCGTTTATTAGGTTTACTGTAGTAGTTTTTCCGTTTGTCCCAGTTACTGCAATTATTTCGGGTGATAAAGATAAAAAAGCGAATTCAAATTCGCTTATTATTCTTATTCCATTTTTCTTTGCTTTGACTGCTATTTCGTGATTTATTTTAACGCCTGGACTTATAATTAAAACGTCAATAACAGACAAAATATCATCAATATTTTTGCGTTCAACTCGTATTGCCCCAAGAGATATAAGTTCTTCAATAGCGCCGTCTACTTTAGGATTTTTGTAGTCTTCATAAATATAACATTTTGCATTTTTTTTAAGCAAAAATTTACTTGCATAATATCCGCTTTTTGAAACACCCAAAACTAAAAATGTTTGTACTTTTACGTTCATATTTACCACCTCACAAGTATGATATGACGCAAAGTACCCCCATTATTCCGCTAATTAAACAATATATAAAATCAATACGCGTTTCCGAGCAACCTGAAAGTTGCAAGTGATGATGAAAAGGCGCCATCTTAAATATTCGCTTTTTAGTTTTCTTAAAATATAGTACTTGAATTATTACTGAAATAGACGAAAAAACAAACGCAATACCTATAAATAAAATGTATGCGCCGTTCATAGAAAATACACTAATTCCGCCGACTAATGCGCCTAACGCTAAAGAGCCTGTGTCCCCCATGAATATCTTTGCAGGGTTTATATTAAATAGCAAAAATCCAACTAATGAACCTATTGTTATTACACACAAAACAATAATATAAACGTACTCGTTTGGCATTGAATAATAAGACGGATTGATAAGCATTTGCAAATAAATTAGCACTGCAATAAAGAACAGATAAATCACGCTAACGCTACCGGCAAGCCCGTCAATTCCGTCAGTTAAATTAACACTATTTGTAATAGCAATAAATATGAAAGAAACTATCGGTATAATAAATACACCAAAATCAATTACGTCCTGTAAAAACGGCAAATACATAGCGCTAAGTCCGTTTTTATACGCAAAAATGCCTGCAACAACACCTATTGCTATTTGAAATACAATTTTTTGCCTTGGTTTTAAGCCCATATTATCTTTTTGTTTTATTTTTAGAAAATCATCTAAAAAACCAACCGCCATATATGAAACGCCAAGACAAACTATAACGGTTGCAATTTTACCGCGCCAACAACCTAATATTAAAAAACTTACTACAATTGAAAACACTATAAAAAGTCCACCCATTGTAGGAGTTCCAGACTTTTTATTGTGTTCTTTTACGTATTTTAGTATTGGTTGTCCCGCTTTGAAACGTCTTAAAAGGGGTATTAGTAAATACCCCATAATTATTGAAATTATTAACCCCAAAAGAAAACTTAAAAGTAATTTTTTTAGCACGATTATCCTCTTAATAATTCTTCAACGGTATTTTTATCATTATGGTATCGTTTTATACCAAATATTTCTTGGTACTTTTCACTGCCCTTACCTGCAATTAATACTACGTCGCCCGTTTTTGCATAATTTAATGCATATCTAATTGCTTCGTTACGGTCTTCAACAATTACATAATTTTTTGTATGCTTTAGTACGCCTTTTTCTATTTGCCATATTATTTCCATAGGTTCTTCATATCTAGGATTATCACTTGTAATAATTGTAAAATCAGCGATATTTCCACTAACTTCGCCCATAATTTCCCTTTTTGACGCGTCGCGATTTCCACCACAACCAAAAACACATATAAGTTTGCCCTTAAGTAGCGGTTTTATTGTTTCAAGTGTCTTTTTTAGCCCGTCGGGAGTATGCGCATAATCAACGTAAATTGAAAATAATCCTTCATAAACAAGTTCTAGCCTTCCTTCTATTCCTTTAAGATTTTCAACGCCATTTACAACGTCTTTTGGTGCAATTCCAACAAGTGCCGAAGAAACAACGCTTGCCAAGCAATTATAAACGTTATATTCGCCTATAAGATTTAATCTCACGTTAAAAACGTTATCAAAAAGATTTAATATAAACTCGGTTTTAGAAATTTTTTTATTTAAGTCAATGGCAAACACGTCTGATGGATTATATATTCCGTACGATATGCAGTTTTTATTTTCTTTATAAATTTGCCTACCTATTTCGTCGTCTGAATTACTAACCACGTACTTACACTTATAATCCTTAAAAAAATTCTTTTTTGTTTGCTCGTATTTACACATTGTTTCAAAAAAATCTAAATGGTCTTGGGTGCAGTTAGTAAAAACGCCTACTTCAAACTCAATACCATATATTTTTTTAAGGAATATTGCGTGGGCAGAAACTTCCATAACCACTACTTCAACCCCGCTATCATACATATCCTTAAAAATTTTATGCAATATTATAGGGTCAGGCGTAGTTAGGCTAGGCTCAATAAATTTACCCGAATAAAACACACCTATTGTTCCTATCAACCCACATTTTACACCATTATTTGCTAGTATTGACGTAATTAAATGAGTAGTTGTCGTTTTGCCGTTTGTTCCCGTAACACCAATTATTTTCATTTTTTTATGGCAATTATCAAAAAATTCAGATGAAATTATGCTCAATGCAACACGCGCATCTTTTACTATAATTTGACATAGATTAGTTTCTAATTCTCTTGTACAAACAATGGCTTTTGCCCCATATTTTTCCGCTTGAACTGCAAAGTCATGCCCGTCATAATTAACACCTTTAAGGCAAATATATAGACTATTTTTAACAACTTCATTGCTATTAAATTTTATATCGGTTATATCAACGTTGTCATCACCTATTATCTTTACTACGTCAACGTTTTTTAATAGTTTTTTAAGATTCATACACAGCCTCACTTGGTTTAATTTTTTTAAGTTCAATTATTTTTTCAAAAACGTTTTTTGCGTATGGTGCAGCAACCGTACTTCCGTAGTATTCGCCCACAGGTTCGTCAATAATAACTAACGCTAAATATTTAGGATTATCAGATGGAAAATACCCAATGAAAGACGATACGTACTTTCCACTTGCAATGACCCCATTTTCATATTTTTGCGCGGTACCTGTTTTACCTGCAACCTTGTAACCTTTTATAAATGCTTGTTTTCCAGAGCCTTCACTTACAACTTTTTCTAGCATTTCAGATAAAATTTGAGAAGTCTTTTCGCTAACAACCCTGTTTTTCAACGTCGGATTTACCTTTTGAAATGAAATTCCGTTATTATCAAAAATTTCGCTTACTAAATATGGCGTATAATAGCACCCACCATTTATTGCCGAAGCGGTTGCATATGCAAGTTGAATACCGGTAACAGCAATAGTTTGCCCAAAAGCAATACGTGCTAAATCCACATTTTGAACTGAACTAACTGGTAAAACCATGCCTTGTGCTTCACCGTTAAAATCAATTCCCGTTAACGAGCCGTAATTAAAAAGTTCTATGTATTTATATATAGTTTCCTTGCCCAAACTCATTGCCATATCAACGAAAATAGGGTTACAACTATTATTTAGCGCACCTTGAATAGTTAAATTGCTATGCTTTCCGTTTTGATGGTTGCTCCAACACTTTACTTTTTGCCCATCAATATAGCGATACCTTGAAGAAGAAAAAACGTGATTTACCGAATATGCATTTTTATTCCCATTAAAAAATTCTTCAATATTTGCAGCCGTGGTTAAAATCTTAAAAGTTGAACCCGGTTCGTATATATCACTTATCAAATTATTCCTGCTTAATGAAAATAATAGAGATAAATCGTCTCTTGGAATTTCATTAAGATTATATGAAGGCTTAACACACAGTGCCTTAATTGCACCAGTATTTGGGTCAATTACTAACATTTGGCAAGATTTTGCATTATGAATTTGCATTGCCTCGCTCATTGCTTCTTCTACCGCTTGTTGAATTTCATAATCAATAGTAAGTTTTACGTTAAATCCGTTGGTTGCTGGAATATAACTTGCCTTACCACCATCAATTTCCACGCCAACAATGTCAGTTTCATATAAAATCTCGCCGTTTAGACCCGATAAAAATTTATCGTAATATAGTTCAAGCCCACTTTGACCTTTGCCGTCATTAGACGTAAACCCTAAAACAGCGGACAAATATTCATTGTAGGGATAAATTCTACTATTATCACGCGAATAATACACGCCATCAAGGTTATAAGATAAAAGTTTATCTAATTTTTCCTTTGAAATTTGTTTTTTTATAGTAACTTCGCTAGAAATAGTTTTGGTTAAACGCTCATAACACGACGAATATTCAATTTCTAAAACGTTTGACAAAACTTTACAAGCGTACTCTATATCCAAAACGGCTTTTTTTCGCACAAAAACACTATAAGTATCTTCGTTATCCGCCAAAATTACACCGTTGCAATCAACAATTTTACCGCGCGTGGCGATAATGGGAATTTCTCTTGTCCACTGGTCTATTGCCTTTTCTTGTAAATCTTCTCCCCAAATAACTTGAACATAAAAAATTCTACCTATAACAAACAAAAATAAAAAGGCTACCGCAATAAATATTGCGAATAACCTCTTTCGTAATGTCGTGATTGAATAATCTGATTTAATAACGATTTGCCCCCTTTACCTTTAATTAAAATATATAATTTGGGGCGAAATTTTATGCCGTTATTATTTAATAATCATGTTATATTCGTTTTTTGCAACGTTTTCAATATGTTCTACTGAAGAAATATCATCAATTTTTTCGTTTAACTCGCGAAGATGTTCAACCTTGCCATTAAGTTCTAATGCTGATGCGGTATTTTCTTTAGTGAGTGATGATAAAATACCAGTATTAATTACTATCAATGCAAAAATAACTGCAACAGTAAGCGCATAAAGGAAAGTTAAAATCTTGCTCTTTCTTTGTACGGCAGGTTTAACTACAACGCTAACTTCTTGTTGTCTTGCCATATCTTGCATTATATTATCATAGTTATCGTCGCCAAATTGCATAGTAGTTGAAGTAGGTCTAATATCGTCTTCCCTAACAGCAACTATTTCTTGAGTTTCTTCGGCGTGCGCTTCAGTAACTTCTGAATACCTATCGTAATTCATAAGTTTGTCAAGATTTTTTTGCATTCTTTCTTTTGCTTGTTCGTACGTTTCTTGATTAACGTCAGGACTTGCAATATATTCATTATAAGTATTCGGAGTTTTTCTTTCTAATAAATCCACGCCTGCTGAAAAACTATTGTTTTCGTTTGCTGAAAAACCATAATTGGTTGAACGTTTGGTAGTTATCATATATTCTCCTTAAATATTAACAAAATTTATATTTTTTGCGCTATTCTTAGTTTTGCGCTTTTTGACCTTGAATTATTTTCTAGTTCATCTTCGCTTGCCAGTAGTGGATGTTTAGTGATTATTTCAATTTCCTTACGTTTTCCACACACACAAACGGGTAAACTCTTGTCACAAATACAATCACACTCTAGTTCCTTAAACGCTCTTTTAACTATTCTATCTTCTAGTGAGTGGAATGTAATTATTACTATCCTACCGCCTTTTTTAAGGCTTCTAGCCATTTCTAAAACGGTTTCGTAGAGTGAAGAAAGTTCTTCATTTACTTCTATCCTTAAAGCCTGAAATACTTTTTTGGACGGATGGCCGTTTTGCTTGAACTTCATCGGGATACTTTTATCAATTATCTCGTTAAGTTCGCTAACCGTTTCAATTCTTTTAGTTTTCCTTGCTAAAACAATGTTTTTTGCAATCGCACTAGCGAATTTTTCTTCGCCGTATTCTCTAAAAATTTCTTTTAGTTCGTTTTCGGAATATTCATTTACAACTTTTTCAGCCGTTAAACTTGCGTCGCGATTCATTCGCATATCAAGTTTTTCGTCCGTAGCCATATAAGAAAATCCGCGCGACCTGTCGTCAAGTTGAAAACTTGAAACACCGAGGTCTAAAATTATTCCGTCAAATTCTTTTATGTTAAGTTCGTCTTTAATTGAACTAAAATTCTTGAAATTATCTTTAACTAAAGTGTATCTTCCGCTAAATTCTTTTAACCGCTCGTCCGCCCTACCTATCGCGTATGAATCTAAATCAGTTGCTATAAGTTTTCCGTTAGGTGAACTTGCTTTAAGTATTTCGTAAGAATGTCCACCACCACCAAGCGTTCCGTCAAAATAAATTCCGTTGCTTTTTATATCTAAGCCTTCAATACACTCCGAAAGCATTACCGAATAATGTTTTAAGTTATCCATTATTTGTTAAGTTTGAAAATGCTTCGGCTAAATCGTCAAAGTTAACGTCGCTAAAGTATTCGTCGTAAACTTCCTTGCTCCAAATTTCAATACAAACAGGCCCTTTATAAACAATAACGTTCTTTTCTATTTTGGCGTGCTTTCTTAAATTTTCTGGAAGAAGTATTCTACCTTGCTTGTCCTCTTCAGCATCCCAAGTGTTTGATAAAATGTATCTTGCTACTTTTAATGGTTCTGCTTTATAGGGATTAATTTTCTTGAGAGAATCTTTAACACTTTGCATTTGTTCGGCAGAATACACGTAAAGACAACCACCCGTACCTATGGTAACTGAATAACCATTACCAAGTTCTTCGCGTAGTTTAGCCGGTATTCTCATTCTGTTTTTAGCATCTAATTGATGCTCGTAAACACGACCTGCCATTAATTTAAAACTCTCCCTTTTTTTTCTACACTGATATTCTATCACAAAACTTGACCACCGTCAACCACTATTTGAAAAAAATTTTAGATTTTTTGAAATTTTTTTTGATATTTTACAACTCTTTGACCACTTTATCAAAAAAGATTTTATTTTCAATAGAATTTTTCCCTATAAATATCGTTTGATTTTTACTAGTGTTATTTAATATTTTGTTAAATCTGATTTCACGTAATAATTGTTTTAGTAGAAAGCGGTTACCGCTATCAATTTTTAGTGGTTTTAAGTGGTCAATAATTTGATTTTTTACAAAAAAATAGTGTGTACAACCCAAAATTATAGTGTCGTAGCACGGTGAAATATTTTTCAAGTGGGCTTTAACGTTAAGCGAATTTAAGGTGAATTTATAGCGTTCAATTTCACCCGCCAAATACGGCAACCCTACATTATCTAGGCCTTTTATATTTCTAAAATTTTCTATAGTTCTTGGCGTCGCAATTAAAAGAGTTTTTTCACCACCTAATAAATGCGACTCAACGGGCGGAAAAACGCCAAAAGTTTTAACACATAAAAAATCTTCTATTCTTTCTCTTAAATTTACACTTAAAGTATTACAGGCAAGAACTACAAATTTGGGCGAATATTCACGTATTTGAGTTAAACCGCCAATAAGCCCAGAAAAGATTTCCCTATTAGATTTTTGCCCGTAAGGCGCATTAGAGTTATCGCTAAAATATATATAGGATTGATTCGGCAGAGATTTTTTTAGTTCTATTAGAGTTGAAATTCCACCTATGCCACTATCTAATACTGCTATAAAATTATTTTTCATACCTATTATTATGAAAAAAATTAAAAAAATAGTTAAAATATAAATAAAAACATCAAATTGTGGCTAAAATGTAGTTGCATTTAATATTTTTTTGTGTTAAAATAAGTTGACGATAAAAAGTGATTAAGGAGTTTTTATAAAATGCCAAATATTAAATCAGCAAAAAAGAGAGTACTTGTAATTAACAAAAAGACCGAACAAAACAAAGCAATCCGTTCTGAATACAAAACTCAAATTAAAAAAGTAGAAAATCTTATTAAGGAAGGCAAATTAGAAGACGCTAAAGTTGAACTAAACAACGCTTTTGCTCTTATTGATTCTGCTTGTTCTAAAAATATTATTCACGCTAACAACGCTGCTCACAAAAAGGCTAAACTTGCTAAAAAATTAGACGTAGCATTAAAAGCGTAGTTTTATTAAGCAACAAAAAAAGGCTTTGCATTTGCAAAGCCTTTTAGTTTTATATTGATTTATTCTTCGTTTACGTTTTCCGTTTCTATTTTTTCTTTAGGGAGAAAAAGCGGAATTTTTTTAATTAAATAAAACACGATAAGTGCAACGCCTATACCTATAAATATAAACGATTGCCATTGCGAGGGTCTTAATGTTTCTTTTATTATTTCACCGACGGCGTCATCATCACCCCTAAAAAATTCTATAAAAAATCTCCAAATACCGTAAGCAATAAGGTAAATAGGCATCGTGATGTTACACTTCTTTTTTAAGTAAAGATATGAAAGCACGCCAAAGAGCGCAAACAAGAATAACGATTCGTAAAGTTGGACGGGAATTCTATCCGCACCGTGATTGTAAATAGTGAAGCCCGTATTAGACTCATCTCCGTAACAACAACCTGCCATTAAACAACCGATACGACCAAAAGCGTGCGCAATTGTTATGCAAATAGGTGCAACACAAAGGGTTTTATTGAATTCTTTAACGTGAAGCCCTTTTTTTTCGTTTTTAAAGAAAAC
>JAZOST010000044.1:0-18698 GCA_045657285.1 Christensenellaceae bacterium
GGAAAATAAAATGCTTAAGTTTAAGCAAAATCTACACGCTCACTCAACTTTTTGTGATGGAAATAATACCATTGAAGAAATGGTTATTGAAGCCATAAACAAAGGTTTTTATTCGCTCGGTTTTTCGGGACACGCTTACACTCCTTTTTCGCTTTGGTATTGTATGAATCCTGAAGAAACAGAAGCGTATAAAAAAGAAGTACGTAGAGTTAAAGAAAAGTATAAAGATAAAATCAAAATTTTACTTGGTACTGAATACGATTATTTTTCGGACGGGGATTTAGACGCGTTTGACTACGTTATAGGTTCGGTTCACTATATAAATAACGACGGCAAGGACGAAGAAAAAGGCTTTGATACTGGCAGTGCTAAATTCTTAAAAAGTAGAGCAGATAAATACTTTAACGGCGACGTTTACGCTCTTGCTGAAAAGTACTATGAACTTCTTGCCGACCTTCCTAATAAACTTGCAAAAATGGACGTGGTAGGGCATTTTGACCTAGTTATGAAATCTTGCGAAGACGAAATCATTTTTGACACGTCAAACAAGCGCTATCGCGACGCTGTTGAAAATTGCCTAAACAAGTTAATGAAAAAAGTTGACGTTTTTGAAGTTAACACGGGCGCAATCGCTAGGGGGTATAGAACTGAGCCTTACCCTGAAAAGTGGATACTTAAAAAAATCAAAGAAAAAGGCGGGAAAATAATATTGTCGTCCGACTGCCATAAAAAAGAAATGCTAGATTGCTATTACGAACAAGCGATTGAGTATATAAAAGATTGTGGTTTTGACGAAATTCACTATTTTGACGGTGAAAAATTCTTGCCCGAAAAAATCTAAAAAGTTATGATAAATTTTGAAGAATATAAAATTAAAATTAAAGAATTAAAAGGTATCTTACAAGAGACGGGACACTCTCTTTGACGTTGAAAAACTCAAAAAAGATTTAGACGAAAAGAGCGCACTTCTTCAAAAGCCCGAAGTGTTTATGGACCTTGAAAAGTCAAAAGTGCTTTCAAAAGAAATTTCATTTTTGACATCTCGCGTGTCGGGGTATTACGACGCTAAAAAGACGATTGAAGATGCTGAAGAACTGATTGAACTTGCCGAAATGGAAAACGACGAAGAAACCGCACTTTCCGTAGGTGAAGATTTAGAACGTGTTAAAAAAGACGTTTCTGATATGCGTCTTAAAGCGCTACTTGGCGGTAAATACGATAACCTTAACGCGTTACTTACCTTGCACTCTGGGGCGGGCGGAACGGAAGCGTGTGACTGGACTGAAATGCTTTACCGTATGTATATTTATTATGCGGAAAAGAACGGCTTTACGCTTACCGAACTAGATAAACTTATGGGGGACGAAGCGGGTATAAAAAGCGTTTCGTTTAAGATAGAAGGCGAACTTGCTTACGGCTACTTAAAGGCGGAAAAAGGCGTTCATAGGCTCGTTAGAATTTCGCCGTTTGATGCTAATAAAAGAAGACACACTTCGTTTGCATCATTAGAAGTAATGCCCGAAATAATTGACGACGAAGAAATAAAAGTCAATCCCGAAGATTTAAGGGTAGATACATTTAGAAGTAGTGGTGCGGGCGGTCAACACATAAATAAAACAGACTCCGCAATAAGAATTACACACTTACCTACGGGTATAGTCGTATCTTGCCAAAATGAACGAAGCCAAACTCAAAATAGAGAAATGGCAATGCGTATGCTCATATCTAAACTTACTGAACTTAGAGAAAGTGAACGCGCGGAAAGGGATTCAGATATTAAAGGCGAAATTAAAAAGATAGAATGGGGCAGTCAAATACGAAGTTACGTATTTTGCCCTTACACGCTTGTTAAGGACCATAGAACTGGCTACGAAACGGGCGACGTTGATAGAGTAATGAACGGGGAAATTCAAGATTTTATAAACGATTACTTGAAAAAATCACAATGAGTTACAAAGAAAAAATCTCTACTTTTACAATTAAAGAAAATCCTATAATTATGGGTATAGAGTCTTCGTGTGACGAAACTGCCGTAGCAATAGTAAAAGGCGGTAGGGAAATACTTTCAGACGTTATTATAAGTTCGGCAACCGAGCACTCAAAGTTTGGAGGTGTCGTTCCTGAAATAGCGTCAAGAGCGCATACCGAAGCCATTTTAACGGCAACTGAAGATGCACTTAAAAAAGCAAACCTAACCCTTAAAGATATAGACGCTATTGCAGTTACTGAAGGTGCAGGGCTACTCGGCGCGCTTTTGGTTGGCGTTTGCTTTGCAAAAACGCTAGCGTTTTCTTTAGGAATTCCACTTATTCCCGTAAGTCATATTAGGGGGCATATATCTGCGTCGTATTTAGCGGATAAGACGCTTAAGCCACCTTTCGTTTCTATTCTTGCAAGCGGTGGACATACGGCAATAGTTGCGGTAAAAACTTATAACGATTTTAAAATTTTAGGCTCAACGATTGACGACGCGGTTGGCGAAGCCTTTGATAAAGTTGCAAGGGTTTTGGGTTTAAGTTACCCGGGCGGGCCTAATATGGAAAGGCTTGCAAATGGTGGCAAAAATTGTATAGCCCTACCTAAAATGTTAAAAAATTACGACGGCGGTAAATACGACTTTTCGTATAGTGGTCTAAAGACGGCGGTTATAAATTACGTTCATAACCTAGAGCAAAGCGGAAAGCCTATAAATAAAGAAGACGTTGCTTGTAGTTTTCAATGCTCCGCTATTGACGTGCTTGTTGATAAAGCAATGATGGCGATAGAGGAAACGGGCTATGATACGCTAACACTTTCGGGCGGTGTAGGTGCTAATGGATATTTAAGGACACAACTTGAAAGTAAAGCAAAACAAAAAGGCTTAAAACTTGTTCTTCCTGAAAAGAGATATTGTACTGATAACGCCGCAATGATAGCATCTGAAGGTTACGTTCAATACCTAAACAAAAATTTTGCTGATTTATCGCTTAACGCAAAAGCGGTTATAAGTCTTAAGTAGAAAATAAATCCTTATCTTTCGGTAAGGATTTTTATTTTGCTCAATTTGCAATGAAAAATTTGACTGATTTTGTATTGACAAGGGCATATTATAGTTATAAAATATAAGTAATTTAATAGATTAAATTATTTTGTTGTAATAATGCAAATTAAAAGGAGAACTTTTATGATTAAAATCGTGCAATTCGGTGAAGGCAATTTTTTAAGAACGTTCGTTGACCTTTATTTTGATACGCTCAATAAAGAAGGTGGCGACTATAAGGTTAATATTGTAAAACCTATTACTTTTGGTTCTTTAGAAAAATTCGTAGCGCAAGACAATAAGTATCACGTAATACTTCGTGGCGCAAGGGGTGAAACTCCCGTTGAAGAAGTTTACAAGGTTGACGTATTAGAAAGCGTTATTTCGCCGTTTGAAGATATGAACGCATACCTTGCCTTAGCAAAAGACCCCGACCTAAAATTAGTTGTTTCAAACACTACCGAAGCAGGTATTTGCTATAATGGCGACGATAAGTTTGATGGTTTTGAAAATATCACTTTCCCTGCAAAACTTACCAAATTCTTGTTTGAAAGATTTAACGCAGGTTTAGGTGGCGTTTATATGATGCCCGTTGAACTTATTGATAACAATGCTGACGAACTTTATAAATGCGTAAGTGCGTATATTAAACTTTGGAATTTACCCGAAGCGTTCAAAAAATGGAACGACGAACAAAACTTCTACTGCAATACGCTTGTTGATAGAATTGTTTCTGGTTATCCAAGAACTCCAGAAGCGGTTGAACATCTTGAAAAATTAGTTGGCATGCCCGATAAACTTTTATCAGTTGGCGAACCTTTTGGTCTTTGGGCTGTTGAAAAGAAAGGCGACATTGCTAAGTACGTAAAAGATGGCGTTCACAACATTGAAGTTGTTTTAACTGAAAATATTAAATATTACAAAAAGAGAAAGGTTCGCGTACTTAACGGTAGCCACACCAATATTGTTCCCGTTGGTTTATGGCACGGAATGGAAACCGTTTACGATTGTATGAATGATAAAAAGGTTATTGATTTTATTGAAAACACCTTAACCTACGATATCGTACCTTTCGTATCAAGCGATATTGAAGCAACTAAAGTTTTTGCTCAAAGCATTAAAGAAAGATTTATGAACCCGTACCTTAACCACTTGCTTACCAGTATTTCACTTAACAGTATAAGCAAATGGAAAGCACGTGATTTACCAAGTTTCACTGATTACTATAACGCAAACGGCAAAATTCCTACCTATTTGACGATAGGTTTTTCGTACCTTATGGTAATTTACTCTAAACTTGTTAAAAAGGAAAACGGCTATTTTGTTAAACTTCCTGCTAGAGAAGTTCAAATCATTGACGATACGCCTTACCTTGAATTTTTTGCAAACGGCGGAAAGATTTCTGACTTTATGAAAGACACTGCAGTATGGGGTGAAGATTTAACCGCATACGAAGGTTTTGAACAAGCAGTACTAGAAAACGTAGAAAAAATTCTTGCGGGCGAAAGTCTTATTTAATTAAAGGAGAAAATATATGTTTGAAATAACTACCCCTGAATCAATAGGTGTATCAAGTAAGCAAGTTTTAAGATTTTACAAAAAACTTGAACAAAGAAGAATGACCGTTCATAGCGTTCTAATGATGCGTGGCGACAAAATCTTTACCGAAGCGTACTGGAAACCTTTCAGTCAAGATTTTTGCCATCGTATGTACTCGGTAACTAAAAGTTTCGTTGGCGTTGCAATCGGTATTTTAGAACAAGAAGGTAAAATTAAGTTAACCGATAAAATTGCTGATTATTTCCGCGATAAAATACATAGGGAACTTCCTGAATGGTTTGAAAATCAAACTATTCGCGATATGCTTCTTATGTCAACTTGCGTAAGCAACAACTCTTGGTTTATAGCTGAAGAAACGGATAGGGTAGAATTATATTTTAACAAGACGTGGCAATTCCGTCCGTCAGGCACTAGTTGGATATATGATAGTCCCGGTTCACAAGTTCTTTGCGAATTAGTTGAAAGAATTTCTGGTAAATCTTTCTTTGAATTTATGAAGGAAAAGATTTTTGACTATCTTGGCACTTTCAAAACGGCTCGTATGTTAAAGACTAAGAACGACGCTTCTTGGGGTGATTCCGCTATGATTTGCACCACGCGTGACCTAGCGTCTTTTGGTAAATTCGTAATGAATTACGGCACTTGGGAAGGCAAAAGACTTGTAAACGAAGAATATCTTAAAACCGCAACTTCAGCAGTAGTAAGTAACGCTGAAGAAGGCGGTGGTTTTAATAACTTGCACCACGTTGGATACGGCTATCTAATTTGGAGAGTTATGGACAACGCTTTTGCTTTTATCGGTATGGGCCATCAACTTATGATTGCAATTCCTGAAAAAGACCTTATTTTCTGTTGTACTTCTGACTCTCAAGGCAGTTCGTTTAGTTGCGACGGATTTATTCTTCCGCTTTACGATAACATTATTGACTTCCTTGGCGATGAACCGCTACCCGAAGATAAAGAAGCGTACGCTGAACTTACTGATTACTGCTCAAATCTTGAACTTCGCAGTCTTAAAGACTACGAATATAAGCCTATGCAAGACAAGATTAACGGTAAAAAATATATAGTACAACCCCTTCCCGAAGGTATTGAAGTTTTAGATATCAAAAACAGAACGGGTATTAAAGAATTCACGCTTAACTTTACGGGTGATGGCGAAGGCGAATTAGTACTAATAAACGCTCAAGGGGAAAAGAGAATTCCGTTCGGTATGAATAAAAACGTATTCGGTAAATTCCCTCAATACGGTTATTACGACGAACACGGCGGTGTTAAAATGACTAACGACTTCACGTATAAAGATGCGGTTTCAGCAACTTGGCGTGATGATAATAAATTAACCATATTCGTTCAAATTATTGATAATTACTTTGGTAACTGCACTATGAACTTCTCATTTAGAGACGAATATGCAACCGTTCAAATGCGTAGTAATGCGGAATATTTCTTACAAGAATATTATGGCGATTTCGTAGCAAAAATGGAAGAATAATTTTACTAAGGTTTATTTATGGAAAACAAAATTATAATCAATGAAAAAGATAATATAGGCGTTTGCCTTACTGCTTGTGGCGAAATTCCCGCAGGTCATAAATACGCGCTTAAAGACATTAAAAAAGGCGAAAAAGTTATTAAATACGGCGAAGTTATAGGTAGAGCAAAAGAAGATATTAAAGAAGGCGACTGGGTGCATACTCACAACGTTAAATCTCACCTTGATGAAACGCCTGAATATTCTTACAACTTTAGCGCTGAAAAAATAGAAAAACGCACCCAAACTTTTATGGGCTATAAAAGGGCAAACGGCAGGGCAGGTATAAGAAATGAAATTTACATTATACCTACCGTAGGTTGCGTAAATAACGTATGTATTCGTATGGAAAAACTTGCCCAAAAATTCGTAAAGGGCAGTATTGACGGAATATTCACGCTTTCACATCAATTTGGTTGTAGTCAACTTGGTCAAGATAATGATAATATTAAAAAACTTTTATGTTCAATCGCGCTTAATCCTAACGCAAGTTACGTATTATTTGTAGGTCTTGGTTGTGAAAACAATGGTATGGACGGCATTAAAGAATACTTAAAACCCTTTAATCGTGACAATATTGAATATTTTAACTGTCAAGACGTTGAAGATGAACTTGCTTACGGCTTAAACATATTAGAAAAATTTGCTGAAAAAGCAAAAGACTTAAAAAGGGAAGAAGTTGACCTTTCGGAACTTTGCATCGGCTTAAAATGCGGTGGTAGCGACGGATATTCAGGTCTAACCGCTAACCCACTTGTAGGTAGAATTTCTGACATGGTTGTTGCTTGTGGCGGTAGTGCTATACTCACCGAAGTTCCCGAAATGTTCGGCGCTGAACAACTTTTAATGAATAAATGTAAAACTGAAGATATCTTCAATAGATATAAGAAAATGATTGAAGATTTTAAGGATTTTTACACTTCACAAGGTTTCCCTGTATATGAAAACCCAAGCCCAGGCAACAAAAAAGGTGGTATTACCACTTTAGAAGAAAAATCGCTTGGCTGTATTGAAAAAGCAGGTAGCACAGAAATCGTTGACGTTCTTGATTACGGCGACGTAGTTCAAAAGCAAGGCGTATCAACGCTTAACGCTCCGGGTAACGACCTTATCGCAGCGACTGCGCTTGCTGCAGCAGGTTGTCAAATTGTGCTTTTCACAACGGGTAGGGGCACGCCGTTCTCAACGTTCGTTCCCACTATGAAAATTTCTTCAAACAACGTTTTGGCGGAATTTAAGGACAACTGGATAGACTTTAACGCTTTCTCTATGGACGAAAAAGGTTTATTTGACCTATTAATTAAAACTGTAAGTGGCGAATACAAGGTTAAGAGCGAAGAAATTCGTGAAATCGCGTTCTATAAGACTGGTGTAACTTTATGATGGGTTTATCAATAAAAAAACCAAATAAAAAAGCGGTTGTAAACGAAATAAAGGGCTATATTTTTATGGTTTTAGGCTGTATAGCCTACGGTGCAAGTACCGCACTATTTTTAGAGCCTAACGGCGTAGTTGCGGGTGGGGTAACAGGTCTTGCAGTTTTGTTTAGAATGATAATCCCCGCGCCTATAACCGTCGGTATTTGGTTTATTTTGATAAATATGCCGATATTGCTTTTAGGTGTTAAATCACAAGGCTTAAAATTTATATTTAGATGTCTTGTTACTATACTTACCCTTGGTTTAATTACCGACCTTATTGAAATTATAAATATAAATTTAGGTAACGTAAACGCCCTTGGCGAAAGCGTTGCTCTTACTGACGATAAGGTTTTAGCATCATTATACGGCGGTTTATGTCAAGGCTTAGGAATAGGTTTATTCGTTAGGTTTCAATTTTCAAGCGGTGGCACTGAACTTTTAGCAAGGCTTATTTCAAAACTTACTAAAGGTGTAAGTATTCCAGTTGTATTAGGCTTGCTTGACGGCGCAATCGTTGTAGTTGGTGCAGTTGCAACAGGCGTTGAAAATATTCTTCACGCGCTAATCGTTGTTTTTGTAAGCACTAAACTTTCCGAAATAGTGTTGGTCGGTTTAGAAAAATCAAAACTATGTATAATTATAACTAACTACGGCGAAGAAGTTTCAAAAGTACTTATAAATCATAGCCCGCGTGGTGTAACAATGCTAGACGGGGAAGGAATGTATACGCATAATGAACATAACGTACTTCTAACTTGCGTTAAAAACAACCAACTTTCCGAAGTTAAAAATATTATTAGTAACGTTGACCCGAAGGCCTTTCTTATAATAAATGATTCTGTTGAAGTTCGTGGTCAAGGTTTCAAATCCTTAAGCGAAATAGATAAATAAAAATGGAGATAAAATAAATGAGTTATTTAAAGGACAATTTTTTACTAAAAACTAAAACGGCTGAAAAGTTATACTTTGATTATGCAAAAGATATGCCTATTTTTGACTATCACTGCCATTTACCCGAAAAACAAATTTTAGCAAATGAAACTTTTAACGACATTTACGAAATTTGGCTAGCAGGTGACCACTATAAATGGCGTTTAATGCGTAACTATGGTATAAACGAAAATATTATAACTGGCGACGCTACTCATAAAGAAAAGTTTATGGCATACTGCAAAGTTTTAGGTACTGCTTTTGGCAATCCGCTTTATCACTGGTCACAACTAGAACTTAAGGAATTTTTTAATTGTGAAATAGAAATTAACGAAGCAAATGCTGAACTTATTTGGAACTGGTGTAATGATTACATTAAACTAAATAACATTACTCCCCAAAGTCTTATTGAAAGCGCAAACGTTAAGTACATTTTCACTACTAATGAAATTTTTGACGATTTAACTACGTTTACCGAAATCGCTAAAAAAGACTATAAATTCAAAGTAATTCCCGCGTTTAGAGCAGATAAGATTATGAATATCGCCGCAAAAGGCTACGCAGGTTTTATCGGTAAACTTGAAGAATTAACTCATAAAATTGCAAATATTGACGACCTTGAAAAAGCGATTGAAATTCGTCTTCAAGAATTTATTAAGGTTGGCACAACCGCAAGTGATATTGCTCTTGAATCAGTATATAAAGTAGCGGACAAAGAAGACGCAAATAAAGTTCTAAAAAATGCGCTTTCAGGCAAGGCGATAAGCGAAGAAGAAGAAATTACTTTCAAAGGCTACGTAACTTATTTCTTATTTAAGTTATACGCTAAATACGATATTAGAACGGAACTTCACGTTGGCGCAATGCGTAACAACAACTCAGTTATGCTTGAAAAATTAGGTCTTGATACGGGCTACGATAGTATTTCTGAAGATAACTCTATCAAACTTATGTCAAGATTGTTTGATAAGTTAAATAACGAAAATTCATTGCCTAAAACTATCATTTTCAATCTTAACCCCAAAATGAATAGTGAGATTATGACTCTTGTTGGTTGTTTCCAAAGCGACGAGGCAAAGGGTAAAATTCAATACGGACCTGCTTGGTGGTTCCTAGATAATAAACTAGGTATGGAAAGACACTTAAAAGATATGACGGCAACGGGACATATTGCAACTTTCGTAGGTATGCTTACAGATAGCCGTTCACTTCTTTCATATCCACGTCACCACTACTTTAGAAGAATACTTTGTAACTACCTTGGCTCACTAGTTGAAGACGGCGAAATTACGACCGACATTGAACTTATCGGCAAAGTAGTTAAAGACGTTTCTTATAATAACTCAATTGAATATTTTGCATTAGAAAAATAAATTAAAAAGCACCTTTTATAAGGTGCTTTTTTGTTTGCCAATAAAATCTTTTTTATAATCTTTTGGGGCTATATTTTTTATTTTCTTAAATGTTTTACTAAAGTAAAAAACATTATCAAAGCCAACACTTGTGGCTATTTCACTTATAGAATATTCTCCGTCTTCTAGCATTTGCATTGCACGTTCAATACGTAAATTATTTTTGTATTCAATAGGTGTAAATCCCGTTTGTTTTTTGAAAAGCCTATGAAATTGCGCCTTACTTAAATAACAAATTTCGGCAAGATGGTCAGCGCTAATTTCTTCGCGGTAATGCAGTCTTAAATATTTTATTGCAGGGGAAATTTTGTTTGTTTTTTCGGCGCTTGAAAAGTGTGTTATTTCCTTAAGTATTTTGCAAATGCAAAGTTTGTTCAAAATTGTATCGTAATAAGAAAGCATATTATCGTTTAGCGTATGTACAACGTCAATAATTTTTTGGCTTGTGGTTTTTGTTAAAACAAAAGGTACTCTAGAGAAAATAAGTTCTTCGCCTTTAGCATCAGTCAAAGAAAAATGAATTTTACTAAAGGAAAAATTCTTGTCGTTAATAGTAAGTTGTGCGGAACAACCTTTTGGCATATAAATAAGTGCACCTTCGGCTAGGGTAAAAGTTTCTTTATTTAGCGTGTAAGTTGCTTTTCCACTTTCTATAAGTCTAAAACCACTATACGGACAATTTTGCTCGTGTACAAAAGTATAGTCGGGAACGCGATAAAATGAAGAAACGTCACTTATATAAAATTCTTCGGCTGATAATTCATCAATATTAATAATTCTCATAGTTACACCTACAAAGTAATTTTACCAAAAAAACATTTCAAGTACAAGCAAAATGATACAATTGTATAAAAAAATGCGCTATTTGTTATTGATTAAGCAATTTTAGTTGGTGTATAATGAAGAAAAATGAAAGGAAAACGAAAAAGATGAAGTATTTTTATAAAGTAAGGGGCGGTTGCGTTCTATGTTTAATGTGTTACTATGAATGTAAGGTAGGCGCTATGTCTATTATAGAAGACGTTAGTATGGTTATAGACCCTAATAAGTGTGTTGGGTGTGGTAAATGTGCGCAAAATTGTCAAACCCAAGCAATAATTAAAGTTGAAAGAAAATCGGAGGACGATAAATAATGAAAAAGTATCAAATTAAGGATGGAAAATTCATTTCTAACGAAGAAGCACTTCCAATTTACGGCGAATATGACGTTGTTGTAATCGGCGGTGGTATGGCAGGCGTAGGCGCTGCTTTAGCATCGGCAAAAGTAGGTGCTAAAACTATAATTATTGAAAACCTTTCTGCTCTTGGCGGTATTGCTACTATGGGTATTGTTAATATACCTTTAGACTTTTTAAGTGGTGGTGGCAAAGAATTCTTTGAAGAAATGGATAAAGTTGGCGGGTTACTACAACGTAATTCAGACGTAGAAAAACACAAACTCGTATTTGAACGTATGCTTGCTAAATATGGCTGTGAAATTTTACTTGTAACTCCGCTTGTTGATACTATAGTTGAAGATAACGTTGTTAAAGGCGTAATTATTCACACTAAAAAGGGTGATAGCGTTGTGCTTGGCAAACGTTTTGTTGATGCATCAGGGGATTCTGACCTTGTTTACTTTGGCGGTGGCGAAACCTTTACCGGTAGACCCGAAGATGGTATGAGTATGGGGTGCTCTTTAGAATTCGTATTAGGTGGTGTAAATCACGACGAATATCTTGAAAGTGAAATTTGCCAAAAAGACCCCAAATGGATTAAACTAATTAAAGAAAGTTTAGAAGACGGCAGTCTTCCTTACGAAATTGATAACCACCTCAACTGGACTACTCTTATGCCGGGTAGAAAAAGACACGGCAGTTTTGACGAAATGGGATTCTGTTTCTCTCACTCAAGAAATTGTTATCCTACGGATAATAAAGACCTTACTAGAATGTATATGGAAGGTAGAGAACAAGCGCAAATCCTTGCTGATTTTATAAAGAAAAAAGTTCCGGGCTTTGAAAATTCACATCTTTGCTACACGGGTTCACTTTTAGGCGTTCGTGAAAGTAGAAGAATCGTTGGCGAATACGTATTTACTGGTATGGATATTGCTTATGCAAGACGTCACGAAGACGTTATTGCAATTAGTCAACACGGTTTTGATATTCACGGCTTTGAAGCGCCTGGTAACCTTAAATGGTTTAAGGGTAAACTTCCCGATGGTAGAGATGCTTATATCGCTAACCGTGCAGGTTGGGGTAGTCAACTTCCACCTGATGACGATTTGCCAAGGGTAAATATGAGCGAACTTGCACCTAAAGGCGTATTCTATTATGATATTCCTTATCGTTCACTTGTTCCTATTAGACTTGAAAACGTTCTTGCGGCAGGTAGAAACATATCGTCTGACGTTCCCGGACAATCGGGTACTAGACTTGTTATGTGCTGTATGGCGCTTGGCGAAGCGGCTGGTACTGCAGCAGCACTATCTATTAAAGAAGGCGTTACTCCTAGAAAACTTGACGTTGCTAAACTTCAACGCTTGCTTGTTAAGAATGGCGCAAACATAGGTCAAGGCTTTAATAAGATTAAGGCTTTAGGCGACGATGATTTTAGTGAAAGTGTTGAAATCATTGCCGACTATAAAAACGGCTAAAAAAATTACACGTAAAAACCCACTACCGAAGTAGTGGGTTTTTTTAATTTTTCTTTTTATAGTTTAGTGGGGAAAGGCCATATTGTTTTTTGAAAATTAAACTGAAATAGTTAGCAGAAGAAAATCCGCAAAGGAAAGATATTTCTTC
This sequence comes from Christensenellaceae bacterium, assembly GCA_045657285.1. Lineage (GTDB taxonomy): Bacteria > Bacillota > Clostridia > Christensenellales > Borkfalkiaceae > UBA1259. The sequence continues at coordinate 12,663 of JAZOST010000044.1, forward strand.
AAGGTTTTTGTTAGTGGTGAGTAAATACATTTTTGCTTTATTTAGGCGTACGTTTGTTAAATAGCCGATAATAGAGCAACCCATTGAGCGACGGAAGCGTTTACAAAGTGTATTTGCGGAAATAAAAAATTTATCGCAAAGGTCGGTAAGCGTAATATTTTTTGCATAGTTTTCGTTGATATATGAAACTATTTTTAGGATAGTTGTATCCGCTTGCTTTGTTTCTGAAAGTGAACTTATAGATTTTTGCGGAGTGAGTGGTGATGATTGTAAGTAGTATAAAACTGTTTTTGCAAAAGGTAAAAGATATTTTTTTCTAAGTTCTATATTTTGCGTTTCCATTTGCGACGCTTCGTTTAGGAGTGAGTGTATAAAATTAGTTTGCTTTTGCGAAAGAGAGAATACTAGGTCGTTTTCTAGAGTTTTTAGGAAAGATAGTTCCTTGTCGTCTAAAAGATTAGGGGAAATATATAAGTTTACGCGTTTATATTGTTTGCCTTCAGTTTTGTGCATACAAAAAGGCGGAATAATACAAAAAGAGTTTTTAGAAACGTGAAACATTTTATTGTCAATAAACATTTCTCTAACTCCTTGTTCAAGAAAGTAAAGTTCGTAGTAATCGTGAAAATGGATTTGTGGTTCTAAGGTCGTGTTTGATGAATTAAGACTGCGACTTTCAATTTCAAGAAAATTCATTTTATCCCTCTAGTATTTTTTATAATATTATCATTTGTAAAGTAGATTAGTCAATAAATTCATACATAAATATTTCTATGATTTATGTAATTTTGTACAAAATTGTGAAAAAAAATATTGTAATTGGTATATTTGGGTGCTAAAATTAAAATATAAATAAAATGCGTTTAATAAACGCAAAAAATAGAGGTGCTTTTATGGAAAGATTAGTTATCGTAGGCGCAGGACAACGTTGTTACAATATGTTTGCAAAAAACCTTATAAAGAGTTTTTCTGATAAGGTTGAAATGGTTGGCATTTACGACCCAAACGTGAAAAGGAGCGAATATTTCCGCGATACTATTAACCCAAATATGAAAGTTTATAAAGACTTTGACTTAATGCTTGACGAATTAAAACCAGATTCGGTTTTAGTTACTACCGTTGACGCTTATCACCACGAATTTATTATTCGTGCATTAGATAGGGGCTATAACGTATATAGCGAAAAACCTATAACTATGGATGAAGAAAAATGCTTTGCTATTCGTGAAGCGGAAAAAAGAAGTGGAAAAAGCGTTAAGGTAACCTTTAACTGCCGTTTTATGCCATACTTCACAAAGATTAAAGAAGTATTAAAATCAGGTGTTATAGGTAAAGTTTTATCTATCAACTACGAATACGTGCTTAACACCCGTCACGGTGGTGATTATTTCAAACGTTGGCACCGCTTTTTAGGTATTAGCGGTGGTATGATGGTTCATAAATCAACCCACCACTTTGATATTGTTAACTGGCTATTAGAAGACGACCCCGAAAGCGTAAGCGCTCAAGGTGCAAGGCTCTATTTTGGTAACGAGGACCGCCCACACGGCGAACGTTGCTCAACTTGCCCGTATGCTAATACTTGTGAAAGTTATGAAAATCTTCTTGCTGAACCCGAACTTAAAGCGCTTTACTTTGATAACGAAAGTGAAGACGGCTATATGCGTGACCACTGCGCGTTTAAGGGCGACACTGATATTTATGATAGTATGTCAGTTGCAGTTAAATATAAAAAAGGCACACTACTTACTTATTCGCTAAACCTTTTCTCAACTAACGAAGGTTATAATATTAACTTCATAGGCGAAAAGGGTAGAATTGAAGCGTCAACGTTAAATGGTTTAGATAAATATAAACTTATCGTTCGTCATAGAGATGGTCAAGTTGATGAAATTACCTTCCCGAAAGTACCGGGCTCACACGCAGGTGCGGACGACAGAATGCTTTCAATGATGTTCTGTGGCGTTACTGATGACCCACTTGGTCAATTTGCTGATAGTTATGACGGCGTAAAATCAGCAATGATAGGTATTGCTGCTAACCAAAGTATTAAAGAAGGCAAGCGTATTGAACTTACTCCCATTTTAGAAAAATTAAAATAATATGAAAACTTTAATAAAAAACGCTAGAATAGTTACTTCAAGCGAAATTATTGAAAACGGAATATGCGTTTTTTCTAACGGCAAAATTGATTACATTGGTAAGGAAATTAAGCCAGCCGACCAAATTATTGACGCTAAAAATTCATACCTTGTTCCAGGATTTATAGATATTCATTGCCACGGCGGTGATGGATTAGAATTTATGGATGCGAGCGTTGAAGAAATTAAAAAAATTGCAGATTTTCACCTTGCGCACGGCACGACGACAATGCTTGCAACCACTTTAACGGCAAGTGAACTTGAAATTGAAACCGCGCTTGAAAATTTTAAGGCATACAAAGAAAAAAGTCCAAAATCCACGCTTATAGGTGCGCATTTAGAAGGCCCGTGGCTCAATAGTGCGCAATGTGGGGCGCAAAACGTTGACTATATGAAAAAGCCAAACGCTAGCGAACTTGACGGCTTGAAGCAAAAATATCCGTTTGTTTTAAGGCTTGGTGCAGCGCCCGAAATAGAAGGTGGCTATGAATTTGGTATTCGCGGTAAAGAAATGGGCTACGTTATGTCAGTAGCGCATACCGACGCTGAATTTAGCGAAATAGAAAAGGCGAAAGACTGCGGTTATACCTTAATGACACACTTGTATTCAGGTATGAAAGGCGTTGTGCGTAAAAATTCTTATAGAATAGCGGGCGCAGTAGAAGCAGGGCTTTACTTTGACGATTTATTTGTTGAGATTATTGCGGACGGCAAGCATTTGCCACTTGAACTATTGAAATTTATTTATAAATGCAAAGGTGCTGATAGAATTTGTTTGATTACTGACGCTATTAGGGCTTCGGGGCTAGCAAACGGCACTGAAACGGTAATAGGTAGCCTAAAGGAAGGCACGCCCGTAATTGTTGAAGACGACGTTGCTAAACTTTTAGACCGTCAATCATTTGCAGGTAGTACGGCAACTACCGATAGATTATATCGCACCATGGCAAAAGCAATCGGTAAAGATATGGTTGCGCTATCAAAAATGGCGTCGTTAACTCCTGCAAAAGTAATGGGGCTAACAGACGTTGGCGAAATTGCCGTAGGTAAAAAAGCAGATATGCTTTTATTAAATGAAAATTTAGAAATTGAAAAAATTATCACCGATAAGGAGAATTAAATTATGAAATTAGTAGCATGTAAAACCACTGAAGAATTAGGAAGATTATCAGCAATTCAAGCAGCAGAAGCAGTTAACAAAGCGATTGCAGAAAACGGCTCTGCAAGAATTTTGCTTTCTACGGGCGCATCACAATTCCCGTTCTTTACCGAATTCGTTAAACAACCTATTGACTGGAGCAAAGTTGAAATGTTCCACCTTGATGAATACGTTGGAATTAGCGAAGAACACCCCGCAAGTTTTAAGAGATACTTACTTGACCGCTTTGTAAACGTTGTTAAGCCTGCAAAAGCACATTTAATCAACGGCAGTGCAAATCCCGAAGAAACAATTGCTGAACTTACTGCACTTCTTAACGAACGTCCTATTGACGTAGGTCTTATCGGTATCGGTGAAAACGCACACATTGCATTTAACGACCCACCCGCAGACTTCAATGATACCCGTACTTATAAAGTAGTTACTTTAGACGATAGATGTTTACAACAACAAATCGGCGAAGGCTGGTTCAAAAACGTTGAAGAAACGTATAAACAAGCAATCAGTATGACTGCTCCTCAAATTATGAAATGTAAGGTTATCATTTCAGTTGTTCCTTATAAAGTAAAGGCTGAAGCAATTTACAATACTTTAACTAAGGACCTTACACCTATGGTTCCTGCAACTCTCCTAAAAGAACACGCTGATTGTACGGTTTACGTTGACGCTGACTCGGCATCACTTCTAAACGAAGAAATTATTGCAAAATTTTCTAAATAATATTTAAAAGTTGTTAAATAAACGCTAAAATTTTATATTTTAGCGTTTATCTATATAAAAGGAATAATTTTATGATTAAAGATTTAGTTTTTGCTCGTCCCGAAGAAGAAGGATTATCATCAAAATTTATTGAAAAGTTTTTGGATAAACTTGAAAAGAGAAGAATAAATATTCACTCGTTTATGTTTGTAAGGAGTGGCAAAATTCTTGCTGAAGGTTATTGTGCTCCTTATGATAAAAACACACCGCATAGACTTTTTTCGTGCAGTAAGTCTATTGTGTCGCTTGCAGTAGGTAAACTTGTAGGCGAAGGCAAAATTAAATTAACAGACAGGATTGTTGATTTCTTTCCTGAATACGCACCTAAAAATCCTTGCAAGTGGTTTAAGGAATACACTATTGAAGATGCGCTTAAAATGTCTGCGCCTATGGCGGGTGTTATTAGCGTAACTAAGCCGACCGTTACCAATTGGCTTAAAGACGTTATTGAAACGTATTCAAAAGAAGAAAATTGTAACCGTCCTGCAGGCACAATTTTTGCATATGACACAAGTAATACTTATTTTCTTTCAGCAGTAGTAGAAAAGGTTACGGGTAAGGATTTTTTAGATTATCTCCGTCCTGAATTTGATAAATTAGGTGTTTCAAAAGACGTGTGGTGCGTTAAATATCCAGAAGGCAAAAGTTGGTCTGGTAGTGGTATTATGCTTACTCTACGTGATTTTGCTAAAGTGGGTGAATTAGTTCTCAATAAAGGAAAAATCAACGGAGAAGAACTTATTCCGTATTGGTATATGGAAAAAGCGACTTCAAAACAAATTAATAATAACCAAACTGCGCATTATTCTGGACAAGGAACAACGGGGTATGGTTATCAAATTTGGGTAAATCCCCGTGGATACCATTTTTCAGGTTTAGCAGGTCAATTTGTATTTTGTAATCCCGAAAAAGATTTTATGTTCGTATGTATGGCTGACCTTTATAGAGGCGCGCTTAACGGTGATTATATCTACGACGCATTAGAAGAAATTATTTACGATAATTTAAGCGACGAGCCGATAATTGACGATGGTAAGAACTATTTATCGCTTAAAGAACGTTTAAGTGGTTTAGAACAATTTAAGGCTTACGGCAAAAAATATTCCTCCATAGAAGAAAAAATTAACGGCGTTAGATATGTACTAAAAAACAACCGTATGGGTTGGAAATGGTTCAAGTTCGTTTTTGAAACGGATAAGATTAAATTAACCTACGAAAACGATAGGGGAGTTAAAAACATAGAGTACGGAAGAAACGAATTTATTTCGGCAACATTCCCAGAAACGCATTATTACGACGTTCGTATGCATCACCCCGCGAATAGAGAGTTTGACGCTCGTTTTAACGCATCGTGGAACGAAGAAGATAGGTTGCTACTTAGAAATTATATAGTTGATATAAATCTTGCTAACTGCTTTATGAGTTTTATATTTAAGGGCGACGAAGTTGGCGTTGTTATGAACGTTGATTCAGAACTTATGCTTGAAGAATATCAAGGTGTTGCCGGTGGCGAAAAAGAATAAAAAATTACCGCGATTTATAAATAATCGCGGTTTTTTATTTATTGTGTTAATAAAAAATTTACAATCATAAATTAAAGTGCTATAATTTTTTTTGAAAAAGATTAAAGGAGAAAAAATGCTAACTTCAGTAATAATAGCGCTATCAACTTGCGCGCTTATGATAACTAGTATTTTGTTTTTTCCGTCTATTAGGCTTGGAAAAATAAAATTAGATACGTACTGGATAGTTGCACTTTTAGGCGCACTAGCAATTTTCCTTTTCGGCGTTATTGACTTTAATTATTTTTTCAAAGCGGTAACTAAAAATACGTCTGTAAATCCGCTTAAAATTTTAATTTTATTCGTTTCAATGACTTTTTTATCTATATTTTTAGATGAAATAGGCTTTTTTAAGTATCTTGCAAACCAAACGTTAAAGTTTTCTAAAGGAAGTCAATTTAGGCTTTTTACAACG
>JAZOST010000045.1:0-6343 GCA_045657285.1 Christensenellaceae bacterium
GTCGTTGAGCATTTTTTCATCTTCTTTGCTCAACGTCATAATCGGAGCCACCACCAAAGAGTCACCGGTATGCACGCCAACCGGATCAATGTTTTCCATACCGCAGATGGTAATAGCGTGGTCCTGCGAGTCACGCATTACTTCAAATTCAATTTCTTTGTAGCCTTTAACGCTCTTTTCTATAAGAACTTGGTGAACAGGCGAAAGTTTAAATGCGTTAATACCAATTTCTTCAAGTTCCTTTTCGTCGTTAGCAAAACCACCACCAGTACCACCTAAAGTAAAGGCAGGCCTTAAAACTACTGGGTAACCAATTCTGTTTGCAGCATCTTTAGCCTCGTCAAGATTATAAGTGATTTCACTAGGAATAACAGGCTCGCCTATATTTTGGCAGAGTTCTTTGAAAAGTTCTCTATCTTCAGCCCTAGCAATACTTTCACTGCTAGTTCCTAAAAGTTCGGTACCGCATTCCTTCAAAATGCCTTTTTCGGCAAGTTGAATTGCAAGGTTAAGGCCAGTTTGACCGCCTATACCCGGAACGATAGCGTCAGGACGTTCGTAGCGAAGAATTTTCGCAACGTATTCTAGCGTTAAGGGTTCCATATAAACTTTATCGGCAATAGTAGTGTCCGTCATAATAGTTGCGGGGTTAGAGTTTACAAGTATTACTTCGTAACCTTCTTCCTTTAATGCTAAGCACGCTTGAGTGCCTGCATAGTCAAATTCCGCTGCTTGACCTATGATGATAGGACCTGAACCTATAATTAGTACTTTTTTAATGTCTTTTCTCTTTGCCATACTATTTCTCCAAATATACTATTTTTCCATTTTTATAAGTTAGTTTGCATTTGCCGTAAACTTTCATATCTTCAAAAGGCGTGCTTTTGCCTTTAGATAAAAAGTCTTTAGCGTCTATTTTATATTTTTTATTTAAGTCCCAAACGCTATATCCGTCAATAAGTGGTAGGTTAAAACGTTTTCTTGGATTAAAACATAAAAGTTCAACTAATTTAGTTAAAGTTATTACGCCAGTTTTTACAAGGCTAGTATAAAGCACTGGGAAAGCCGTTTCAATACCAACTATTCCGTTAAGGCTACCTTTAAGTCCCTTGCTCTTTTCTTCTTTAGAGTGGGGCGCGTGGTCGGTTGCAATCATGTCAACAGTGCCGTCTTTAATGCCTTCTATAAGCGCGTATTTATCTTTCATTGAGCGAATAGGCGGATTCATCTTAAATCTTCCATCATCAATCAAATTAGAATCATCAAAAACTAAGTAGTGCGGTGCGGTTTCGCAAGTTACGTCAAGTCCTTCAGATTTCGCCTTTCTAATTAACTCAACCGTTTCCGCCGTTGAAACGTGGCAAACGTGGTATTTTACGCCAGTTTTTCTAACTAATTCTAAATCTCTTTCTACTTGCGCGTATTCACTTGCAGAACATATCCCCTTATGTCCGTTAAGACGTGCATATTCGCCGTCGTGAATATATCCGCCGTTTAAAAGACTTTCGTCTTCGCAATGCGCAACTATAATTTTACCTAGTTCTTTTGCTTTTTTCATTGCCGAAAGCATAAGGTTTTCCGTTTGAACGCCTTTACCGTCATCACTAAAAGCAATAACCTTATCTTTTAAGCCGTCAAGGTCTGATAAAACTTCTCCCTTTTGCCCTACCGTTATAGCGCCGTAAGGGTAAACGTCTATTACCGCGCTATTTTCAATTAAGTCCTTTTGAACTTTTAAATTTTCCACGCTATCGGGAACGGGATTTAAGTTCGGCATAGAAAAAACCGCAGTATATCCACCGCGCGCAGATGCTTTAGTGCCCGTTTCTATCGTTTCCTTATAAAAAAAACCCGGCTCTCTCAAATGTACGTGTACATCACAGAAACCGGGAAAAATAAAATACTTACCTAAACCGCTTTTAAAAGAGAAATAGCCGTCAGTTGAAATCGCAGGGTCTATATTATTTTTTTGCATTACTTTTTCAAAAACTTTTTCTATTCTCATATTAACCTTTAGCGCTAACCTTAAACTTTTTATTTATAAAAAGTTATAGGCCGAAATTCTTCTAGAGTATAATACCACACCAAAGTTATATTGTCAATTCTTTTTACTTACCTTATTGATATTTGCTATTTTCTTTTTTGGCGCGGTAGTAAGTTTGAATACTATTAAAACCAGCGTCAAAAATTAGTTCGTTTAGTTTTTTATCAGTAATTTTTCGTTCACGCTCAACAAATTCTAACCGAAGTCCGTTAACGTATTTGCAAAAACCTTCGTCAACGTACTCGTGGAATATTCTTGAAATATGCCCTTCCGCATAGCCAAGCGCCTTTGATACGCTTTTTAAGGTAATATTCGTTTTGAAATTTTCCGCTATGAACGAAAGTATTTTATTTATAAGTTCATCTTCACTTTTAACTTCGCCGTCCATTAGCCCAAACTCTTTAATTATACTTGAAGTTATACTATTAAATGCTGAGTAGCGCGTATATTCACTTGATTTTTCAGTTAAATCTTCATCAATAATAGTCATTATTTTTTTTGCTAAACCTTCGCTCTTTATGTGAAATACACCTAAAATTTTACCTTTTCTAAACGCGTTAAACTTATCTAAAGCGTAGTATGGAATAATTACTACGGCATTTTTACCGCCTTCACTTTTTCCGTAAGAGTGCACTATAAAACTATCAATAAATACTACCGAATTTTCTTCCGCCACGAACGTTTTTCCGTCAATAGTTATTTCCTGACTGCCCGATAAACATACAAAAATTTCTATGTTTTGATGAAAATGCGGTGGAAAATATTGTCTTCTATCTTTTGCAATCATAAAGCCTTCGTTACCGCTACGGTGCGCTTCGTAAAACTTTGCCATAATTTACTCCTTTTCTTAATAATATCATAAATTGAGAGTAAAATAAACAATTTTTGTTATTTTTTTTGATTTTTCTTTATGGTATTATAATTGTAGTGAACTCAAAGGAGCGTACTATGAATTGCGATATTAAAAACCTAACTTTAGAAGAAAAACTTAAACTTTTATGCGGAACTGACGCTTGGCACACTTCAAATGCAAACGGAAAATTGCCCGTTCTTCATCTTAGCGACGGACCGCACGGCTTAAGAAAGATTGATGAAAATGGCAAAACGATAAAAGCAACCGCTATGCCTAATATTAGCACGATTGCGAATTCCTGGAGCAAGGAAATGGCAAGGCTTGACGGCGAAACGATTGCGGACGAATGCATAGAAAACGACGTTGACGTTTTACTTGCCCCCGGTGTAAACATTAAAAGGCACCCACAATGCGGGAGAAACTTTGAATATTTTTCTGAAGACCCGTTTCTTGCAGGCGAACTTGCAAAAGAATATATTGAAGGCGTACAAAGTAAAGGCGTAGGTACCAGCCTAAAGCACTATCTTGCGAACAACTGCGAAACTGACCGCCACCACGTAAACTGCGAAATTGACGAACGTACTTTAAGGGAAATTTATCTTCCCGCTTTTGAAAAGGCGCTTAAGGCAAAGCCTTATACCGTTATGTGTAGTTATAACGTGCTTAACGGCGTACAAGTTTCTGAAAATAAAAAATACCTTAAAAATTATCTTCGCGACGAATACGGTTTTGACGGGCTTATCGTTTCGGACTGGGGCGCGTATAGAAGTGCTTATAAATCAATTAAAGCAACCCTTGACCTTGTTATGCCATATTCAAATCGCCATTACGAAAACGCCTTAAATGCGCTTGAAAAAGGCTTAATCACCATGGAAGAAATAGATTTTTGCGTGCAAAACGTATTAAATCTTATTGAAAAATGCCAACACAAAAAGACTTCAACCACGACCAAAAAAGAGCGCCACGATATAGCCGTTAAAATTGCCGAAGAAGGCATAGTTTTAGCAAAAAATAACGGCGTACTTCCACTTACTCAAGGCAAGATTGCAGTGTGCGGTGGCTACTCTGAAGTTACCGAAATAGGCGGTGGCGGTTCTAGTAGAGTTCAAACGGACTACGTAATGACACCCCTACCCGAATTACTTCAAAAAGAGTTAGGCGATAGCGCAAAAATTAATTACGTTAGAGCGTCTTTTAACCCTAACGGATTTACTTCGCGTGTGCTAAGCGTTTACGAACAAGCGTATGACGCCGACGTTACAATTCTTTCTATCGGCAACGAACAAGCCTTTGAACGCGAAGACTTTGATAGACAATCAATGAGATTAAGAGAAGCGCAAGAAAGCGTTATTATAAACACCGCAAAATACGCTAAAAAATTAGTAGTAATTTTGTATTCTGGTAGTCCCATTGACGTTAGCGCTTGGATAGATAAGGTTGACGCGCTAATTTGCCCTGGTTACGCGGGCGAAGGCGTTTTTGAAGCACTTTCTAAAATATTAACGGGCAAAGTTTCACCAAGCGGTAAATTCGCGGAAACACACCCAATTTGCGCCGAAGACGTACCTGCTCGTATTTTTGATTGCACCCCTGCAATGAGATATTACGACGGAATTTACGTTGGCTATAGGTATTACGATACGTTCGGCGTTCCCGTTGCTTTCCCCTTTGGACACGGCTTATCTTATGCAAACTTTGAGTATTCAAATCTAAAAATAAACAAACTTGGCGAAACGGACTATGAAGTAAGTTATGATATAACAAACGTTTCTAATATAGACGCGAAAGAAGTTAGTCAGGTTTACGTTAAAGACGTTATATCAATTGCATCACGTCCCGAAAAAGAACTTAAAGGTTTTTCTAAAGACCTAATTAGAGCGGGCGAAACTAAAACGATTACGGTTAAATTAGACTACCGCTCGTTTGCTTTTTGGAACGTTGCACTTGACAAGTGGTTCGTTGAAAACGGCGCGTTTGAAATTTTAGTAGGCTCGTCTTCAAGCGATATCCGTTTAATCGGAAAAATCAATATTGAACAAGACGAAGACACCCAGCCTTCGCACACTTGCTATGTTGAAATCTAATTATCAATAGCAAAGCCCCCGATAAATTCGGGGGCTTTTAATTTTTATTTTCTATCAATAATTTTTTCTATTTCTAATAAAACGTTATTATCTACTTCTTTTAAGTTTTTTGCATAACTAACTTTCACAACAGGATAAAGACCATAAGTTTTTATAAGGAATTTTTCTGTTATTAATAAATTTATTATTTCTATAATTTGTTCTGTTTTTAACGCCGACAACTTGCCAAAGCAATATAGTGTATCAAACCCTTTATCTAATAGAGTTTTATGATTTTTCCCGTTCAAAACTTTCGCAGTAGTAACTACACCGACATAATTTATTTTACCAATCTCCAAACAAGCATTTATAATAATATCAAACGTTTCGTTTGCATTATATATTATTCCCGTTTTTACCTTGGTTTTGCGCTTGGTGTCTTCTATGTAGGCTTTTATCTCTTTTATTAATTCTTCCGTTTCAGTAAAGGTTTTATTTATTAAAGCGCAAAACATCTTTAAAACTTGCCTTTTTTTCTTGTTATACAAGTAAAATATAAACGCGTCAACTGGAAAATCTGAAAACAACGAAAGATAATCCACCTTTAATATATAATTAAATATTCCGTTTTCCTTATATAAATTAAACTTTTTTGAAAGCCTTTTCGCTTCCCTTTTAAATATGTTGCTTACCGTTTGTCTAGTAAGGTTATACGCTTCCGCAACAACGGCGTACGTGGGACAATTTTCATCGCATAATAAACTAATCACAATTTCTCTGTCACGGTCTTTTTTTATCTCACTTGCCATTACGTCTTTAAAGAATTCTATCGTTTTTTTATAAAGTTTTTCGGTTTTTTCTTCGCTTTTCACACATAGTTCACTTGCTTTACCAAAATTATTGCAAAAAAACAAAGAAGGCTCTTCTAAAACTTTTTTTCTTAAGCACAAAATCCTACCTAAACTACCTTCCCTAAATTGACTTTCATCAAATGCTATTAAGGAAAGTAATTTATTTATTTTTTCGTTATTTTCGCATTTTTGTATATATCGCCTAGTGCTTCTTATATTTAATATCTCTAAAAGTTCTTCGTTAGTTTTAGCACTCTCTATTTTAACTTCTATATATTTTTTCTCTTTTTGCGGTTTGTATTTATTAAAATCGCCATTCTTAAAAACTTCAATCGTTCTAGCAATACACTCATCAATTAGCCTAGCGTCTTCTAAAACACCAAATTTATTCGCTTCAGACTTAAACTTTACTAAAAGTTCACCATTATCTTCAGAGTAAATAAAGTAACATAACAAATACTTTTTAGGTTCACCAATACCTAAAATTTGTTTTCTATCTCTATATTGAATTTGCGGAAAAAATTTCATAAAA
>JAZOST010000046.1:0-2456 GCA_045657285.1 Christensenellaceae bacterium
CTTTGCTCTTTTTACGTATTCGGGGTCTTTTCTTGAAAGCGCAAATTCCGCTAGTTTTAAGGGGTTAGAGCGGTAAGACGACGTTTCGCCAGACGGAATAAGTTCATCCGTAGTGGTTACGGGGTCGTTTAGCACTGATACCACTTTAAGTAATAGATTGTCCTTTAAGGGTTTCATTTCGGGCCAGTCTGCAATGTTAGGTCCGTAAACTAATTTTTCTTCCGCGTTGGCATTTTTTATTCCGCCGAATACCCTTGCTTTATATATTTTATCGTTAAAGCGGTATTTTTTAACTTTATTAGAATATTCCATATCCATAGCCGAAGTAATTGCGCCACCGTTTTTAGCCGTTGCCGCAATACTTCTTGCATCCATAAGCGCAACAGCCGAAAGTTGACCGTTTGAAGGCTTGCTACCTTCCCTACTTTCAAAGTTACGCGTGGTGTGCCTTATAGATAAGCCGTTGTTTTGCGGAACGTCACCCGCGCCGAAACACGGACCGCAAAACGCAGTTTTAATTACCGCGCCGTTTTCCATAAGTTTTCCTATATAACCAGTATCAACAAGTCCTTTATATACGGGTTGACTTGACGGATAAACACTCAAAGTAAAGTCATTATTATCAATAGCAGTATCGCCTAAAATGTTAGACGCTTCGGCAACGTTTTCATACATACCGCCCGCGCAACCAGCGATTACGCCTTGTTCAACGTAAACTTTGCCGTCTTTTATTTTGTCGGTTAACTTAAATTCGCCTTTGCCTTCAGGAAGAAGTTTTTTGCCTGCTTCTTCGCACTCTTTAAGAAGTTCGTAAGGACGAGATAAAAATTCCCTAATAGTGTAAGCGTTAGACGGGTGGAAAGGAAGCGCTATCATAGGTTCTATTTTAGATAGGTTAATAACAACCGCCTTGTCGTAATAAGCACCTTCTTCTGGTGCTAGTTTTTTATAGCCTTCACTTCTGCCGTGAATATCGTAGTATTCCTTAGTCTTTTCATCTGTTTCCCAAATAGAAGATAGACAAGTGGTTTCGGTAGTCATAACGTCAATGCCGTTTCTAAAGTCCATAGATAGACCTTTTATACCACTGCCGATAAATTCCATTACTCTATTTTTAACAAAGCCGTTCTTAAACGTTTCTTTAACGAGCGCAAGAGCAACGTCATGCGGGCCTACGCCTTTTCTTAACTTGCCTTTTAGATATACCGCTACGATTTCGGGCATATCAACGTCGTAAGTTTTTTCTAAAAGTTGTTTAACAAGTTCAGGACCGCCTTCGCCTACCGCCATAGTTCCTAACGCGCCATAACGGGTATGAGAGTCCGAACCCAAAATCATACTGCCTACGCTAGCGCGCATTTCACGCATATATTGGTGAATTACCGCTACGTGTGGCGGAATAAAATCTCCACCATATTTTTTTGCTGCGGAAAGCCCGAAAACGTGGTCGTCTTCATTTATAGTGCCACCAACCGCGCATAAAGAGTTATGGCAGTTGGTTAGTGAATACGGAATAGGGAATTTTTCTAGCCCCGACGCTTTTGCCGTTTGAATAATTCCAACGTAGGTTATATCGTGCGAAGTGATTTCGTCAAACTTAATTTTAAGTTTAGCGTTATCCCCGCTTTGATTGTGGCTAGCAAGAATTTTATACGCCATTGTGCGCTTTTTTGCTTCTTCATTAGCGCCGTTTGCTTTAACTAATTTGCCGTTTGTGTAATATACGCCTTTCTTGATAAGTTTAATCATAGTATCTCTCCACGTAAAGTTAACTACATTATACAATAAAAATCGCGTTTTTTCAAGCAATAAATACTTGCAAAATTCAATATTCGGGTTGATTTTTTAATAATCATATAATAAAATATAGTTATGAAAACTTTTAAGTTCAAAATGAAATCTCAAGTTAAGGTTTTAACCGCCGTCGCTTTAGCGCTATCTTTTGCAGGTTTTTTGTGGAACGTTTTCAATTTAATTGAAGCCACGAAAACCGCAAGTTATATGGTCGTTTCATACGCCATTATTTGCGTTCTTACCTTTGCTTTAAGCGTATTTATTTTAAGCATTTTAGTAAACTGCAAATACCGCATAACCAAAGACCTTATTACTTGCTCTTTCGGTTTTTACACGGGCAAAATTAAGGTAAAAGACGTTACGGGTATAACGCATTTCAAAAAAAGCGATACGCTTGTTATTTATTTTCTTAAAGACAAATATTCAGTAGTTGTAATTGAACCCAAATATTACGGCGAATTTACCGCTGAACTTCTTAAATTAAACAATAAAATTGATTATCAAACGTCTTTAGACGAATTAGAATAAAAAATTTAACGTAAAATTAAAAATTTATATATAATGTCTTGACATAAATTTTTTAAGAGAGTAAACTAAATTACGTTAAAGATAAATCCGGTAGGTAAGGCTACTATAGGGATACGGATTGCTACCGCAAAATA
>JAZOST010000047.1:0-32710 GCA_045657285.1 Christensenellaceae bacterium
AGTTCGCTTTCTTCTAGCGTGCATACGCCGTACCAGTCAATAGCGTTATCAAATACCGCTTGTCCGCCCATACCGCTAGTGTAGCCGATATATTCCATATTGCGAACTACTATTTCGGGGTCAGATAAGAATTCAATAAACTTAACCGCTAAATCAACGTTGTTTGAACTAGCAGGCACGCACCAGCCGTCAAACCATACGTTACTGCCTTCGTCAGGAACGGTATAATATAGTTCAACACCTTGACCTTCCGCCTCGTCCATAGCATAAACAGCGTCACCACTCCAAGCGAAGTTTATAGTTATCTTTCCACTCGCAATATCGTTTTTACCGCTATCTACTTCAAAGCCGTAAATATTGCCTTTAAGCGCCTTTAAGCCTTCTTCAACCTTTTTCACGTTTTCTTCGCTAGTGTCGTTGAAAATGGCTCTTATTGCCGTTTGATACTCGCTAAGTTCTATTAAGCCGTTTTCGTAATCGGTAGCGAGCACGTCTAGGGTTTCTTTATTAGCGTAGGCTATACCCATAAAATAAGAGTCCCTAATACTATCTTTTATGGTTGAAACGTTTTTATATTTTTCGTCCCAAAGTGAAGACCAACTTTCCATATCTTCGCCCAAAACGTATTCGGGGTTAAACGTTAAACCTAAAGTTCCCCACATATAGCAACCAGCGTAGTCGGATAGGCTTACCGTTTCGCCGTTTTCAGTCCAAGTGATAGAGTCAAACGTGCTTTCTATATAGGGCGAAACGTACGTTTTATAATAACCTTCTTCGCTAAACGAAATCTTTTGTAACATACCTTCTTTGGCCATCTTTTCTATCATATAGTCTGACGGACAAATTAGGTCAAAGCGGTCGGGAGTTATTTTTATATCATTATATAAATTTTCTAACGTACCAAAAGTTGAATACTCTATCGTACAATCGTAAAGTTCTTCAAATTCGGCTAAAAGTTCTTCGTCAATATAGTCTTCGCAGTTACTAATTCGTAAAACCTTTTCGCCGTCACCTTCTTCAGTTCCACAAGCGAAAAGACTTAATGGGCAAAGCATAAAACATAAAATTATTACTAATATTTTTTTCATCTTGCCACCTTGCCTTTCGCTTTGCGGTTAGCGTTGACGTTCATTATTATAACGACGATTATCATTATAAAGAATATACACGACGAAAGCGCACGAAGTGCGGGTAATTCAGATTTTGCTTGGTTTTTAACCGCACTATATACGTAAGTACTAATCGTATCAAACGTTTCGGGTTTAGTAAACGCCGTAATAATATAGTCGTCTAGTGAAAGGGTTATCGCTAGCATAAAACCTGAGAAAATACCGGGGAGTATTTCAGGCAACACTACCTTAAATAGCGCCTTTGTTGGCGACGCGCCAAGGTCTAGCGCGGCTTCGTATAAACTACCGTCCATTTGCTTGAGTTTCGGCGTTACAGAAAGCATAACGAAAGGCGTGCATAGTACCATATGCCCTATTACTAGAGAAAAATAAGTTTTACCAAATGCAACAAGCGAAAATACAAGCGCAAGCGAAATAGCCGTAACTATTTCTGCATTTATTACGCTTATACTTGAGGCGCCCTTTACAGTCTTTGCAAACTTGCCTTTACTATAGTATAAACCTATCGCACCAAGAGTTCCCAAAACTGTTGAAAGCACGCCTGCAACTAATGCTAGCGTTATAGTATTGAATAGCATCGTTCTAATTCTTTCTTCGGTAAATAACCTTGAATATAGATTAAGATTAAAGCCGTTCCAGTTACCGATAATGTTAGAATCAGTAAAACTATAAACCACCAAAACCAAAATAGGCACATATATAAACGCCAAAACTAAAAATATGTAAAAAACGGAAAGGAATTTCTTCATTATAGCGTCCCCCTTACGTTTTTATCTTCTTTGAACTCACCCGAAAGTAGCATAGTAACGAACATTACTACGAGCATTACGATTGCTATTGCAGAGCCAGCGTTCCAGTTTGCGCCCGTGCCGAATTGTTCTTCAATAAGTTTACCGATTATTGAAATTTTGCCGTTGCCGAAAGTATCGCTTATAACGTAAGCGCTCATTGATGGCAAAAATACCATAGTTACACCACTTAAAATTCCCGGAACGGAAAGCGGAAGGGTTACTTTTCTAAAAGTTTGTCCCTTCGTTGCGCCAAGGTCAAATGATGCTTCTAGTAAACTTTGGTCTTGTTTTATAAGTGTGGTATATAGCGGAAGAATCATAAACGGCAAATAGTCGTAAACCATACCTATAACCGTGTTTAGGAAGTTATAAAAATCGTTCTTCGCAAAAATACCGATAAGCGTCATTACTTCTTTCATTGCCATTGCTCTTAAAACGAAGTTAATCCACATAGGCATTATGAATAATAGTAAAAGTATAGCGCTCTTTTTTGCTTTAATCTTCGTCAAAATATACGCTACGGGATAGCCAATTAATAGACAAAGCAAAGTGGTAAGTGCGCCTATAAGTAGGCTTACAAATAGCGTACTAAGTGACGTGGGATTAGAAAAAAAGTCTATAAAATTTTGAATTGAAAAAGCGCCCGTTTTTGACGTAAACGCGTAGTATATTATCAAAAATAACGGAAAAACTACGAATAACGCCAAAAATAACCCGTAAGGAATACAAAGTGATTTACGCGAAAATGACGGCAATTTAGTATTCGCAGACGCAGTTATTTCACTTTTTGAAATTAACTTATTGTCCGTCATCTTTGTTTCTCCTGTTTAAGCGTAAGTTTAATATTCTCTTTCTTGATGATTACCGATACTCTATCGTTTTCGTTCCAAGTGTATTCGGTATCTAAAACAAAGTCTTCTTCGTTTTCTTCAGTTCTAACTATAAGTTGATAGTGGTCGCCTTTATAAATGATAGATACGATATTACCTATAGCACCGCCATCTTCTTCGTGGTCGGAAATTTCAATATCTTTAAGCCCTACTTCAACTTCAACGTCAACGTCCGTTAAATCAAGTTTTTCGCCGTCAGCGGTGATTAAATAACCTTCTTCATCAACGAAAGAGTTTGGATATAACTGCGTAACGTCGCATTCAAATTCTGCGTCACCAAATACTACCGTGTTTTTCTTGGTAATATAGCCGTCAAACTTGTTAGACGAGAATTCTTTTTTCATAATATGTATATCGGTAGGTTTAATAAAAATACTTGCAGTTTCGCCTACTTTTCTTTCAGTGGTGTCTTGGATAACTATTTCGGTTTTACCTACTTTCATTACCATTTCGTAGTGAATACCCTTGAAAATTGAACTTATAATCTTGCCTTTTACTTGGCCTTTATCTTCATCCATTAGGAATACGTCTTCGGGGCGAACTACTACGTCAACTTTTTCGTTTACACTAAAGTCGTCAACGCATTCAAAAGTCTTGCCGATAAAACGAACTTTTTTATCGCCAAGATAAGTTCCACTAAATATATTACTTTCGCCGATAAAGTCTGCAACAAAGGTGTTTTTAGGTTCGTTGTAAATATCAGTCGGCGTACCGATTTGTTGAATAACGCCGTCTTTCATAACAACTATCGTATCACTCATAGTAAGCGCTTCTTCTTGGTCGTGAGTTACGTAAATGAACGTAATGCCAAGTTTACGATGCATTTCTTTGAGTTCTAGTTGCATATCTTTACGCATTTTAAGGTCAAGTGCGCCTAAAGGTTCATCTAAAAGAAGTATTTTAGGTTCGTTTACTATTGCCCTTGCGATAGCAACCCTTTGTTGTTGACCACCTGAAAGAGTAACTACACTACGTTTTTCAAAACCTTCAAGGTCAACCATTTTAAGCGCTTTTTCAACCTTTTTGCTTATTTCCTTTTTAGAATATTTTTCTATCTTTTCAAAGCGGTTGCCGTCTTTATCTTCGTAAGTTACTTTTAACTTTTGTAGTTTTAAGCCAAACGCGATATTATCAAAAACGTTTAAGTGTGGGAAAAGAGCGTATCTTTGGAATACGGTATTGATTGGTCTTTGGTTAGGAGCAAGTAAACTTATATCTTTGCCGTTAAGCAAAATTTTACCGCTAGTTGGTCTTTCAAAGCCCGCAATCATACGAAGCGTGGTAGATTTACCACACCCTGAAGGTCCTAAAAAGGTTATAAATTCGCCTTTCTTTACGTAAAGATTGATATTATCAACAGCAACAAGGCCGTCTTCATACTCTTTCGTAAGACCTACTAGTTCAATGATGTTTTCTTTCGTTTTTTCCATAATACTACCCTCTTTTTGCAAATAAAAAAACACAAGCGAATTCACACTTGTGCTAAAACAAATAACGCCCCTTTAAACAAAAGGGTAATTATTATATAGGTGTACAGAGTCTATATAGCAACGATACTTTTACTACTCTTTATTGACCGTTTCACAAGTTTGCGAATTATCGCATTTGGTTATAAAGTAACCAACTTATAAAATTTGAGCTTTTAACTCAATCAATAAGGTGAGAATAATTCTCACAAATCGGCAGTGGACCCGGCTGTCCGTATGGCCTTAACCCTTTTAGGGGTGGTCCTTTTTATATTGCTTGGAAAGACTCTGTTTATCATTAGATTCAATCCATTTTTTATTCTAAAACATTTTAAGCCCGTTGTCAATCATTTTTCAAAAAAAATTTAATAAAAAAACCGCCTTAAAAGTTAGGCGGTTTATAGCGATTTTTACATTATAAGAAAAACGGCTTACCAGTCGTCTTTAGGCGTTAATTTTATATCGTCGTAAAAGTCAAAATATTTTTCTTTTTCGGTGAGTTTTTGGTCGTCAACCCAGTCTTCAGGAAAGCAAGCGTCTTCTTCCTTATAGTCGGCTTCACGCATATAATCGTACATTGTTTTTTGATTTTTTGGCATATTTCACCTAATTAAAGTAAATTTTCGTCGTAAACTGCTCTACTACCGCCAACGAATTTGGGGCGTGTTCTTGCGCCTACTACTATTGTAGAGCCTATTTTATTGTTTTCTAGCCTTACGGGAACTGCAACTTTTTTTAAGTGCATACCTATAAGCGTTAAACCTATATCTAAACCTGCGTCCGCTTTAATATCTTCTACGGCAACGGGGTCGGTAAAAGTTTTATATGCAACCGTTGCTAGCGAACCGCCCGCTTTGGGCTGTGGAATAACGTTAACCACTTCCGCATTAGGCATAGTTTTTCTTTCGGTAATAACGGCGCGGTTTAAGTGTTCGCAACATTGAATTGCAAGGCGAATGTTTTTTTCGTTAGAAAAATCATTAAGCGCATTAAAAATTTCAGTTGCCGTTTCATAAGAAGAATTAGTACCTATTTTTGAGCCAACCACTTCACTAGTAGAACAACCTATTATAATAACGCTATTTTCTTTTAGTTTTGCTTTTTTGTATAATTCGCTTATTGCTAAATACGTTTGTTTGTATACGTTATTTTCCATTTTCACACCTATAACTCTCTTTACGTATATTTTAATTTAATTATTGACTTTTTGCAAGTATTTTGAGTACAAAAAAACGAACCCTTATAGAGTTCGTTTTTATTTTTATTATACCATTTCAATGATAGCAACTTGTGCAGCGTCACCTTTACGTAAACCGAGTTTGTAAATTCTGGTGTATCCACCACCATTACCTTTTTCTTCTTTACGGTCAGCGTATTTGGGAGCGTATTCATCAAAAATCTTTTCAATAAGCGGGCTCTTTACAGCACCAACTCTCTTTTTGAAGTCTGCTTTGCTTTCCTTGAACGCTTTGGTAAGTTGAACGTCGTTTACTAAAGCAATGATTTTTCTTCTAGCATTTAATTTCTTAACGCCATCTTTAATAAGGGTTTGAACAGTTTCCTTACCCTTTTCATCAGTTACTTTAACTTCGCTTTCAACAGTATCAGTATAACTGTTAACTGCAAGAGTAATGATTTTTGCTACATATGAAGCAACTTCTTTTGCTCTTGCTTCGGTGGTTTCAATCTTGCCGTTCCATAAAAGCGCAGTTGCTTGGTTTTTAATAAGCGCTACTCTTTGAGTTGCATTTAAGCCTAATTTTCTTGCCATTTTATTAGTCCTCCTTGTCCTTTAACTTCAAACCGTAACTCTCAAGTTTGAATATAACTTCATCAAGAGATTTCTTGCCGAGGTTGCGGACTTTAAGCATATCGTCTTCCGTTTTCTTGGTTAAATCTTCTACAGTGTGAATATTTGCTCTCTTTAAGCAGTTGTATGAACGCACCGAAAGATCCATTTCTTCAATGGTCATTTCAAGAATTTTAATTTTCTTGTCTTTTTCCGGCGGAACTAAAATACTGATGTTACCGATTTCAGATAGGTCAACGAACATTCTTACATGGTCTTGCATGATTTTTGCTGCAAGGCTTACGATATCTTTACCAGAGAAAGCACCATTCGTCCAAACTTCTAAAACAAGTTTATCATAGTCAACGCTTTGACCAACGCGGGTTGCGGTTACGTTGTAACTAACTTTCTTAACGGGGGTATAAATACTGTCAATTGCAATGTTATCAATGATGTCAGTTTTGTGTTCGTTTGCACCTTGATAACCACGACCTCTACCAACCGTAAGTTCTAAGTCCATTACGCCACCTTCGTCAATCGTGCAAATATATTGGTCGGGATTTAAGATTTCAAGTTCAGCATCTACTGCAATGTCGCCTGCTTTTACTACTGCGGGACCTTCTTTGTAAATTCTAACCGTTTTCTTAAAATCGGTATCCATGCACGCTGCTTTGATAGCAACACATTTTAAGTTAAGAATAATTTCGGTTACGTCTTCCTTAACCATTGGTACTGAACTGAATTCGTGTTTAACGCCTAATTCTTCTGCAAACTTAATGTTTTCAATTGCAGCGCCGGGTAATGCTGAAAGCAAAATCCTTCTTAAAGCGTTACCAATCGTTAAACCGAAACCTTTTTCTAAAGGTTCAACGGTAATTTTTGCGTAACTTCTTTCTTCTTGTTCTTCCACTTCTATTTTTGGCATTTCTATTTCCATCATAAGAAAATATCCTCCTTTAAATAGTTCCGATATAGAGCATACGAGAATTCTTTTCGGGTTGTGGACTTTCCCGTTTTTCCCCTCGCATACTCCATCGGTAAATTTTTTTAATTATTATTTAGAATACAATTCGACAATCATGTGTTCCTTAATGGTGATATCAATATCTTCTCTAGTGGGAAGAGCGATAATCTTACCTTCAAGGGTTTCAGGATTGAATTCAAGCCATTTGGGCATTGCGCCAATCTTCATTTGCTTGATTTCGCTGAAATATTTGTTGTCTTTCTTTGCTTCTTTTACGTTAATAACGTCGCCAACTTTTACAATGTATGATGCAATGTTTACGTTTTTGCCGTTAATAGTGAAATGAGCGTGGGTTACTAATTGACGTGCTTGGCTTCTAGAAGAACCGATACCCATTCTGAAAATAACGTTATCAAATCTTCTTTCTAAAAGTGAAAGCATGTTTTCACCAGTGATGCCTTTCATTCTGTCGGCTTTTTCGTAATATTTTCTAAATTGACCTTCTAATACGCCGTAAATTCTCTTACATTTTTGTTTTTCACGAAGTTGAAGACCATATTCTGAAATTTTCTTTCTTGCCATACCGTGTTGTCCAGGAGCAACGGGTCTTTTTTCAAAAGCGCAAGTGCCTTTAAAGCATCTTTCACCTTTAAGGAAAAGTTTTGCACCTTCACGTCTGCATAAACGACATTTAGACTCTGTATATTTAGCCATTTTTTATTCCTCCGTTATACTCTACGTTTTTTGGGCGGTCTGCAACCGTTGTGTGGAATGGGAGATACGTCTTGGATAAGAGTTACTTCCATATCGCAGTTAGCAAGTGCTCTGATAGCAGATTCTCTACCTGCACCTGGGCCCTTAACGTAAACTTCTACAGAACGCATACCTTGTTCTCTTGCAACTTTGCCTGCTGCTTCCGCTGCCATTTGTGCTGCGAAAGGAGTGCTCTTTCTTGAACCCTTAAAGCCCAAAGAACCTGCACTTGACCAAGATATTGCATTACCTTGCATATCGGTAATAGTTACTAATGTGTTGTTGAAAGATGCTTGAATATGAACTTGACCTTTGTCAACCTTTCTGGCATCTTTACGTTTTTTAACGATTTTCTTTACTGCTGCCATTATTCGTTACCTCCCTTATCTCGTAGCCGTTTTCTTTTTAGCAACGGTACGGCGTGGACCTTTTCTCGTCCTCGCATTTCTCTTAGAACTTTGTCCTCTTACAGGAAGGTTCTTTCTATGACGAACACCGCGGAAACAACCGATTTCAATAAGTCTTTTGATTGAAAGGTTTACTTCACTACGTAAATCACCTTCTACTTGAAGGTTGTGTTCAATATACTCTCTAAGTTTAGCAACGTCTGCTTCACTTAAATCTTTTACTCTTACATCAGGATCAATTCCTGTTTCTTTGATGATTTTCCTTGAAGTTGTAAGACCGATACCATAAATATAGGTAAGACCGATTTCAACTCTCTTATTGTTGGGCAAATCAACGCCGGCTATACGTGCCATCTTTGTCAAATACCTCCGTATTATTTGTGTTTTTTATTATATATATAAATGCCTAAAAGCCATTTTTCTTTGGAATGATAGAAAGTTCACTTTTAAGCGAGTTTTTTCTAACCTTTAAGATTAGCCTTGTCTTTGCTTGTGGTTTTTGTTCTTTGAACAAATTACCATAACTTTACCGTTTCTTTTAATAACTTTGCACTTGTCGCACATGGGTTTTACTGATGGTCTAACTTTCATTTTTATTTCTCCTTATGAATTTAGTTTATGTTTTAAGATTTGCTTCTCCAAGTAATTCTGCCTTTCGTCAAGTCGTATGGACTCATCTCAAGTTTAACACTATCACCAATTATTATCTTGATATAATGTTGGCGAAGTTTTCCCGAAATATGAGCCGTAATTATGTGACCGTTTGAAAGTTTAACCTTAAACATTGCGTTTGGTAATGCTTCAACAATCACGCCTTCGGTTTCTATAACGTCTTCTTTAGACACAAACTATTCCTCCTTTTTTTATTATAAAGTAAGTATTTCAACACCGCTATCTAAAATAGCAATTGTGTTTTCATAATGTGCTGACGGCTTTCTGTCTTTTGTTAGCACTGTCCAACCGTCGCTTAAAAAATCTACTTGATGCGTTCCTACGTTTATCATAGGTTCTATTGCAAGCGTCATTCCGCTTTTAAGCCTTATGCCCGTGCCTTTCTTTCCGTAATTTGGAACGCTAGGGTCTTCGTGCATATCTTTGCCTATTCCGTGTCCTACAAGCGCTCTAACGACTGAAAATCCGTTTGATTCGGCGTGCGTTTGAATTCTATATCCAATATCGCCAAGAGCCGAGCCAACCCTTAAATTTTCTATTGCCTTAAAAAAGCACTCTTCAGTAACGTTAACAAGTTTTTGCTTTTCTTCGGAAACTTTACCAACTAAGAATGTTCTAGCCGCGTCACCGTGATATCCGTTATAATAAACACCCACGTCAACACTAACTATTTGACCTTCCCTAATTACTATTTTGTCAGACGGAATTCCGTGCACAACTGCTTCATCTATTGAAATGCAGGTTGATGCGGGATAGCCGTGATAATTTAGAAATGAAGGGATTGCACCGCACGACCTAATATAATCGTAAGCAATTTTATCTAATTCCTTAGTAGTTATACCAGGTTTAACGTTTTGTCTTAAAAGTTCTAAAACGTTTTTGGTAAGTCTTCCGCTTTCGCGCATTTTTTGAAGTTCCGAATCAGTTTTTACGGTTATCATCCTAAAACCTTCTTAATATCTTCAAAAACACTTAAAACGTCTTTGTCGCCATCAATATTTACTAACTTACCTTGTTTCGTATAATACTCAATAAGCGGTTCGGTTTGGTCTTTATAAACTAAAAACCTTTCCTTAACAGATTCCAAATTGTCGTCTTTTCTAATATATAACTCACCACCACAAGTGGGGCATATTTTAGAATCACCTATCTTGTCTACGTGAAACGAATTTTTGCAAGTAGCGCAACTTCTTCTTCCAGTAAGTCTTCTTACCAATTTTTCGCTTGGAATACTAATGTTTAGCACCAAACAAGGCGGATCAATTTCATCAAGGGCTTTTGCTTGATTGATATTCCTTGGAAAACCATCAAGCAAATAACCACTACTGCAATCTTCACGCAATAATCTTTCTTTAACTATTCCCACGGTGAGTTCGTCGGGGGCTAAATCGCCACCGTCTATAATCTCTTTTATTTTTAAGCCTATAGGCGTGCCTCTTTTTATATTATCTCTAAAAATATCACCCGTGGAAACGTGTAGCAAGGAATAATTTTCTTCAATGAGAGAAGCTTGTGTACCCTTTCCGCTACCCGGCGCACCTAACAATATGATTTTCATGTCTTATTTCAAAAAGCCCTTGTAATTCTTCATCATAATTTGTGATTGCAATGCTTGGTTGAATTCTAACGCTACCGATACGATAATTAAAAGACCGGTTGCACTGAATACGTTAACAAGATTTGCATCAATGAATTTGAAAATAAGTGATGGAACTAACGCTACTAACGCTAAGAAGATTGCACCGAACAACGTAATTCTGTTTGATACCCTTCTTAAATAGTCTGCGGTAGGTTTGCCCGGACGTGTACCAGGAATAAATCCGCCGTTGCCTTGAATACTCTTGCTTATATCGTCAGGGTTAAACTGAATTTGATTGTAGAAGTAAGCGAAGAATACGATTAGCAAGCAAAGTACTACGGTGTAAAGAACACTACCCGTACCCATGTTTCTGCCCCACCAAGAACCTTCGGTTTTAACACCTATAAGGTTCATAATAAGGTCAGGGAAACTTAGGATTGCAAACGCAAAAATAAGAGGCATAACGCCTGATGCGTTTACTTTAATCGGAATATGCGTTGATTGACCGCCATACATCTTTCTGCCTTTAACTTGTTTAGCATATTGAACGGGGATTTTTCTTTCCGCGTCGTTAACGCAAACAATAGCAGCGAAGATAAGAATTGCTGCAATAGCGAAACCGATAAGTTCCCAAGCCGCACTTGCAGCGGTTGCAGGAACGAATAACTTTTGAATCATTGCTAGGATAGTCGTACCAGCAGTTGATAAGATACCTGCGAAGATTAAAAGTGAAATACCGTTTGAAACGCCGTAATCAGTAATTCTCTCGCCAAGCCACATAGTAAAAGCAGCACCTGCAGTATAAACTGCAACTAAGAAAGCATAACTCATAAAGGTTGCAAAGCCACTACCGTTTCCGAAAAGTTCGTGAAGTTGAATTGAACCTTTGAATGCTACTAAAATACCGATTGCTTGTGCAATTGCAAGGAATAACGTTAATATTCTTGTGATGGTATTGATTTTCTTTTTGCCTTCTTCACCTTGTTTAGAAAGCCTTTCAAGAGCAGGAATACCAACCGTTAATAATTGAATAATAATTGATGCGTTAATATACGGTCCAATACCCATTGCAAAGAACGTACCATATTGTAACGCTCCGCCTGATACTGCACTCATAATTTGTAAGAAAGTATAGTCGCTAAGCCCGTCAAAAACGTGAACGCCTGGAACGGGGATATAACAACCAAGTCTGTATATAAATAACAAACCGATGGTTATAAGAATTTTTCTTCTAACTTCCTTAATCTTAAACGCATTTACTATCGTTTGCCACATTTTACCCTCCTAATTTGAGGTCTATTAGATTTGTTCAATCTTTCCGCCTGCTTTTTCAATTGCTTCTTTTGCTGAAGCAGAGAAAGCATTTGCTTTAACCGTTAATGCTTTGGTAAGCGTGCCGTTGCCTAAAACTTTTAAGCCAACTGCACCTTTAACGAGTTTGATAAGACCTTTTTCGTTAAGTGCGGTAATATCTACTACAGCACCTGCTTCAAATCCTTCAAGAATTGAAAGATTTACAATACTATATTCTTTTCTAAAATGGTTATTGAAGCCACGTTTTGGAATACGTCTGATTAAAGGCATTTGACCGCCTTCAAATCCAGGACGAACGCCACCACCGCTTCTTGCCCATTGACCTTTATGTCCTTTACCACTGGTTTTGCCAAGACCAGAACCGATACCACGGCCAAGTCTTTTTGCTGACGTAACAGCGCCTTCAGCAGGACTCAAATTTCCTAATCTCATTTTATTTACTCCTAAAATTTTGTAAGTTCGCTTAGATGTTTTCTACTTTCACGAGATATTTAACTTTTGCAATCATACCTAAAATACAGGGATTTGCTTCGTGAATTTTGAAAGAATTTACCTTTTTAAGTCCAAGTGCTTCAACAATTTTCTTGTGAAGAGGTAAGCATGCTATAGTACTCTTAACTAAGGTAACTTTGATTTTACCAGCTTCGGTTTTCTTTGCTTTTGCCATCTTAAATTACCTCCTTAACCGTTAATTTCTTCAACCGTTTTGCCACGGATTGCTGCTATTTCTTCAACAGTTCTTAATGATTTAAGACCTGCGATTGCTGCCTTAACGCAGTTGATAGGATTGTTGGTACCGTGTGATTTGGTTCTAATGTTGGTAATACCAACTGCTTCCATAACCGAACGAACGGGACCACCAGCGATAACGCCAGTACCTTCTTCAGCGGGCATCATAAGAACTGAACCACTGCCGAATTGACCTAAAACTTCGTGAGGAATACTTGTGCCAAGCAATGAAATGGGAGCCATGTTTTTCTTTGCTCTTTGGGTTGCCTTTTCAATTGCTTCGGGAACTTCGGTAGATTTACCTAATGCGCAACCAATTTTGCCTGCGCCGTCGCCTACAACTACAAATGCGGCAAATCTCATATTTCTACCACCCTTAACAACCTTGGTTACACGGTTGATAGAAATAGTCTTTTTAATTAAGCCGTCGTTTTCTTCCGCCTTTCTGGGCGCTCTGTTATTTTCTCTTGCCATATTTCCTTTCTCCTTATTTTAGAATTCAAGACCGCCCGCTCTCGCGCCGTCTGCTAAATTCTGAACACGACCCGTGTAAAGATATCCACCTCTGTCAAAAACAATCACTTTAATATCTTTTGCTAATGCTTTCTTAGCGATAAGTTCGCCAACTGCATATGCTTGAGCCTTTTTATCTTTGCCTTCAAAAGTACCTTTAAGTTCTTTATCAAGCGTAGATGCGGTTACTAAAGTGTTGCCTTTTACGTCGTCAATAATTTGAGCGTAGATATGGTTTAAGGTTCTATACACTGAAAGTCTGGGGGCTTCAGCAGTTCCTTTTACTTTAGCCCTTACTCTTTTATGTCTTTTTAATCTGTCTGCATTTTTATTGATTTGTTTAATCATTGTTTTACTCCTATTTAATTACTTTTCGCGTTTTCACGCACTCAGCAAATTCAAAAAACAATTTGAATTCACCAAAAGTTTATTAAAAATCTTAGCCTTTACCGCCTGCTGCCTTACCAACTTTTCTTTCAATAACTTCATCACTATATCTGATGCCGTATCCGTGGTAAGGTTCGGGTTCTCTATAACCCCTAACCATTGCTGAGAATTGACCAACTTTTTCTTTGTCAATACCGCTGATTGCAATTTCAGTTTGTGAAGGACATTCAATAGTGATTCCATCAACAGCAACAACTTCTACAGGGTGTGAAAAACCTACGTTCATAACGAGTTTGTTACCTTGCATAGCAACTTTCCAACCTACGCCGTTAACGATAAGTGTTTTCTTAAAGCCTTCAGTTACGCCTTTAACCATGTTTGCGGTTAATGCTCTATATAAGCCATGTTTAGCCTTGGTAGTGCCAAGTTCGTTTGCTCTAGTGAAAGAAACAACGTTGTTTTCTACCTTGGGAGTAATAACCGTGTCGTATGCTTGTGAAAGAGTTCCTTTAGGACCTTTAACGGTGATTACACCGTTTGCTACGTCAACCGTAACGCCTGCTGGAATAGTTATAACTGCATTACCAATTCTTGACATATTACTACCTCCTACCAAACGTAAGCGAGAACTTCCCCGCCTTGATGAGCCTTTTTAGCGTCTTTACCGGTCATAATACCTTTAGAAGTAGAGATGATAGCAATTCCAAGTCCACCAAGAACTTGTGGAATTTCTTCAGCACCAACGTAAATTCTTAAACCGGGTTTACTTACTCTCTTAAGTCCGGTAATAACTTTGTTCTTGCCGTCGTATTTGAGAGTGATTTTAATAGTTCCTTGAACGCCTTCCAAAACTTCTACACCTGAAATATAACCTTCGTTAAGAAGAATTTCAGCGATTGCTTTTTTGGTGTTTGAAGCGGGAATTTCTACCGTTTCATGTCTTGCTGAAAGTGCGTTTCTAATTCTTGTAAGCATATCTGCAATAACGTCTGTCATTTTAATATCCTCCTCTTACCAACTTGCCTTCTTTACGCCAGGAATTTCGCCTTTGTATGCTAAATTCCTGAAACATATACGGCATATACCGTACTTACGGAGAACCGCGTGCGGACGACCGCAAATACTGCATCTTGTGTAGGCTCTTGTTGAATATTTAGCAGGTTTTTGCTGCTTATTTATCATTGATTTTTTAGCCATTTTTTACTCCTTTAACTTACTTATTTGCGAAAGGCATTCCGAGAAGGGTAAGTAATTCTTTAGCTTCTTCGTCGGTTTTAGCCGTTGTGGTAAAGCAAATATCAAATCCTCTGATTTTTTCTACTTGGTCGTAAGAAATTTCAGGGAAAATAAGTTGTTCTTTTACACCCATTGAGTAGTTACCCCTACCGTCAAATGATTTGGTGGGAACGCCTCTGAAGTCTCTAACTCTGGGAAGTGCGATTGCAGTGAATTTATCAAAGAATTCATACATTCTGTTTCCACGGAGAGTAACCTTCATACCAACGCTCATACCTTCTCTAATTTTGAAGTTTGCTACTGATTTTTTAGCTTGAGTGAGTACGGGTTTTTGTCCTGAAATGAGTTTTAATTCTTCTTGAGCAAGTTGTACGCTCTTTGAATTGTCTTTAACGTCGCCAAGACCTGAGTTGATAGTAATTTTTACTAACTTTGGTGCTTGGTTTACGTTTTCATAATTGAACTTTTTAATCAAAGCAGGAGCAACGGTCTTATCGTATAACTCTTTAATTCTGTTAACAGCCATCGTTTTTTACCTCCATCCTACTTTTCTTCTGCAGGAGCTTCTGCAGTTTTTGCTTTTTTGGTTTTTGCTTTAGAAGTGGTTTTGGTTGCAGTTTTCTTTGCTTCCTTTTGTCCTTCTAATGAAGCGTTACATTTTTTACAAATACGTACTTTCTTGTCGCCTTCAACTTTGTATGCAACTCTGGTTGCTTTGCCACATACTGGGCAAACTACCATAACGTTTGATGCGTCAATTGCACCTGATTGATTTACAATAGAACTTACTTCTTGTGCGCTTCTTGCTTTTTTGTGTTTCTTTTGAACGTTAATTCCGTCAACAACAACTTTGTTATCTTTGGGAAGTGCAACTAAAACTTTAGCAGTTTTACCCGCATCTTTACCTGTTATAACTAAAACTGTATCGTTTTTCTTGATATTCATAATTCAATTCTCCTTATAACACTTCAGGTGCGAGAGAGATAATACGCATGTATTCTTTATCTCTTAATTCTCTTGCTATCGGTCCAAAAATACGAGTTCCTCTCGGTTGTTTTTGAGAGTCAATAATAACTGCTGCATTTTCGTCAAATCTTACGTAGGTGCCGTCTTTTCTTCTAACGCCGTTAGTAGTTCTTACGATAACCGCACGAACAACGTCACCTTTCTTTACTGCACCACCGGGGGTAGCAGTTTTAACTGAAGCAACGATAACGTCGCCGATATTACCTGATTTTCTGAACGAACCGCCCAAAACTTTAATACACATCAATTCTTTTGCACCAGAGTTATCTGCTGACTTTAATCTTGAAAATGGTTGTATCATTGTGCGCCTCCTTACTTAGCCTTTTCGATGATTTCAGCAACTCTCCAGTTTTTATCCTTAGAAAGTTTTCTCGTTTCAACGATTAATACCTTATCGCCTACACCACAAGAATTTGCTTCGTCATGAGCCTTAAATTTGTGAGTCTTTTTTACTGTTTTCTTGTATAAAGGATGTTTATATCTTTCTTCAATAGATACTACAACAGTCTTATCCATCTTGTTAGAAACTACTATACCAACCCTTTCTTTTCTTAAATTTCTTTCCATAATCTTCTACTCCTACGCCTTTGCTGAGAGTTCTTTTTCTCTCAAAATCGTTTTAACCCTTGCAATATTCTTTTTGCAAGTATTCAAAGATGCAGGGTTTTCAAGTTGTCCAATTGCGTGACGGAAACGAAGATTAAATAATTCTTCTGAAAGTTCTTTAAGTTTAGTGTTGAGTTCTTCTACCGTCAACTCGTGAAGTTCTTTAGTTTTCATTAACCTTCACCGCCTTCTTCAATAATTTCTTGCGCTACTACTTCTTTCTTCATAAACTTCGTTTTAACGGGGAGTTTATGACCTGCAAGACGCATAGCTTCTTTTGCAACTTCTTCTGAAACACCAGCCATTTCAAATAATACCCTACCAGGTTTAACAACTGCTACCCAGAATTCTACTGAACCTTTACCGCTACCCATACGGCTATCGGCAGGTTTCTTAGTTACAGGTTTGTGAGGGAAGATATTTATCCATACCTTACCACCACGTTTAATAAATCTCGTCATCGCAACACGGGCTGCTTCAATTTGGTTAGATTTAATCCAACCGGGTTCGGTAGCCACTAATGCAAATTCGCCGTAAGCAATCTTATTACCCTTGGTGCATTTGCCAGTCATTCTGCCACGATGTACTCTTCTTCTTTTAACACGTTTAGGCATCAACATAATTAATTTTCGCCTCCTTCTGCAATTTTCTTCTTGGAAGCACCAATTACTTCACCTTTGTAAATCCAGCATTTAATACCGATTACACCGAAAGTGGTGTGTGCTTCTGCGAAGCCGTAATCAATATTTGCTCTTAAGGTTTGAAGCGGAATTGAACCTTCGTGATAGTGTTCACTTCTAGCAATTTCAGCACCATCAAGTCTGCCTGATACCGAAACTTTAACACCCTTGATGCCACTTCTCATACTTCTTGAGATTGCTTGTTTCATTGCTCTTCTGAAAGATACACGCTTTTCAAGTTGCGCTGCAATGCCTTCAGCAACGAGTTGAGCGTCTGCATCGGGTTTCTTTACTTCCGAGATATTGATAGAAATTTGTTTACCTTTACAAATTTTAGCAACGGTGTTCTTGATTACTTCAATTTCAGCGCCTTGTTTACCGATAAGTACACCGGGACGTGACGTGAAAATAGTAATGGTAACTTTCGTTGCAGCCTTTTCAATAGCAATTTTAGAAATTGCTGCTTGGTAATATTTCTTCTTTAATACGTTACGGATTTCATTGTCTTCTTTGATGTTGGCAGCAAAATCTTTGCTATCTACGAACCAATGTGAATCCCAATCTTTGATAATACCAACTCTTAAACCGTGTGGATTAACTTTTTGTCCCATTTTAGACCTCCTAAGCCTTTGCGTCCAAAATCACAGTGATGTGACTGGTTCTCTTCAAAATTCTAAACGCTCTACCTTGTGCTCTAGGCATAATTCTCTTAAGAGTTACACCTTGGTCAGCGAAGCAAGCAGCAACGTATAAGTTGTCTTTGCTCATACCAAGATTGTTTTCTGCGTTTGCGGCAGCCGACATAAGAACTTTTTTGATGGGTTCTGATGCTGACTTGGGAGTGTTTTCCAAAATAGCAACTGCTTCTCTGTAACCTTTGCCCCTGATAATATCTAATACGATTCTTACCTTGTAGGGCGAAATTCTTACATGTTTAGCAACAGCTCTAGGACGTCTATCTTTATTTTCCGCTATTCTAGCGGTCTTTTCTCTTAAATTTTTAGCCATTTTTTAGCCTCCTATCTAGCGCCTGTTGACTTTTCCGAACCAGCGTGACCTTTGAAGGTTCTAGTCGGAGCAAATTCACCAAGTTTACAGCCTACCATATCCTCGGTAACATACACAGGAACGTGTTTTCTGCCGTCATAAACAGCAATCGTGTGGCCTACCATTTGAGGAAATATAGTTGACGACCTTGACCAAGTTTTTAAAACTTTCTTTTCATTTTTTTCGTTTAATTCTTCAACTCTCTTTAAGAGTTTAGGTTCTACGTAAGGACCTTTTTTAACGCTTCTTGACATATCGTTCTCCTTAATTTATCCTGGTAATGATAAGTTTGTTAGATGATTTCTTGTGTTTTCTAGTCTTGTGACCGAGAGCAGGTTTACCCCAAGGAGTAACAGGTCCCGGCATACCGATAGGTGATTTACCTTCACCACCACCGTGCGGGTGGTCGTTCGGGTTCATAACTACACCACGAACGGTAGGACGAATACCAAAGTGTCTAGTTTTACCTGCTTTACCAACTCTAATAATTTCGTGTTCTAAGTTACCAACTTGACCAACGGTTGCCTTACAGGTTGCAAGAATATATCTCATTTCACCACTAGGCATCTTGATGGTTACGTACTTTTCGTCACGAGCCATGATTTGCGCACTCATACCTGCTGCTCTTGCGATTTGACCGCCTTTACCAGGTTGCATTTCAATGTTGTGAACCATGGTACCTACGGGGATATCTTTAAGTTTTAATGCGTTACCTGCTTTAATATCAGCAGTTTCGCCTGACATAACAACGTCACCAACTTTAAGACCGATAGGAGCAAGAATATATGTTTTTGCACCGTCAGCGTAGTATAAAAGTGCAATGTTTGCGCTACGGTTGGGGTCGTATTCAATGCTCTTTACAGTTGCGGGAACGCCGTCTTTAGCACGTTTGAAGTCAATAATACGATATTTTCTTCTGTTACCACCACCGATATGACGAACGGTGATTTTACCTTGAGCATTTCTACCACCAGATTTTCTTTGGTCTTCTAATAAAGACTTTTCTGGTTTATTAGTCGTGATTTCATCATAAGCGCTTACCGTCATAAAACGACGAGCCGATGAAGTCGGTTTATATCTTTTAATAGCCATTTTTTATTCCCTCCACATTAAGACAACGAATCAAAGAATTCAATTGACTTGCTGTCCTTTTTGAGTTGAACGATAGCCTTCTTGTAATCAGGGGTGTAACCTTCGTATTTACCTTGTCTTTTAAGTTTGCCACCAACGATTGCGGTGTTTACTTTTTCAACACTTACGCCGAAGATTTCTTCTATCGCTAATTTGATTTGAGTTTTGTTAGCATTTTTTGCAACTATAAAGGAATATTTTTTATCCTTTATGCCCGCATAACTTTTTTCTGAAAGAAGGGGCTTAATAATAATATCGTGTGCAGCCATTATTCTCCATAGACCTCCTCAATTTGTTTGATAGCGTTCTTGGAAATAACGATTTTTGCGTTTTTAACCACGTCGTAAGTGTTGATTTGACTTACAGGGAGAGTGGTGATTGCAGAGATGTTTGCACATGCTCTTAAAACCGCTTCGTCAGAATTGTCCATAACTACTAATACGCTCTTTTCAAGATTGAACGCTTTAAGGAAAGCAGCCATTTCTTTGGTCTTTGCTTCCGCTACTTTTATTTCGTCAATAAAAATAACTTCGTCATCTCTAATTTTTTGTGAAAGTGCAGAAAAGAGTGCAACTTCTTTTGCTTTAGCATTCATCTTCTTTGAGAAGTCTCTTGACTTCGGAGCGAAAACAACGCCACCTTTTACGAATTGCGGGCTTCTGATAGAACCTTGTCTTGCTCTACCCGTTCCCTTTTGTCTCCAAGGTTTTGCACCACCACCACGAACTTCTGAACGGGTTAAAGTGCTTTTCGTGCCTTGTCTTTCATTGCAAAGACGAGTAACTACTGCTTGATGAATTACTGATTCGTTATATTCAGCACCAAATAAAGCGTCAGCCAATTTGAGGTCGCCAACGATATTTGCTTTCATATCATATAATTTAACACTTGGCATAATATTTCTCCTTACGCTTTAACGCTGTTTCTTAAAGTAACGATTCCTTTAACAGGGCCAGGAACAGCACCTTTAACGAGAATTACGTTTCTTTCTTTATCGACTTTTACAACTTCAAGGTTTAGAATGGTTACGTTTTCGTGACCATATTGACCAGGCATCTTCTTGCCTTTGAATACCCTTGAAGGTGAGCTGTTAGCACCCATAGAACCAACTTCTCTGTGTACAGGGCCAACACCGTGGGTTTCTTTTAATCTGTGGTGGTTCCATCTTTTGATAACACCAGAGAAACCATGACCTTTAGTAACGCCTGATACGTCAATCTTATCACCTGCTGCGAAAATGTCGCAAGATACAACTGAACCGATTTCGTACTTTTCAGCACCGTCAAGTTTGAATTCTTTCAAAACTTTTTGGGGCGCTACGTTTACTTTCTTGAACAAACCGAGTTCGGGTTTGTTGAGTTCTTTTTCAGCCACTTCGTTAAAACCAAGTTTAACTGCTGAATAACCGTCTTTTTCCAAAGTTTTAACTTGTACAACGGGACAAGGACCAGCCTCAATAACCGTTACAGGAATAACTTTGCCTGTTTCTGAGAAAAGTTGCGTCATACCCAACTTTCTACCAATGATTGCTTTATTCATAGATAAAGTTCACCTCCATATATATTTATATAATGTTTATTAAAGTTTGATTTTGATGTCAACGCCTGCAGGTAAGTGAATGCTGTCTAATAACTTAACGTTGGGCGAATAGATATCAATAAGTCTCTTATGAGTTCTGATTTCAAATTGTTCTCTTGAATCTTTATATTTGTGGGGAGAACGAAGAATCGTTACGATTTCCTTTTCAGTGGGTAGTGGAATAGGTCCACTAATCTTTGCGCCTGATTTTTGCATAGTTTCAATGATTTTTGATGCTGCTTGATCAAGCATTTCTACGTCATAAGACATAAGTTTAATTCTAATTTTTTGACTTGCCATTTTTGTCACTCCTTTTTCCTAACTTTTTTTGCTGCTGTAAACTTTGCCGTGTGTATCAAATTAGTAAAAATAAAAAATCATTCGCCGATACTTATTTTTTAAGTCGCTGCGAATGACTTTACTAATTCTATATTCAATAGTTAGTCGCAAGGGTCTTGCCCTCACAATTGTCCGTGGAAATTATCTACCATTTGGCATGGTTTAAGTAACTTCCCACTTCAACCCAGATTACACAGCCTAATCATTATAAGACATAATGCAACCCTTTGTCAAACATTTTTACAAGGTTTTTTTAATTTTTTTTAAGAAATTTTTATAGCAATTACGCTATTTCTTTTCTAATGATTTTTGGCTTTACCCCACCACTTACTACTTCTTCGTCAACTATAACTTTCGCTATATCGTTATCAGAAGGTATGTCGTACATAGTGTCAATCATTAGATTTTCAAAAATCGTACGGAGTCCCCTTGCGCCAGTTTTAAGTTCAATTGCTTTTTTAGCAACCGCACTAACTGCCCCGTCGGTAATTTCAAGTTCTACGTTATCTAAACTAATTAAACGCTTATATTGTTTTACCAAGGCGTTTTTGGGTTTAGTTAAAATACTTACAAGTGCGTTTTCATCTAAAGCGTGAAGACCTACCGTGATAGGAATTCTTCCAACAAATTCAGGGATAAGACCAAATTTAATAAGGTCTTGCGGAGTTACTTCTGCAACAACGCTTTTTTCAGTAGTTTTATTTGCAACAAAACTACCAAAACCTAAAGAAGATTTTTCCTTTCTTTTATTTATAATTTCGTCTAAACCTACGAACGCGCCACCACATATAAACAATATATTAGTAGTGTCAAGCCTAATACATTCTTGTTGCGGGTGTTTTCTTCCACCTTGTGGCGGGACAGACGCAACCGTGCTTTCTATAATTTTTAGAAGCGCTTGTTGAACACCTTCACCAGAAACGTCACGAGTTATTGAAACGTTTTCAGTTTTTCTTGCAATCTTATCAATTTCGTCAATATAGATTATGCCCTTTTGCGCTCTTTCAATATCATAGTCCGCATTTTGAATAAGTTTAAGCAAAATGTTTTCTACGTCTTCACCAACGTAGCCCGCTTCAGTAAGAGTGGTAGCGTCGGCAACGGCAAACGGCACGTCTAGTATTTTGGCAAGAGTTTTTGCAAGAAGCGTTTTACCGCTACCTGTTGGACCTAAAAGTAAAATATTGCTCTTATCAAGTTCTATGCCTTCAGTTTTTGAAACGTTTATTCTTTTATAATGATTATAAACGGCTACTGATAAAACCCTTTTTGCGTCTTCTTGCCCTACGATATATTCGTCAAGCCTTGCTTTTATTTCGGCAGGTTTTAAGAGAGTGAATTCGTTTCCGCCACGTTTGTTTTCGTCTTCACGAATAACTTCACGGCAAACTTCTACGCACTCGTCACAAATATATATACCGTTAGGTCCGGCTATTAACTTTTTAGCAAGTTCTTTTGCCTTTCCACAAAAAGAACAATATAATTCTTGGTCGTTGTTTTTCATGAATCTCCTATAGCCTACGGACGTTTAACGAATATTTCGTCAATTAAACCGTATTCTTTAGCGTCTTCTGCTGATAAATAATTATCTCTATCAGTGTCTTTTTCTAAAACTTCGTAAGGCTTATTACAATTTTTAGCCAAAATGGTATTTAAGCGATGTTTGGTTTTAATAATGTGGTCCGCTTGAATTTTAATGTCGCTTGCTTGACCTTGCGCCCCACCTAAAGGTTGGTGAATCATAATTTCACTATTTGGAAGAGCATATCTCTTGCCTTTAGCACCGCTTGACAATAGGAACGCACCCATAGATGCTGCAAGCCCTATACAAATGGTACTTACGTCACACTTGATATAATTCATAGTGTCGTAAATAGCCATACCTGCAGTTACGCTACCACCTGGGCTATTTATATAAAGACAAATGTCTTTATTCGGGTCTTTACCTTCTAAAAAAATCAATTGCGCAACAACGGTATCAGCAACAGCATCGTTGATTTCGCCTGTTAAGAATATGATTCTATCTTCTAAAAGTCTAGAATATATATCGTAACTTCTTTCGCCTTTACCAGTGTTTTCAATTACGTAAGGTACAACCGTGTTTTTAATCATTTTCTCTCTCCGCTTGGGCTAAACTATTTAATTTCGTTAGCGCCTTTTAATAATTCAAAGAATTTCTTAATGATAATGTCGTTTTTAATATAGTCAAGTTGTTTAGCGCCCATATTCTTTTTGATATCGGGAACTTTCTTGTCTTGTGCTTTAGCCATTTCTTCAACTCTTGCTTCAACTTCAGCATCAGTTGCTTCAATCTTTTCAGCGTCAATAATTGCGCCGATAACAAGTTGTGATTTAACAGTGCTTTCTGCTTGTTCCTTAAGACCTTTTCTATAATCATCCATAGTTTGATTTAAGTATTTTAAGTAGTCTTCAAGTTTTAAGCCTTGATATGAAAGACGGTAATCCATTTCTTGAACCATTCTATCAATTTGACCTTCAATCATAGCGTCAGGAATTTCTACGCTAGCGTTGTCGGTAATAGTTTTAATGATTTCGTCTTCAATTTCTCTTTCTGCTCTGTCGCTATTTTGCTTGGTAAGTCTTGCTTTAACTTCTTCTTTGTAAGCGTCAAGAGTTTCTACGCCAACTGAATCTTTAATAAATTCGTCGTTAAGTTCGGGAAGTTCTTTAACTTTGATTTCGTGAAGTTTAATTGCAAAAACCGCATCCTTGCCTTTAAGGTCTGCTGAGAAATAATCTTCGGGGAATTTAACGGTAATATCTTTTTCTTCGCCGATTTTCATACCAACAACTTGTTCTTCAAAACCGGGGATAAATCTACCTTCACCGATAGTTAAGGGTTGCTTTTCAGCCGTACCGCCGTCAAACTTAACTCCGTCAATTGAACCAGAGAAGTCAATAATTACGGTATCGCCGTTTTGTGCTTCCCTATCAGTTATTTCAACCATTCTTGAATTTCTTTCTTGAAGCGCTTTAACGTCAGCATCAATATCAGCATCAGTTACATTATACTCAACTTTTTTGAAAGATATACCTTTATAATCGCCAAGTTTAACTTCAGGTTTAACAGGAACGATTGCTTCAATGGTAATACCTTTTTCGCTTATCTTCTTAATATCAATGTCAGGAGCGGCAACAGGTTCAATTGAAGTTTCTTTATCTAAAACTTCGCCGTAGTATTTGGGGAAAGCAATATTGATTGCTTCTTCATAGAAAATACCACTGCCGTAAGTGCTTTCTAAAAGGTGTTTTGGAACTTTACCTTTTCTAAAGCCCGGCATTGAATATCTGCCTTTAGTCTTTTCATAAGCAGCACTTACTGCTTCTTTCCACTCTTTTTCCGTAAGAGTAATGTTAATTTTTACTGTGCTTTTTTTAGCGTTTTCAAAAGTGTATTTCATATTATTCTCCTAAACTGAAAATTCTTAAATATTCTATCATAACCTTTAATAAAAGGCAAGTTTTTTATGCGGTTTTAACGTGTTTTTATAAATTCCGTATGCGAATCGGGCGAAACTAAAACCGAACTGAAGTTTGTGTACGTACAAAAACCTAATTTTGCACCAGTGGGCTTTTTAACGTACTTTCTATCAGCAACTACTATTTCCGTTTTTCCGCCGTCACGCGCTTTTGAATAGTAAGAAACTATTTCCGCCACAATCTTTATTACGCTTTCGGGAATTACCTTGCCACCGCTTTCAATTATAGCGTGAGATGAGTGATAAAGTTTTGAGTGTAACCACAAATCACCTTGACGAGCGGAAAACGTTACTTCGTCGTTTTCTTTATTGTTTCTTCCAACCTTTACGATAAAGCCGTCAATTTCGTATAGCCTATACTTTCTTTCTTTAACTTTTTTGCTAGTTTTAGCGTTTTGAATTTTTACTAGTCCATCGTCTATAAGTTCTTCGTTTATAAGCGTTAAATCTTCTATTGTTTCGGCAAGTGCAATTTCATCTAAAACACTTTGTAAATAATTTAGTTCTTTTTCTGCAAATTCTTTTTGGACTACTAACGCTTCTACTGTACGCTTTTGCTTATTATATTTTTTATAATATCTTTCAGCATTTTTTGCGGGAGTTAGATTTTCGTCAAGTTCAATCTTTATCTCATTACCCGTTTCATAGTCGGTTAAAACGCAGTCCTTTTGTCCTTGCTTAATTAGATAAACGTAAGATAAAATTAAATCCCCTTTAAGTTTGTTGTCCGCAAACGAAAGGGCTTCCTTTTCTCTAGATAAAATTGCCGATAGTTTCTTTTTTACCTTTTTAACGACACTATTTACTAATGATAAAAGTCTATCGTTAGCGTTTTTAAATTCCCTAATACGCGTTTTATTTTCAAAATAATAACTTTCAGCATTTAGCAAACTTTCAAACTGCTTTATATCGCCGTCAATAGTTTTATACGGATAAACGCAAACTTCTTCGCCTTTTTTGCTAGATATTATACAAGGCGACACTTTTGAAGAATACACGAAAGAGTTTATAAAATTAGTAAATTTTTCGTTTGTAAATTCCGTGTTGCTTTCAAAATAACTTTCTACAATCTCTTTCGCCGTTTGAGTAGAAATTCCTTGCACTTTTTCACATATCTCTTTGGCTAACGCCTCTCTATCGCCACCGCACTCAAAAATAAGAGTATCGTCTTTTGGTGTTTTTTTATCGGCGTTTGGCGGAAGTTGATATTTATGACCTACTATCAGCGGGCGCACGCCGTTATCAAAAAAGTTTATACCGCGGTTTGCGCCTAAAACATTATCGTTTTCGCAAAGAATTACGTTGCTGTATCTACCCATAAGTTCTACGTATAGCGTTTTCTTGCCCGCATCAAAAAATTCACTAGACGCGGTAAAATCAATTTTCACTATTCTATCAAAATCAACTAGTGAAACGCTATCTATACTTGCCGAAAGCAAGTGCTTGCGTAGTAACATACAAAAATTAGGCGCAGTAAGTGGCGCTTCACTATTGCTATCACCTACCGCAACACGTGGATTAGACGGGGATGCTGAAATATATAGTTTTTCGGTTTTTTTGCCCGTATAAACCGTAAAAACAACTTCGTCAGCAGTGGGCGTAACAATCCTATTTATTTTACCGCCTTTGAAAATTCTATTAAGTTCGTCACATAAATAATATAATGTATAAGCGTCTTGTGGCATATTACAACTCAAAAACCTTTCCGTCTAAATAATTTAGCGGGCTTTTTGCATCAAAATGAAGAACTAACTTACTTGCAGTAAGCATTTGACTTTTTGCGCCAAATTCTTTATTAAAATCGTTATCGCCGTATTTTCCGTCGCCGACGATAGCATTCCCTATATATGCAAGGTGTGCCCTTATTTGATGCGTTTTACCTGTATATAAAGTTACAAGTAGCGTTGACGTTCTTTCGCTCCTTTTAACAACCTTATAACCGGTTACAATTTTAACCGAACCTTTAACCGCATTTGGATATATTTTAACTATACTATTTTTAGCATCCTTATATAAGTACGCAGTTAAAATTTTTTCATTTTCTTTTGGCGCGCCTATAACTTCGGCAAGGTAATACTTTTCAAAAGTTCTTTTCTTAAACCCTAAAAGTAGTTCTTTTTCGCTTTTTTCATTAAGCGCAAATATCATAAGCCCAGAAGTATTTCTATCAAGCCTATGAATAAATTTGCAGTTTTCATTTTTTGCTAGCAAATCTTCGTAAACGTTTTCAGAAGAAAAACCGCTTTTCTTATCAACCACGACTACGTCGTCGTTACTAAAAACAACGCTAAACTTTTCCGCATTTGTCGGAGCAAAGTAAATCTCTACCATATCACTTTTTGTTATATGACAGTCTTTGGATACTCGCTTGCCGTTTACTTTAACGTCTTTATTCCTTAAAGCCTTCATTAAAGCGGAATAATTTAATTCGTCAAAAAGTTCAAGCGCTATGCGGGAAAGTTTACCTTCCTTTTTGCTAAACGTAATTTTTTTCATATTAGGTAAAAATAGGACCTCGCTAAAACGAAGTCCTATACTTTATTATTTTTTGGTATCTACTTTTGGTTCTTCAATTTCTTCTGGTTTCTTAAAGATTAAAACCAACAAGATAACTAGGCAAACCGTACCAACGAATAAGAACGTAAGCGGAGCAATGTTCTTTTGGAACCATTGATTGTCGGGTTTAACGAACTGCGGTTCGTTTTCAATTTTAACAATCGTGCTTGCCTTTGCTGATTTAACTTCGTTAGTAGATACAACCGTACATTCAACCATATATGCACCTACTTTAGTAGGAATAAATGTACGTTGTCCGTCATAAGCAATTTGGTTAACTTCTTCTTCTGTGAAATTATCGCCCGCTTCAACTAATACCCAACCTTCATCATCAGCAGTTGCATCAACATTTGCATTATAATAAAGTGCGTAAGACGTATTGTATTTAGACGCGTCAATATCAAAAGGTTTGAATTTGTATTTAACGTTAAGATAACCTTTACCCATTTCAGTTGCATCTGCTTCGCTTACTGTAAATGCTTCATCGTCTTGAAC
The DNA here is from genome assembly GCA_045657285.1 of Christensenellaceae bacterium. GTDB lineage: Bacteria > Bacillota > Clostridia > Christensenellales > Borkfalkiaceae > UBA1259. The sequence goes on from JAZOST010000047.1 coordinate 27,579, forward strand.
GTTAAACTTAAATACGAAGTTTTCATATTCGCCGTAGGTATAAGTGTTTTCATCATCTTCATCTACAACGAAGAACTTATCTGTATCAATAGCGTTGCCGTCTTCATCTTTAAATACTACGTAGAATAAATAGTCGCCAGCGTCACTAATCTTAAAAGTCCAACCAGTTGTGCTACCGCTATCATTAGTAGGAGTTTTATAGTAAATTGTGTGAGTTAAATTTCCGTAAGGAGTTGCATCGTCGCTAATTAATCCGTTAAATGAAGGAATAGTTACGTCGTCACCTAGACGAATACCATCAAGTGCATTTTCTAATGCAACTAGGAACGCTTTATAAGCGGTTTGGTCTTTTGCAATCTTTTTGCCAGTACCGTCGTCAACAACATTGTAAAGCGGTGCAACGTCAGTGCCTTCTTCGTCAACAACGTTAACGTTATATTCGCCGTAAACAACGTCACCAACTTCGCTAACCTTGCTAGCAACACCAAAGGTCATTGTATCTACTGCTACGTCTTCAGATTTGTTAAAGTATGCATATTTAGGAGTTTCTGCATTTTGAAGAGCAATGTTACCGCCGTTTACACCTTCATTAACCTTGGTTAAGAAAAGTTCGTTATTTTCAACACTTGCAAAAACCGAATAAGCGTTCATGGTAACGGTAACTTTTTTAGAACTTATAACTCTTAATTCTTTTACGCTAGTGTTTATAATATTATCCGCAATAGAAACTACGGGATAAGCGTAATCTTTAATTTTGCCTTCATCATTAAGAACAAAGGTTTGTTTGTATTTACCTGCATAAGAGCCAGTAGCGTTTGACATTTGGTCAACGTAAACTACGGTAAAGGTGCTATCAGCAGTTTCAGTTTCAAAAGCAAAAGTAATAGTTGCTACGTTTTTATCTTTACCTGCGATTTTATAATAGTCATTAGTAGAAGTAATGGTAGTTCCCTCAACCTTTGCTGAAAGAACGTTTGCAGTAGTACTAAACGCTAAAGTTAAACCATCGGCTTTTGCCACAGTAGCGATTTCGCCGTTGAAGTCAACTGTATAATCACTAGCACCAACGCTGATTTCTAATACGCTTTTAATTTCTTTGTCAAGCGTAACTTCGCTAGCAGAAAAATCTTTTGCTACGCCGTTTTCATAATACGATTTGTATTCTAACGTTACGGTAACTTTTTTAACGCCACTAGATAAGAGCGTTTCAAATTCTAAACTATTAACTGCAAGTTGATTTTTGAATTTAAGTTGAGAATCATTTTGTAAGGTCGCAACTAAATTACTATCCTTATATTCTACCGTAGCATTGCTCACACCAAAGTAATTAACCGTGCCTTGAGTAACAACGTCTTCAGCGTAGGCACTTACCCCCGTGAACATAAAAGTGGTAGCAATCATAAGCGCAGTTACAACCGCTAATAAAAATATTTTACAGGATTTAGCAAACTTCATTTGGGCAACTTACTCCTTTACTTCATACTATATCTATCTTATTTTACACAAATATATGTAAGTTGTCAATTCACTTTTAATTTTTTTTGAACTTTTTGGCATTTTTTTCATTAACATTTAAGTTTTTATCCTAATATAATGTAAATAAAAGAGTTTATGCGAGTTACTAATGACACCTTTCGTGCTAATTACTATACTTTCCGTAAGCATTGATTCGTTTGTTTGCGGTTTTTCTTTATCTTTCAAGAAGGGAAGAATTTTCTTAATACCCATAATTATTGCCCTTACTGTTTTTGCAATGTGTCTTTTTGCAAATTATCTTACTTATGCTTTGAGCGGTTTTTTGACCGAAACAACGGCAAATTTAAGCGGTCTGATTTTAATAATTGTAGGCATTGTTAATCTAGTTAAAAAAGACAAGAATTCTATTGCTAGCGACACTACAATTATCAAACAATCTTTCATTGCAGGAATAGCAGTAGGTTTTGACGGAGCGTTTGCAAATTTATCACTTGCGCTTATGGGATACAACGATTTTTTAGTACCGCTTACTATCGCCCTTACCCACGCCCTAGCAATATATTTAGGTCTTTTACTTTCCAAAACTAAATTAGCGCAAAAATTCGGTAAGTTTGATTTTTTACCACCACTAATTTTAATTATTCTTGGTGCATACAAACTACTTGGATTTTTTATATAAAAAAGAAAGCCTTTCGGCTTTCTTTTTAGATTTTAGTTAAATATTTTATCCGCTAAAGCGCGAAGTTTTTCTAGACTTTCGCAAAGTTCGTCTTCGCTATCATAATCTCCGTAATATGCTTCAATTAGCATAGTGCCGTCAAACCCCACGTCCTTAAGCGCACGGAAAAGTTTTTCAAAATCAATAGTTCCCCTTTCCGCAAGTGGAAGACACATTTTTCCGTCCTTATCAATGTCAGATAAATGTACGGTAACTATATCACTAGCCATTTCGTTTATCAAATCGTAAACGTCAATCTCGCTTTGCCTTGCTTGTTTAATATCAAGCGTGCCTTTAAGCGTTGGGACGTGCTTTTTAAGTTCGCTAAAAAACCCAACGTAGTTATAGTAGCACCAATGCACGTTTTCATAAGCAAGGGTTACGTTGTACTTAGAACAAATGTCGCATACTCTTTTAGTTATTTCGCCAACGCGGTCAAAATTGATTTTAAAAGGCGTTCTTTTAATTCTTGCAGGGCCATGAAAAGTGTAGTATTTTGCCCCTAGTGCCTTTGCACCTTTAAGCATACCTTCAAGTATTTCAAAAGCGTCTTTTTGGGCTACGGAATTTTCCGTATATAGTTGCGGTTCAAATTGCGTGGTTAAGGTATGTACGGAGTGAACGTTTACGTCGCCTTTTATTTTGGCAAGTTTTTTGCCAAACTTTTTGTTGTATTCACAAAAAGATTCAAAAAAGACTTCTACGTTTTGTACGCCACACTCTTTTAACCTTTTTAGTCCGTCCACCGTTTGATACCGCTTAAATAGTGATGCGGTTGAAATACCTATTTGCAAATTATTAAATCTCCGGTTCTATAAGTCCTAAATCCCCGTCGTTACGTTTGTAAAGCACTTGAATGGTATTAGTTTTTACTTCAAGAAACACGTAAAAATCGTGCCCTAAAAGTTCTAATTCGTCCACCGCTTCCATAACGGTCATGGGGGTTAGTTTGAATTTCTTTTCTTTTACGACTTTTAGTTTTTCGTCGCCGTCGTAAGAAGTATAAAGCGACGCGTCCTTAAACGCCACGTTTTTACTATGCTTGTCAAACCTTGTGCGGTGCTTTCTAATTTGACCTTCAAGTTTAGGAAGAACAAAGTCTAGCCCGTCGTAAAAATTTTCGGCAGTTGCCACCCCACGAACTAATTTGCCTGCATAAGAGAGCATTACTTCAAGAGTGCATTGTCTTGCTTGTTTTTTAAGACATACCTTTGCGGTAGGTTCTTCTTCGCCGAAGTATTTTTCAAGTTTAGCAAGTTTTGTTTCAGCAATGCGCTTTAGGTGTTCGTTAAGTTCTGCATTTCTCAATACGTAGTTAAATTTCATATAGTTCCCTCCTATATAATATTACTACTTTTATTATGCAAAACCCTTTTTTATTATTCGTTTATGAACGTAAATTCGCCGTCGCTTACACCGACTATCACGGTTGAATTTTGCCTTAAACTTCCGCGAAGAATTTTTTCGCTTAACCTATCTTCAATATATCTTTGAATAACCCTTTTAAGCGGTCTTGCGCCGTAATTATCGTCATAACCTTTTTCAATTATTAAATTCATTGCTTCGTCAGAAATTTCAAGTTTAACCTCTAACACGGCAAGGCGTTTTTTAAGACTTGATAATAATAATGATGCAATTTTTGACGTTTCTTCTTTTGATAGTTTATGGAACACTATAATATCGTCAATTCTGTTTAAGAATTCGGGGCGGAATTTTTCTTTTAGCGCGTTCATATACCTATCACACATATCGTCGTATCTGCTAGCGCTACTACCCGCAAAGCCTAAAGTGTTTTTAGTTTGAACTTCGGTTGCGCCTACGTTAGAAGTCATAATAATTATGGCATTCTTAAAACTTACTACCCTACCTTTGCTGTCAGTAAGTCTTCCGTCGTCTAAAATTTGTAGCATTATATTAAATACGTCTGGATGTGCTTTTTCAATTTCGTCAAAAAGAACTACTGAATAGGGTTTTCTTCTAATTTTTTCAGTAAGTTGACCTGCTTCGTCAAAACCAACGTATCCGGGAGGCGCGCCAACAAGTTTTGATACGGAGTGTTTTTCCATAAACTCACTCATATCAACCCTAACGATATTGTCTTCATTACCAAATACCGCTTCGGCAAGCGCTTTTGAAAGTTCTGTTTTACCTACGCCCGTAGGGCCTACGAATATAAACGAACCAACAGGTCTATTCGGGTCTTTAAGACCTGCTCTTGCCCTTCTAATTGCACCCGCAACCGCTTTAACCGCATCTTCTTGACCTATTACCCTTTGATGTAGTACATCTTCAAGCGACAATAGTTTTTGCGCTTCAGTTTCAGTAAGTTTTACTACGGGAACGCCGGTCCAGTTGCTTACTACTTTAGCAATATCATCTGGGGTTAGTTGCAATTTTTCGCGGTCGCCACTTGCTTTGCTAGCGTTTGCACGAATTTCGTCAAGTTCTTTATTTACACGTTCAATTTCTTTATTTATTTTTATTGCTTTTTCAAATTCTTCACGGCGCTTTGCTTCGTTCTTTTGCGCAATCAAAGCGTTTAGTTCTTTCTCTTTTTGCTTTGCACCTACTGGTGAATTATAACTATCAAGCCTTACCCTTGAAGCCGCTTCGTCGATTAGGTCAATGGCTTTGTCTGGCAAAAATCTATCGGTAATATATCTATCCGACAAGGTTACGGCTGAAAGTATAGCGTCGTCTGGAATACTTACCCCGTGATGCGATTCATACTTATCACGAAGCCCCTTAAGAATTTCAACTGCTTCTTCAGGGCTGGGTGCGTCAACGATGATAGGTTGAAATCTACGTTCTAAAGCGGGGTCTTTTTCTATATGTTTTCTATATTCGTCAAGCGTGGTCGCACCTATCGTTTGAAGCTCCCCACGTGATAGCATTGGTTTTAATATATTTGCGGCGTCCATATTGCCTTCGCCCGTAC